>NZ_JBYLFR010000008.1:0-183315 GCF_057748165.1 Paracoccus sp. NIOT.M2S5SZ12
AGACAGACAGCAGCTTCTCAGCCTTCGTCGCCATCGCTGCAACCATCATTCGGCTGCGGTGAACGTCAACAGGCCCTAGTTCTGTCCGCAAGAAAATTTGCAAAGAACTGTCCCTATCAGGACGCCGGGAAACTGGGGGCCTGCTGCTCGCCGAGCAATTGGACGACGAAGGGCGATTTCGGATCGTGGACGTCACCGTGGACCCGAGGGGCGGCGAGAGCGCGTACTTCGAGCGCCGCCCGGAACTGCACACTCAGGCACTGGAAGCCTTCTTTGAGAAGAATGGCAATAACTTCAGTCGCTTCAACTACTTGGGTGAATGGCACTCCCATCCAAGCTTTCCGGTAAGTCCGAGCACGACCGACATCAGTACCATGCAGGCGATGGTTGAGGACGTCGGCAACATCGATTTTTCGGTTTTGATGATCGTTCGGCTGCGGATGTTCGTGATGTTGCAGGTGGGGACATACCTGTTCATACGCGGCCAGCACCCGAAACGCGTCGAGATGATTGACGAACCGGTGCCACGATCGAAGAGAATATTCATCTGAAAGGTGTCGCTTTCAGTGCGGCAATTGAAAGGTCCACATGTCCAAGACTGCTATTCCATCAAAAGTTGCAAACGCGCTTTGGGCAAAGGCTGCAGGGCGGTGCCAGTTCCGTGGATGTAATAAGCTGCTGATCGGTAACCTGATCGCTGGCAAGCGCAAGGGCAAGTTCGGTTACATCGCTCACATTGTCGCCGACGAAGCAGGTGGGCCTAGGGGTGATGCCGACAGATCGCCCTTGCTTGCCCAGGACATCGACAACCTGATGCTGATGTGCCCCGTTCACCATAAGGCGATCGATGTGGACTACCTGGCCGACTATCCCGAGGACGTCCTCCTGGCTATGAAAGCGGAACATGAGGACCGGATCGAGATCGTCACAGACATGGATGTCGACCGCGTTTCCCATGTTGTCAGGTTCGCGGCAACTATCGGCCAGCGCGACTCCTTGGTGACAACCCGTTCGATCTTCAGCGCTATGCCACCGGATCACCACCCCGCGGAGGGCCGAACAATCGACATCGAGTTGATCGGCTCGGAGCGCAAGGATCACGAGGAAGCCTACTGGACCGAGCAGAACGAGAATCTGGAGCGCCTTTTTGCGCGCAAGATCAAGGAGCGCATCGAGCAGCGGGAAATCCGCCAACTCAGCGTCTTCGCCTTAGCGCCTCAGCCGTTGCTCATCCGTCTCGGGACGCTTCTAGGGGACATTGTGCCGGTTTCCGTGCACCAGAAGCACCGCGAACCCGACACTTGGAAATGGCTGCCCGACCAGCGGCGCATAGCTTACAAAATGAACGAGTATAGCGGCCGTAAAGATGTGCCAGTCGCGTTGAAGTTGGCCCTGAGCGCCACAGTAAATGACGATCGCATTACCTCGGCCTTGGGCGAAGAAACCGCTATCTGGTCAATCACCTGCGACCAGCCCGGAAATGACATCATGCGGAGGAAGGATGACCTCGGGACCTACAAACGGTTGCTGCGCGACCTTTTCAACCGGATCAAGGCTTATCACGGGGAAGGCGTGCTACTGCATGTTTTCCCGGTACTGCCGGCTTCCGCAGCAGTGGAAACGGGGCGAGTCTGGATGCCAAAAGCGGACCTCGCGATGAAGCTTTACGACCAGAACCGCACTGCGCAGGCTTTTGTCCCGACGATTTCTATCGGCTAACAAACAGCGGCAAGGTGGTCTGGCAACCCCTGCCGATAATCGCCCTTCGAAGCGCAGGAATTGCATATCTTCACCTAATTTTACGATCGCAATCTGGGAGCACGTCAAATGTATCGAACTTCCGTGGGCTTGTGCGAACGACGCCGAAAGCTGAGTTGGTCTCTTTACAGGCTTCCGCGGCGAGGCTGGCAGGGCAGACGCGGACGTTAACGTCTACTGTCGGTAGTTGATGGTCACACAACGAACGATCCGCTTGCGGCCCCATATCGACCATTGCCTCGGTCAAGACGAACGAACACTCTCTGCGCGACGCAGCCGTTCACGACGAGCCCAACGATCGACCACTTTCCGCCCACCAGCTTGATGAGGGACAATAACCCTGATCACATAATGCACTTACAGCAAACGTCCGCGAGGTCCCTGCGGATTCAACGGGTGGCCGCAAGGTATTCCGCCCCGTGGCAGGTCACGATGCCGACGTTGCACCGTTGGATCCATCCCCTCATTGTGAGGCTAATCTCTATAGGAAAAGACCCTAATAATACTCGCGAATGTAGCCGTATGCCTTCTCGAATAGGTCAGCGTCTCGGTGTAGCTTGTAGCTAAAGAGCGTCTGCCGAAGAGCTTTCTTGACCTCACGTTCACCTGCATGGGTCGCCTGCCATCCCTCGAAGCGCACCTCGCGGACTATTGCATCAATATCGTCCACAACCCGCTTGACCATCACAGGCGTGTCGCCGTTCCGGGCTTCCTCAAACAACCCGGTCAACGCCGCCTTGCCCCGATCGATGTCCTCCTCTTCCGGCGTCTCGCGCTCGGCCTTCACCACCTCTTTAGCCAGCGCCAAAAGCGCCTTCAGAAAGTCGATCGACATCAGCAGGCCCTGCTGATGTCGGTTCTTCAGGTCCTCCAAGCGTTCGCCCAGCGCCTTGAACTTCGGATTTTCCGCATACTTCCGAAGGCGGCTTGCCAGCTTGACCGAGATTTCTTTGGCCTTCTTTTCCGGGTCAGGGTTGCCGAGGACTGCTTCAAGCAGTTCGGCATCTAGAACCAGTGTATCGAGGTCGTCGCGGACCGCGTCGACATGAACATTTTCGTGGATCAGCTCGATGGTCTTGGCACCCAGCCGATGCCAAAGCAGCCGCCCTGTGCCACTGGAGGGCTTCAGCGATTCGTAGACCTGCGCCAGCCAGCGATAGTCGGTTCCGTATTGCGTCAGCACCGGATCAGGCGACAGCGCCTCCCAGATCCGCGCCAGAACGCAGAAATCGGCCGCAAAGGCGTCGCGCAGGTCGTTGTTCGGGATGCACTCCTGCGCGGCGATTAGGCCCTCGTAACCGGTCAGGCTTCGGTCCACGCCCGGGAAATAAGCGAGGCATTTCTGCAGGACGGTCGGCAGGGCGTTGATCAGCTCGGCGATGTTCGACACCGCCTTTTGCACGCCCTCCTCATCGAACTTCAGCGCCTGCGCCACGTCGTCGAAGATGCCGAGGTAGTCGACGATCAGGCCATGCGTTTTCTGCTCACCATAGGGGCGGTTCGTGCGGCAGATCGCCTGTAGCAGCGTGTGGTCGCGCAACGGCTTGTCCAGGTACATCGTCTGCAGGATTGGCGCGTCGAAGCCGGTCAGCAACTTCGACGTCACGATGATGATCTTTAGCGGGTCCTTAGGATCGCGGAACCGGTCGAGCAGCTTCTCCTCGGCATCGCGGTCGCGCTTGAAGGCCGCATATTCGGGCTCGCCGCTGTTGACCGAGATCACCACGTCCGACACCTCGGGCGGCAGGTGGCGGTCGAGTTCCTGCTTGTAGAGCAGACAGCTCTCGCGGTCGAAGGTCACCACCTGCGCGCCAAAGCCGTTCGGGGCGACCTTCTCCTGGAAGTGCTTGGCGATGTCGGCGCAGATCGCGGCGATCCGCTTCGGTGACTTCACCAAAATCGACATCTTGGCCGCCGCCTTGCCCAGCCGATCCCGGTCTTCGTCGGTCAGACCCTGCGTCAGCTCTGCATAGGCCTCCTCGATAGCCTTCTGGTCGATGTGCAGGTCCACCAAGCGCGGCTCGAAATGCAGCTCCTTCGTCGCCCCGTCGCGGATCGAGTCGTTCAGGCCGTAGCGGCTCATGTAGCCGCCATCGTCGGTGTCGGCGCCGAAGGCGTAGAAGGTGTTCTTGTCGGCGCGGTTGATGGGCGTGCCGGTCAGGCCGAACAGGAACGCATTCGGCAGTGCGTCGCGCATCTTGCGGCCCAGATCGCCTTCCTGCGTGCGGTGCGCCTCGTCCACCAGCACAATGATGTTGTCACGGTCGTTCAGCACCCCATCTGCCTCGGCGAATTTGTGGATCGTGGTGATCACCACCTTCCGCGCGTCCTTGCCCAGCAGATCGGCGAGTTCCTTGCGGCTTTCCGTGCGCACCATGTTGGCCATGTCGGCGGCATAGAAGGTGCCCGAGATCTGGCTGTCCAGATCGATCCGGTCCACCACGATCAGCACCGTGGGGTTCTTCAGCGCCGGATGAAGTCGCAGCTTGCGCGCAGCGAACAGCATCAGCAGCGATTTGCCCGACCCCTGGAAATGCCAGATCAACCCCTTGCGCGGCTGGCCCGCGACCACCCGCGCGACGATCTTGTTGACCCCGTCCACCTGCTGATAGCGGGCGATGATCTTGATGCGGTGCTTGCCCTTTTGCGTGGCAAAGGCGGTGAAGCTGTCGAGCATGTCGAGCACCATCGCCGGGCGCAGCATCGAGCAGGCGGCTTTCTCAACCTCGCCCAGCGATTGCTTGCCGTCGCCGTCGCGCCAGGGGCCCCACATGTCGACCGGCATCCGGACAGAGCCATAGCGGAACTCCTTGCCCTCGGTCGCCACGGAAAGGACGTTGGGCACGAACAGCTCCGGCACGTTCTTCTCGTAATCGTCATGGACTTGGATGGCGGCGTCGAGCCAGCTTTGGCTGGACCGCACCGGCGTCTTGGCCTCGATCAGGACCAGCGGAATGCCGTTGACCAGCAGCACCAGATCGGCGCGCTTTTCGGTCTTGCCCGCCCGGATGGTGAACTGCTGGGTGACGACAAAACTGTTCTTCTCGATCTCGTCGAAATCGATCAGGCGGATGGTGACGTGTTCGCCATTCGCGCCGAAGGGCATCGAGCGTTCGCCCAGTGCCCAGGCGGCAAATTCCTCATTCGCCTTCACCAGCCCGTCCGACCGTGCACCCAACACGATAGCGCGCAGACGGTAAAGCACGTCATCGGCCAGCCCGGGGTTGGCGGCGATGTCGGGGTTCAGGCGGATCAGGGCGTCGCGCAGATGGGGTTCGACCAGCACCTCTTGCGGCTGGCGGGGAAGGTTGGCGGGGGCGACGTAATGCCAGCCGAGGCCCGCGATCTTGCCGCCCGTGCGGGCGAGGCCGATGGAGAGTTGCGCCGGGCGGGCCGAGGCCGCGCCCGCGAGAAGGTCGCGCAGATGGGCTTCGACGGTGTTGGCTTCGGTGAAGGTCATTCAGCACCTCCAGGCACAGAAAAGAAACCTGAAATAATCATCTGCCTGGTTTCGATCAAAGCATTCAACCGAGCGTGCACATCATCTTCACAGTCTGAAAAGGACTTCAAAAGTGAAGTCGCGCGCGCTTCAAGCGTATGAATAGGTAGTGGGATGCTCAATTTCCTGATATCACCGAGGTTTATTCGGCCAAAGGTGCTCCCTGCGGAGAACCTTCTAATTTGCTTTTGAACATACGTTGATTTTATTGCAAGATAGAGATATTCCCAACCTACATCTCTCGGCTTTATGGCAACCGTATCCTGGCCCAAAGCGAATTTTCTCTGCCCCAAAACATATGCGGCAATACCAAAGCTCTGGTTTCGACTAAAGATGAGGTCTCCATCCTCGACATCCAAGTGATCCATAAATTTCGTCAGATCACTTTCGGAGATCTGCTTGCAGTTTTGCAGATTGAGCTTTCCCCACTTGATGTCGCCGGGGGCTACCATTGGAACACCTGCTTCAACGAATACAGGGGTCCTGTGCTTGCAATCAATTACCTGAGCGACGTCACTGATGAATGCAATGCCGCCATGTGATTTTTCTTTAGATTGAGATGCTTCTTTCGCATGGCTGAGAGCCGACCTGATCATGTCATCAGTCGCCGACGATAGTGCAATCTGATGACTGTTCCAAACATCACGCAAATGGCCAATTGCGTCATTGACCGCAACTGAAATCTCAACGAAACGCGCCTGCTCCTGGATCGGCGGCAGCAGGAACTCCTCTGCGGCGAGGGCCTTCCAGTTGATCGTTGGCGACAGCGACCC
The DNA here is from genome assembly GCF_057748165.1 of Paracoccus sp. NIOT.M2S5SZ12. Taxonomy (NCBI): domain Bacteria; kingdom Pseudomonadati; phylum Pseudomonadota; class Alphaproteobacteria; order Rhodobacterales; family Paracoccaceae; genus Paracoccus; species Paracoccus sp. NIOT.M2S5SZ12. The sequence continues at coordinate 6,031 of NZ_JBYLFR010000008.1, forward strand.
GACCGAGATGCTCAACGCCCGTTCCATGAACAGGTCGCTCTGCATGAAGAAGGGCAGAAAATCGGGCAGCACCGCGCCGGGCTTGGCGCGCAGCACCATGGCATGTGCCGAACAGATGCCCTCGAAATCCGCCACTGCCACCTTGCGTTGATAGACCCGCCGCTTGCCAAAGATGATGTCGCCCGGCTGGAACCGCAGCTTGGTTGATTCCACATCCGTGGGCTCTCCCCAGCGCCGGATGCGCAGGCTGTCGGGATCGAGGTGTTCCAGCCCGACATAGCGGTCCACCCCGGCCTCGGCGGGGTTGTCGACGCGGTCGTTGATCTGCGTGGCGATCTGGTCGAACCGCACGCGCGTCCACCCCGCCTTGGAAATCGGCCGCTCAAGCATCGGCATCCTCCGCAGGTGTCAGGCCATCGAGCATGTCCACCAGCGCGTCCATGCCCGACCAGAACTCGCGCCCGTCCTCATCAAACGCCGCCCAGGTCGCCGCCAGCGTGGCACCGCCCGCCACCGCCGCCTTGGGCCGCTTCACATAGCGGGCAATCGACAGGTTGCCGTCCGCCGCCAGCACATCGGCCACATCCGCTACCGCTGCAAAGCCGAGATCACCCTCAAAGGCGTGATAGGCAGACAGGATGCGCGCCTGATGCTCTGGGCGCAGGAAGCTTTGCGCTCGTTCGCGCGCAATCTCGGCCACCGCGTCGATGAAGAGGATACGCCCTTTGCGCGCCTCGGGTTTCTGCGACCGGCAGATCACCACGCAGGCCTCCATTGGCGAGTTGTAGAACAGCCCCGGCCCCAGCCCCAGCACACATTCGACCCGGTCGGATTCGACCAGCCTGCGCCGCATCTCGGCCTCTTCATTGCGGAACAGCACGCCATGCGGATACAGAATGGCGCAGCGCCCGGTCTTCGGGTGCATCGACGACAGGATGTGCTGGAAGAAGGCGTAATCCGCCCGCCCCTGCGGCGGGGTGCCAAGGAAATTGCGACCCCAGGCATCCTGCTCCCACGCGCCGCGGTTCCACTTCTTGATGGAATAGGGCGGGTTGGCCAGCACCACGTCGAAGGTGCGCAGCCGGTCGCCCTGCACGAAGGCGGGCGTGGCCAGCGTGTTGCCGCTGGCAATGTGGAAATCGTCCACGCCATGGATGACGAGGTTCATCCGCGCGATGGCGGCGGTGATGGTGATCAGTTCCTGCCCGTAGAGGCCGGTGGTGCGGATGTCGCCCCCGCGCCGTTTCACCTCGGCCAGGCACGAGATCAGCATGCCGCCGGTGCCGCAGGTGGGGTCATAGATGCTCTCGCCCGGCTGGGGTTCCAGCATCTGCGCCATCAGATGGACGAGGGTGCGGTTGGTGTAGAACTCCTGCGCGGTATGGCCGCTGTCATCGGCGAATTTTTTGATCAGGTATTCATAGCCGTTGCCAAGCTCGTCCTCGGGCACGGCGGCAAGGGTGAGGTCGTGTTTCGAGAAATGCTCGATCAGGTTCTTCAGCGTGCTGTCGGGCATCTGGGCCTTGTCGGTCCAGTTCGCATTGCCGAAAACGCCCTGCAGGCGTTCGGGGTTGGCGGCCTCGATGGCAAGGAAGGCGGAAAGCAGCGCCCGCCCGACATCGCGCGGCGCGGAACGGACGTCATTCCAATGCGCGCCTTCGGGGATCACGAAGCGGTCGTTGGCGGTGGCGGTCGCGTAGCCTTCGTCCCCGGTTTCATCGAGGGCTTCCTGGTAGTCGCCGTCCCAGACGTCGGACAGACGTTTGAAGAACAAGAGCGGGAAGATGTACTGCTTGTAGTCGCTGGCATCGATGAGCCCGCGCAGCAGGGTGGCGGCGCCCCAGAGATAGCTTTCGAGTTCGCGCTGGGTCAGCCCGCTCATTGCAGCCAGCCTCCTTCGACCAGCACCTTGCGCAGGTGATCCTCGGCCGCCCGAGCGTCGGCCAGCGCTGCCTTGAACGCCTCGACGGCTTCGGGGAGCGGAGGGATATCCTGGCCAATGGGCGGCAGGACGTAACGCGAGATGTTCAGCGTCCAGCCTTCCTTCTTGATCTCGTCCAGCGTCGCCGCCTTTGCACGGTCCTCGACATCCTCGAAGGCACGGAACCAGGCGACGATCTGGTCGCTGTGTTCCTGATCGAGGAAGTTCTGCGCCCGGCCTTTGCGGAACAGACTGGAGGCGTCGATGATCAGGACCTTGTTCTTGCGGGCTTCAGGCTTCTTGCGGCGCAGGATAACTACGCACCCGGCCAGCTGCGTCCCGTAGAACAGGTTCGGCGCTAGGCCGATCACTGCCTCGACCATGTCCTTTTCCAGCAGGGCCTGCCGGATCGAGCCTTCGGCAGACTTCCGAAACAGCGCGCCCTGCGGCAGGACGACTGCCATGCGGCTGTTCCCGGTCGGCGCCATCGACGCGATCATGTGCTGGACGAAGGCATAGTCGCCGTAGCTTTCGGGCGGGATGCCGTACTGGGCCCGGCCCCAGGGGTCGGCCTCCCACAGGTCACGCCCCCATTCCTTGAGCGAGAACGGCGGGTTTGCGATGACGCAGTCGAAGGTGGCGAGGCCACCCGTGCTGGAGTCCGTGAAGGCCGGACTCCGCAACGTGTCCTCACGGGCCACCTGGAAGTCCTCGATCCCGTGCAGGACAAGGTTCATCCGGGCGATCGCGGCCGTGGTCAGGTTCTTCTCTTGGCCGTAGATCTTGCCGTAGAAGGTGCGCGGATCGCCGCCCTTGCGCATGACATGCTCGATAGCCCCAAGTAGCATGCCGCCCGTGCCGCAGGCGGGGTCGTAGATGCTTTCGCTTTCCTGGGGGTCGAGGATTTCGACCATCATGCGCACGACGCTGCGTGGCGTGTAGAACTCGCCTGCCTTGTTTCGGCGGGTGACGTCGGCGAACTTGCCTACCAGATATTCGTAGGCATCGCCGAGCACGTCGGTGCTGACGGTGGTGTTGCCGAGCCCGATCTCCGAGAAGCCCTCGATCAGATCCTTCAGCAACTCGTCCGAGAACTTCTCCTTGTTTCCCCAGTCGGCCGAACCAAAGACACGGAACAGCGTGTCCGGATTGGCCCGCTCAATCTCCTGCATCGCCTTCTGGAGCGCCGCGCCGACGTTGGCCGGGACTTCCCTGATGTCGTTCCAGTGACTGCCCTCGGGCAGCACGAAACGGTGCACCTCCGCAAACAGGGAGGGGTCCGCTTCGCCATAAATCTCTTGAGCCTCAGCCGTCTCTTCGCCCCAGACGTCGGAGATGCGCTTGAAGAACAGCAAAGGAAGAATGTAACCCTTCCAATCCGTCCGATCGACAGCGGAGCCGCGAAGAGTATTCGCGGCGTCCCACATCGCAGATTTCAGCCTTAGATTATCGTTCGTCAAAACTCGCATTTTTTACTCTGGGTGCAACCAAAGGCTCTTAGGCCAAAGCCTAGATGAACCAAGAGTCAAACGAGGCCCAGAGCCGTGATACGTTTTCCGCCAAGTTCTGTCAAAAGCTACGGCCTTCCTAGAGCAAATGGGGGAATTTTCGGGGGAAGAAAGCCTGCACCAGTGCGCAAAAATAGTTAAAAAACAACGGGTCATGAGAAAAAAGTGGCGGAGCGAGAGGGATTCGAACCCTCGAGACGGTTTCCCGCCTACACACTTTCCAGGCGTGCGCCTTCGACCACTCGGCCACCGCTCCGTGAGGCGGGTCTAGCCCGACGCGCGGCGCGGTGCAAGCCGGTAGTCACAGCTTGGAGACTCGCTTCTGCAACTCGGCCAGTTGGCGACGGATCTCGGCCATGTCGCGGTCGTCGTCCGGGGTGGAGGCGGCAGGCCCACCGGCGTCGTCTTCGGGCATGGGGCCCGAACTGCCGCCGCGCCAGCCGCCCATCATCGCCTTGAGGAACAGCTGCTGCTGGCGCTGCAACGCGTCGAAACCCGGCATGGAGGCCATCGGGTTCGGCATCGAGGCCATGTTCTCCATCAGCTTGGACTGCCCGTCGCGCAGCATCTCGAAGCTGGCCGCCAGGAACTGCGGCACCACCGACTGCGCGCTGGTCGTGTAGCTGCGGACAAGGTCGGTTAGAACGTCCAGCGGCAGGATGTTCTCGCCGCGGCTCTCATGCTCCGCCACGATCTGCAGCAGATACTGCCGCGTCAGGTCGTCGCCCGACTTCAGGTCGACGATCTTGACCTCGCGCCCCTCGCGGATGAAGCGGGCGATGTCCTCAAGCGTGACGTAATCGCTGGTCTCGGTGTTGTAGAGGCGGCGGCTGGCATAGCGCTTGATCAGCAGCGGCGCGGTGGATGCGGCCATCGTGGCTTCCCTGGATGCGTCTTTGCGTCATGATGAAAGCTGCACCCGCAAAACGCAAAGGAAAAAGCCCAGCCTTGCCGCATATGCAAAAGGGGCGGCCGAAGCCGCCCCTGCGCAGGTCCGACCCTGGGGGTCAGATCACTTGTCGGTCGCGGCCGCGGTCGCCTTCTTGACGGCGGCCTGGGTGTCGCGGGTCGCCTTCTCGGCGGCCTTCTGGGCGTCCGAGGCCATGTCCTTGCCGGCGGTCAGCATCAGGTCGACGGTGTCCATCTGGACCTTCTTGGCGACCTCGGCATAGGCAGCCATGTGCTCGGCGGCCATCTCAGCCGAGGCGGAGGCGAAATCGCTCATCGCCTTGGCGTATTCGGACGGGTCCTGCTTGACCGCGGCCAGCTCGCCCATGCGCGCGATCGAGTCCTTGGCCCAGCGGGCCGAGATCTCGGTCGAACGCTCGGCGGCGCTCAGCGCCACACGGGCCAGCTTCTCGCCCATCACGGACTGCGACTTCATCGCGTCCTGCATCGAGCTGGTGTCGACGGGGAAGTTGGCCATCATGTCCTGCATGGTCTTGGCGAAATCGGGGGTCTTTGCCATATCGTTCACTCCTGCGTTGCAGCGACCGAAAGACGGGGGAACGGGTCGCCGCTATCCATTCCATGACGGCAATATGGATGCTGCACCGCAGCATTTCAAGATATTTCTTCTGCGCCGCAGCAAAAATCCGCCGCCTCGCCTACCCGGCCCGATCGTGGACGTAACGCCCAGGCGCGGGCTCCAGCCCGTCGCCGGGGTCGCGGGCCTCGACCATCGGGCCCGCGCGATCGGCCAACCAGCGCCCCCAACTGGGCCACCAGCTGCCATCGTCGAAGGACGCGGCCTCCCTCCAGGCCTCCCACCCGCCCTCGAAGCCGCCCTCGCTGAGGTAATGGCCGTACTTCTTGCGCGTGGGCGGGTTCACGATGCCTGCGACATGGCCCGACTGCGACAGGATGAAGGTCCGGTCCGCGCTGCCCATCTGGGCCACGCCGCGCCAGCAATCCGTCCAGGGCGCGATATGGTCCGCCTCGCAGGCCACGGCGCAGAGCGGCACGGTCACGTCCGACAGGTGCAGCCGGTGCCCCATCAGCTCGAATCCCTCGCCGGCAAAGGCGTTCTGCTGGCACAGCCCGCGCAGATACTGCATCGCCATGCGCCCCGGCAGGTTGGTGCTGTCGCCGTTCCAGAACAAGAGATCGAAGGCGGGTGGCGTCTCGCCCAGCATGTAGCTGCGGATCGCCGGCCCCCAGACCAGGTCGTTGGCGCGCAGGAAGCTCATGGTGCGCGACATCAGCTGCGCGCGCAGCAACCCGTGGCGCTGCACCTCGGCGTCGATGCCGCCCACGAAATCGTCCTGAAGGAAGCTGGTGAACTCGCCCTGATCCGAAAAGTCGGTCAGCGTCGTGAACAGCGTCGCGCTGTTGACGCGCGTGTCGCCCCGCTGCTTCAGCAGGGCCAGCGTCAGCGACAGGGTCGTCCCGGCGATGCAGTAGCCGACCGCGTTCAGCCGCGCTTGGCCCGTCAGCGCCAGGACGCGGTCCATCGCCTCCAGATAGGCGGCGACGTAATCCTCCATCCCGGTCTCGGCCATGGACGCGTCCGGATTGCGCCAGCTGACGACGAACAGCGTGTGGCCCTGATCGACCAGCCAGCGGATCAGGCTGTTCTGCGGCTTCAGGTCCAGGATGTAGAACTTGTTGATCCAGGGCGGAAAGACCAACAGCGGCAGGGCATGGGCCTTGGGGGTCGTGGGCGTGTACTGGATCAGCTCGAACAGCGGCGCGCGATGCACGACCGTGCCCGGCGCCGTGCCGATGTTCTCACCCACGGTGAAGGCGCGACGGTCGGCCAGCGACACGATCATCTCGCCGCCATGCTGCTCCACGTCGCGGACCAGATTCTCCAGACCCTTCACCAGGCTCTCGCCCTCGGTCTGCACGGCGCGTTCCAGCGCGTCGGGATTGGTCGCCAAGAAGTTCGTCGGCGCCATCATGTCGATGATCTGCGAAGTCATCCAGTCGACGCGCCGCCGGGCGATCTGGTCGGGCAGCTCCAGACTGTCGGTCGCCTCGCGCAGCGCGCGGGCATTGGTCAGGTACTGTCGACGGATCAGGTTGAAATAGGGATGCGTCCGCCACAGCGGATTGGCAAAGCGGCGGTCGGCAAGGCCCTCCTCGTCATCGCCGCTGACCTGTCCGGTGGCCAGCGCCTGCTGGGCCTGGGCATAGTTCGACAGCGTCTGGCCCCAGAAGGCGACCTGCGTCTCGATCATCTTGGCGGGATGTTCGGCCAGGGTCTTCAGGAAGGCGTTGGCGGCCGTCAGGTAGAGGTCCGGTCCGGGCCCCTCGACGCCGGGATTGGGCAGGTTGCGCTCCGCCAGCGCGCTCATCAGGCGGTGCCCGAGGGCCTCGATCCGCTCGATATTCTCGGCCAAGCGGTGGACGGCGGCAGGCTCGGTCGCCACGGGGGCGAGGGCGGGATCGGGGTCGCCCAGGGTCGCAGGTTCGGGGGTCGTGGGCTCGGGGGCCTGCGTGCCATCGACAGTGCCGGCAGCGGTCTTGGGGGTCGTCCGGGGGGCGGCCTTGGCGGTGCGGCGCGGCTTGGCCGGCGCCTTGGGGGCCGCGGCCTTCCGGGCCTTGGGCTGATCCTCGGCAGGCTGCTCCGCCTTGGCGGCGCGACGCGACGCGGATGCGGCTTTTTCGGATGTTGCCGATCTGCTGCGCGATTTCGCAACATTTTTACCCGTCGCATCCGGTCGTCTTGCCATGATCCGTAAACCCCCCTAGGAATACGCTCATGATATGCGCAGCGCAGGCAAGGCGTAAACCCGGCTTCTGTCCCCGTCCAAGCCGCCTTCCGCGCGCAGATCAGGTGCCGCAGTGCAGTGAATGGGGATAGCCATGCCGGTCAAAGGCCTCCGAGGCATCGTGTCCTACGACGCGATGGAGACGATCCGAACCACCAACGAATGGATGGGCGCCACCGCGCGGGCCATCGGTTCCTACCCCGCCTTCGCGCTGGTCCCGCATCCCGCCTTCCGCATGCTCGGGGCCTGGGGCCGGGTGACCGAGCGCAGCTTCGCCCGCATGGTGACCAAGCCCGACTGGGGCATCCCCCCCATCACCGGAGAGGACGGGCAGGACCACATCGTCTATGTCGAGCCGGTGATCCGCCGCGCCTTCGGCGACCTGATCCATTTCCGCGTCGCCCGCCGCGATCCCCTGCCCCGAAAGGTGCTGCTGGTCGCGCCGATGTCGGGCCACTACGCCACGCTGATGCGCTCGACCGTGACGTCGCTGCTGAACGACTGCGAGCTCTACGTGACCGACTGGCACAATGCGCGCGACATCCCCGTCAGCGCGGGCAAGTTCGACGTCGAGGACTATACCCGCTATCTGGTCGACTTCATCCGCCACCTGGGCCCGGACGTGAACGTCATCGCGGTCTGTCAGCCCGCGCCGCTGGCACTGGCCGCGACCGCCATCCTGGCCGAGGACGATCCCGCGGCCCAGCCCCGCACCCTGACGCTGATCGGCGGCCCGGTCGATCCGGACGCCGCCGCAACCGAGGTGACCGATTTCGGCAACCGCATCACCATGGGCGAGCTGGAGCACCTGGCCATCCAGTCCGTGGGCTTCAAGTATCGCGGCGCGGGGCGGATGGTCTATCCGGGGCTGGCGCAGCTGTCGTCGTTCATCACCATGAACATGGAGACCCACACCCGCGCCTTCATCGAGCAGATCTATGCCGAGGCGCGCGGCACCGCCAGCGAGGGCGACAAGCACAACCGGTTCTACGACGAATACCTGGCCGTGATGGACATGACGGCCGAATTCTACCTGTCTACGGTCGAACGCATCTTCAAGAATCTGGAGATCGCGCAGAACCGCTTCACCGTGGAGGGGCGGCCGGTCGACATCGGCCGGATCACCGATGTCGCCGTCATGACGGTCGAAGGCGCGAATGACGACATCTCGGCTCCCGGCCAATGCGTCGCGGCGCTGGACCTGTGCACGGGCGTGCCCGACGCCAGGAAGGTGCAGCATCTGGAACCCGGCGCGGGCCATTACGGCATCTTCGCGGGCAAGTCCTGGCGGCTGAACATCCGCCCGCTGGTCCTCGACTTCATCGACGAGAACGCGGCCATTCCCGACAGCATCGAGCCCAAGCGCAAGCGCAAGGTGGGCGGCGCGGCGGCCGATTGCGGCGTGAACGACCCCGTCCATTCGGACAACGTGGCCGTCTGACCGCCTGCGGCCCGGTTCGCAGGAACCGGGCCCACATCATCGTGGTTGTGATCCGAATGCCGCGCGACGCGGTGCGAAAGGATCCACGATGACCGACCACAACCACCAGTTCTGGAGCCGCCTGGACGACATCAACAGCGGCATGCTGGGCCTGACCCATGATGCGCGCCTGGTGCCGATGTCGCATTACACCGACCGCAAGGCCAATGTCCTGTGGTTCATCACCGCCCGCGACACCGACTTGGCGCGCAGCGTGGCCTCGGGCGCCCAGCCCGCGATCCACGTCGTCAGCGACGCAGGCCAGGGCCTCTACGCGCGCATCCACGGCCAGCTGTCCCTGTCCGACAACAGCGTCAAGCTGGACGAGCTGTGGAACGCCGTCGCCTCCAGCTGGTTCGAGGACGGCAAGCAGGACCCCGACGTCCAGTTGCTGCGCTTCGATCTGGACGAGGCCGAGGTCTGGGCCACCGGCGGCAGCCTGTCCTTCCTCTATGAGATCGCCAAGTCCAAGATCACCGGCCACAAGCCCGACATGGGCGACCACTACAGCCTGACGTTCTGACCGATCTCCGCGACCGTCCGGGCGATCAGCGACAGGCAGTCGGGCGTGGAAAAGCGATGGTCGGCCCCCTTGACCAGGGTCAGCCGCAGATCCCCGCCCGACGCATGGTCCAGCAGGTCCATGGCCCAGCTGACCGGAACGTCCGCGTCCGCCGTGCCCTGCAGCATCCGCACCGGCATCGGCAGGGTCAGCGGCCGGTCAAGCACCAGATGGTCGCGGCCATCCTCGATCAGACGGCGCGTCAGCACCAGCGGCGCGCCGTATTCGCTGGCACGCTCCACCTTGCCGTCCAGCAGCAGCGCGGCATGCTCCGCCTCGGAGAACCCGGCGTAAAAACCCCGTTCGGTGAAATCCGGCGCGGCCGCGATCGTCACCAGGCCCGCGACGCGGTCCGCCATCGCCCGTGCCATCAGCAGGCTGATCCAGCCCCCCATGGACGAGCCCACCAGGATCTGCGGCCCCTCGGTCAGCGCCAGGATCGCGGCCAGCGCGTCCGCCGACCAGTCGCCGATGCAGCCCTCCTCGAACAGGCCGCCGCTTTCGCCATGGCCGGAATAGTCGAAACGCAGGAAGGCCCGCCCCTGCGCCGCCGCCCATTCGTGCAGGAACGCGGCCTTGGAGCCGCGCATGTCTGACCGGAACCCGCCCAGAAAGACGATGCCGGGACCCTGCCCCTCCAGCCGTTCATAGGCGATGCGCCGTCCCTGCGGCGTCGTCAGAAAATCCGTCATTCGCTCACCTCGTCCAATCCCCATGCGACCCAGGCCCCCAAGCCCGATGCCAGCGCAAAGGCCGCGACCGCCCAGGCCGCGCCCAGCAAGGCCAGCGCGGCCGATGCCGCCCCCGCAACCAGCAGCACCACCCCCACGACCAGGTTCGACACCGCCGTATAGGCCGCGCGCTGATCGTCGGGGGCCATGTCGACCAGATAGGTCGTCCGGCCCTGCCGCACCCCGTGGTAGGCGATCATCAGCCCGAACAGAACCACCGCGATGGCCCCCGTCGCCTGCGCCAGCCCCATCGCCGCCAGCGCCAGCGCCACGCTCAAGGCCAGCGCCCCCGACACGCCCGACCAGATCAGCACCCGCCGGGCCGAGCGGTCCGACATCCGCCCCCAGACCCAGGAGGACAGCAGTGAGGCCAGCGCCGAGGCAAGCACCAGAAGCCCCAGCTGCCGGTCGCTGTCCCCCGCCGCGGCCAGCACCAGCAGATAGGGCGGCGCTAGGGCCGATCCGACCAGCAGCGACCGCGCGATGATGAACCGGGCCAGCTGGCCGTCCTCGCGCACCAGGCGCAGCTGTCCCAGGGATTGCGACAGGCTCAGCACCTCCTCGCGCGGCTGCGGCTCCTCGTCCAGGGTGGCGAAGATCGCGCCCGCCGCGATCCAGACCGCCCCCGCCAGCGCGACCGCGCCGATGACCAGCGCCGCCCGGTCCACGGGCTGCCACAGCAGCAGGCCCGCGAAGACGATCACCCCCGCCGCGCCGACGCTGCTGGCGAAGCCCGTGGCGGCGCCCCGCCGCGACTTGCCCACGGTCTTGCCCAGCACGTCCTTGTAGCTGGCCGAACAGACCGACCGCGCCAGGGCCTGCACGGCCAGCGCGGCGATGATGGCCGCCCCCGCAGCGGGCCCCTCCATCGTCAGCGCGATCCCCGCGATGGCCAGCGCTGCGAGGCCCTGCACGACGCTGCCCGCGGCCCAGGCCCATTTGCGCCGCGGCAGCGCGCCGATCGCCCCCGCCGTGAACAGCTGCGGCAGCAGCGATCCGGCCTCGCGCACCGGGACCAGTAGGCCGATCACCCCTGCGCCCGCGCCCAGATGGGTCAGAAGCCAGGATAGGACCAGTTTCGCATCGACCAGCCCGTCGCCCAGCTTGGAGGCCGCCAGGGACAGGATGTGGCGCAGGAAGTTGCGCGGCTCGGCCGCTTGCTGGGCGTCCGAAAGGCCGCCGTCGGTCTCCGGGTCCTCGACCAGGGTCTCGAACAGCTGTTCCTCGAAATCGGTGGCGTGGCGCATGAACGACCCCCATTGCTGCGGCAATCTTGACTAATCGCGCGGGCACGTCCATGCCTGCCCGACCATAACCCGCAACCGGGCGTTCCGTGGGCGCCAAACCGACGAGGAGGACAAGATGTCCCAGATCACCCTCACCTTTCCCGATGGCAATGCGCGCGACTATGCCGCCGGCGTGACCGCCGCCGAGGTCGCCGAGAGCATCGCGCCCAGCCTGGCCAAGCGCGCCATCTCGGCCAGCCTGGACGGTCGCCATATCGACCTGGCCTGGCCCATCACCGCCAGCGGCACCATCGCCATCCACACGATGAAGGACGAGGCGCAGGCGCTGGAGCTGATCCGCCACGATTTCGCGCATGTCATGGCCCGCGCGGTGCAGGCGATCTGGCCGGACGTCAAGGTCACCATCGGCCCGGTCCGCGACCATGGCTGGTTCTACGACTTCGACCGGGCGGAGCCCTTCACGCCCGAGGATCTGGGCGCCATCGAGGCCAAGATGAAGGAGATCATCAACGCCCGAGAGCCCGTCCGCACCGAGGTCTGGGACCGCGCCCGCGCCGTGGCCCATTACGAGGCGGCGGGTGAGCCCTTCAAGCTCGAGCTGATCGCCCGCATCCCCGAGGGCGAGGATCTGCGCATGTACTGGCACGGCGACTGGCAGGACCTGTGCCGCGGCCCGCATCTGCAATCGACCGGCCAGCTGCCCGCCGACGCCTTCAAGCTGACCCATATCGCGGGCGCCTATTGGCTGGGCGACGCGACGCGGCCCATGCTGCAGCGCATCTACGGCGTGGCCTTCCGGTCGCGCGATGAGCTGAAGGCGCACATGACCATGCTGGAGGAGGCCGCCAAGCGCGACCACCGCAAGCTGGGCCGCGAGATGGACCTGTTCCACATGCAGGAGGAGGCCCCGGGCCAGATCTTCTGGCACCCGAACGGCTGGAACATCTACACCACGCTGCAGGACTACATGCGCCGCAAGCAGCGCGCCGACGGCTATGTCGAGGTCAACACGCCCCAGGTCGTCAGCCGCAAATTGTGGGAGGAATCAGGGCACTGGGAGAACTATCAGGAAAACATGTTCATCGTCGAGGTCGATGAGGAACATGCCAAGACCAAGACCATCAACGCGCTCAAGCCGATGAACTGCCCCTGCCACGTGCAGATCTTCAACCACGGCCTGAAATCCTATCGCGACCTGCCGCTGCGCATGGCCGAGTTCGGCTCCTGCAACCGCTATGAGCCCTCGGGCGCGCTGCATGGCATCATGCGGGTGCGCGGCTTCACCCAGGATGATGCCCACATCTTCTGCACCGAGGACCAGATCGAGGCCGAGACCAAGAAGTTCATCGACTTCCTGGCGGGCATCTATGCCGATCTGGGCTTCGAGGGCTGGCGCATCAAGCTGTCCACCCGCCCCGAGAAGCGCATCGGATCGGAGGAGAGCTGGGACCGCGCCGAGGCCGCCCTCGGCAATGCCTGCAAGGCCGCGGGCCACGATTACACGATCTTTCCCGGCGAGGGGGCGTTCTATGGCCCCAAGCTGGAATTCGTGCTGACCGACGCGATCGGGCGCGACTGGCAATGCGGCACGCTTCAGGTGGACCCCAACCTGCCCGAGCGGCTGGATGCGGAATATGTGGGCGCGGACGGCCACAAGCACCGCCCCGTCATGCTGCACCGCGCCGTTCTGGGCAGCTTCGAGCGCTTCATCGGCATCCTGATCGAGAACAGCGCGGGCAAGCTGCCCTTCTGGCTGGCGCCGCGCCAGGTGGTGGTCGCCTCCATCGTGTCGGATGCGGACGGCTATGTGCATGAGGTCGTGGCGGCGCTGCGTGCGCAGGGCATCCGCGCCGAGGCCGACATCCGCAACGAGAAGATCAACTACAAGGTCCGCGAACATTCCGTCGGCCGCGTCCCGGCGATCCTGGCCATCGGCATGAAGGAGGTCGAGGAGCGCACCGTCTCGCTGCGCCGCCTGGACGCCCAGGGCAGCCGCACCCTGCCCCTGGACCAGGTCGTGACCGACCTGGCGGCCGAGGCCACGCCGCCGGACCTGCGCTGATCGCCGCCTGCGTCAAACGCGGCACGACGGGAGCCGCGTTTGACTCTTGCCTTTTGCGGCGATTCGGGCATCCTCTCACTCGCGTGAGCGAAGACTTTCTACCGCCTCCCTCTTGGGCAGCCGGAAGACCGAAAGCGGGCTGCACGGCCTGGCGCAATCCTGCGTCGGGATGACTTGAAGGAGAATACGGTTATGGCGACCGGAACGGTTAAGTGGTTCAACGCAACCAAGGGCTTTGGCTTCATCGCGCCGGACGACGGCGGCAAGGACGTGTTCGTGCACATCTCGGCCGTGGAACGCGCCGGCCTGACCGGCCTGCAGGACAACCAGAAGATCGCGTTCGAGCTTCAGTCGGGCCGTGACGGCCGCGCCTCGGCCAGCGACCTCAAACTGCTCTGATCCCGCCCTCGCGCGCGATCCGGACGGCCCGTTCGCGCGGGCCGTTTTTTCCATTCCAAAGACCCGGCGCATCGCGCGCCCAAGGGAGGCGACCATGACCCGCCTGGACATCTTTGCCGACCCGGTCTGCCCGTGGTGCCTGATCGGCAAGACCGAACTGGACCGCGCGCTGGACAGCCGCCCCGACCATCCCTTCGCGATCACCTGGCATCCGTTCCGCCTGAACCCGACCATGCCGCGCGAGGGCATGGACCGCGTCGCCTATCTGCGCGCCAAGCTGGGCGATCAGGCCGAGGCCGCCGGGCGCGCGCTGGCCGAACGCGCCGCCCAGCTGGGGCTGGCGCTGAACCCCTCGCCGCGCGAGCCCGACACGACGGACGCCCATCGGCTGATGCACTGGGCCGGGCTTGAGGATGCGCAGAACCGCGTGATGGAGGGCCTGCTGCGCGCCCACTGGCTGGAGGGCCGCGACATCGGCGACCCCGCCGTGCTGACCGACATCGCCGTCGCCGCGGGCATGGACGGCACCGTCACCGCCCGCTTGCTGGCCTCCGACGCGGACCGCGACGAGGTCGCCCGGCGCGAGGCCCATGCGCGTCAGCGCGGCATATCGGCCGTGCCGACCTTCATCGTGGCCGACACACACGCGGTCAGCGGCGCCCAGCCCGCCGCGCTGTGGCAGCAGGTGATCGACGATCTGATGGGCACGCGCGACGGATAACTTGCAGACTCTGCAAGGTTGCGCTATCAGCGGGGTCGAACCCAACTGGTGACCCCCATGACCGATGCCACCCTTCCGGGGCTCGCGGCCCATCGCCGCCTGCCCCTGCCCGAATTCATCGCGATGCTGGCCTTCCTCTTTGCCACCATCGCCTTCTCGATCGACGCGATGCTGCCGGCGCTGCCGGACATCGCCGCCGACCTGACCCCCGACAACGTCAACCGCGCCCAGCTGATCCTGACGACCTTCGTCGCGGGCATGGGTCTGGGCACGCTGTTCGCCGGCCCGCTGTCGGACGCCTTCGGCCGCAAGCGCACGATCACCGCGGGCTTCGCGATCTACATCGCCGCCACCATCGCCGCGATCTATGCGCAGTCGCTGGAGTTCCTGCTGGTCGCGCGCTTCGTGCAGGGCCTGGGCGCCGCGGGTCCCCGCATCGTCGGGCTGGCGCTGGTCCGAGACCTCTACGAGGGCCGCGAGATGGCCCGCATCAGCAGCTTCGTGCTGATGATCTTCATCATGATCCCCGCCGTGGCCCCGACGCTCGGCGCGGGGATCATCGCGATCTCGGACTGGCACGGGGTGTTCCTGGCGTTCATCGCCTTCGCGTTGGTCGGCGCGCTGTGGCTGAACCTCCGCCAGGCCGAGACGCTGCCCCCCGCCGCCCGCCGCCCCCTGCGCCTGACCACCCTGGCCGCCGCCGCGCGCGAGGTCCTGTCGGACCGCCAGGTGATGCTGGCGACCCTGGTCCTGACCCTGGGCTTCGGGCAGATGTTCGGCCTCCTCTCCTCCGCGCAGCAGCTCTTCGGAGAGACCTACGGCCGGGGCGAGAACTTCCACCTGTGGTTCGCGGCCATGGCGCTGCTGTCGGGGTCGGGCACGGTGCTGAACGCGACTTTCGTCATGCGCTTCGGCATGCGGCGGATCGCGAAATGGGCCTATGTGATGCAGACGGTCGTGTCAGCCGTGACGCTGGCGCTGATCCTCTCCGGGGTCCTGCCGCCCACGGCGGAATTCGCGCTGTTCTTCTTCTGGGCGGTCAGCGTGTTCTTCATGGCCGGGGTGACCTTCGGCAACCTGAACGCGCTGGCGTTGCAGCGGATGGGCCATATCGCGGGGATGGCGGCCTCCATCGTCGCGGCGCTGTCCACACTGGCCGCGGTGCTGATTGCGGCGCCCGTGGGGCTGCTCTACGACGGCACTGCCGTTCCGGCGGTGGTGGCGACGCTGGTCTGCTCGGCACTGGCCTGGGCGCTGATGCGCGGCCTGCGGGACTGAGGGCGGCGAGCGGCTCTGCGCGACGCCGGGGGGTCCGGGGGGCTGGCCCCCCGGCCCGTCGCGGGACGCAAGGCTCAGGCCGCGATGCGATCGGGAACCTTGGCCCCGGTCATGTAGGCCACTGCATCCGACATGGAATGCTCCTTGGGGTTGATGACGCAGAGGCGCTTGCCAAGGCGGTGGATGTGGATGCGGTCGGCCACCTCGAACACATGCGGCATGTTGTGGCTGATCAGCACGATCGGGATGCCGCGCGAGCGCACGTCCAGGATCAGGTCCAGCACGCGCCGGCTCTCCTTGACGCCCAGGGCCGCGGTCGGCTCGTCCAGGATGATCACCCGGCTGCCGAAGGCCGCGGCCCGCGCGACCGCCACGCCCTGGCGCTGGCCGCCCGACAGGGTCTCGACGGGCTGGGCGATGTTCTGGATGGTCATCAGGCCCAGCTCGGTCAGCTTCTTGCGGGCGAACTCGTCCATCGCCTGCTTGTCCAGCATCCCGAACCACTGGCCCATGATGCCCTTCTTGCGGATCTCGCGCCCCATGAACATGTTGTCCGAGATCGACAGGGCGGGCGACAGGGCCAGCGTCTGATAGACGGTCTCGATCCCCATCTTGCGCGCATCCAGCGGGCTGTCGAAGCTGACGGGCTTACCCTCCAGCAGGATCTCGCCCTCATCCGGGCGCACCGCGCCCGAGATGGCCTTGATGAGGCTGGACTTGCCCGCGCCGTTGTCGCCGATCACCGCCAGGATCTCGCCGGGATACAGGTCGAAATCGGCATGGTCCATCGCGGTCACCCGGCCATAGCGCTTGACCAGGTTGCGGGCGGAAAGCAAAGGCTGGGTCATGACGACACCTTTCTGATCCATTGGTCGACGGCGACGGCGAAGATGATCAGCCAGCCGGTCGCGAACAGCTGCCACAGCACGTCCACACCCGCCAGCCGCAGGCCGGAGTTGAAGACGCCCACGATCAGCGCCCCGATCAGCGGCCCCACGATGGACCCGCGTCCGCCGAAGAGCGAGATCCCCCCGATGACCACGGCCGTGATCGATTCCAGGTTCGCCTCGAAGAAGGAGGTCGGGCTGATCGACCCGACGCGCCCGATGGACGACCAGGCCGCCAGCGCGCAGATGACGCCCGCCACGACATAGACCGACAGCAGCACGCGCTTGGTCTGGATGCCGGCCAGCGCGGCCGATTCCGGATCGTCGCCCACCGCATAGACCCGCCGTCCCCAGGCCGTGTAGTAGAGCGCGTAATACAGCACCGCGAAGACGATCAGCATCAGCACGACCCCGTAGGTCAGCACCGCACCGCCCAGGTTGAAGCGCTCGCCGAAGAACTTCAGCAGCGGCGCCTCGGTGTCCAGCGTCTGGCTGCGGATCGTCTCGCGGCCCGAATAGTAGTAGTTCAGCGCCAGGAACACGTTCCAGGTGCCCAGGGTGGTGATGAAGGGCGGCAGCTTCAGCCGCGTCACCAGAAGCCCGTTCAGCGCCCCGGTCGCCGCGCCGCAGGCCAGGCCCATCACGATGGCGATGGGCACCGGGATGCCGGAGTTCACGGCAAGGTTTCCCATCACGACTGAGATCAGCACCATCACCGCGCCGACCGACAGGTCGATCCCGGCGGTCAGGATGACCAGCGACTGCGCCGCCGCCAGCGTGCCCACCACCGCGACCTGCTGCAGGATCAGCGACAGGTTGAAGGCGGAGAAGAAATTGGGGGAAATCAGCCCGAAAGCGAGCAGGGACAGCACCAGCACGATGACCGGAACCATGGTGGGATACTGGTGCAGGAAATGCTGCACCCGGTCCAGCGCGCTGCGGTCGCGATGGTCGAAGCGGGCGACCGTTTCATTCGCGTTGCGCGGGACCACGGGATCGGGGGTGTCGGACATCGACGGCTCCGTGGCTGTGGCGAAGGGGCGATGGCGGAGGGTCCGCCATCGGCCGGATCATGTCGGAATGACGGAGGGCCTCAGCCCCAGCACTGCGCGAGGCCGTCCTCGACGCTGATCGAGGCCACGCCGTCCACCGGGGCGCCGGTCACCAGGTTCACGCCGGTATTGGTGAAATCCAGCCCCTCGCTGGTCGCGGGCTTGGTTCCGTCGGCGGCGAAGGCAGCGATCGCCTCGACGCCCATCGACGCCATAAGCAGCGGATATTGCTGCGAGGTCGCGCCGATCACGCCCTCCTGGACGTTCTGCACGCCGGGGCAGCCGCCGTCCACGGACACGATCAGCACGTTCTCCTCCAAGCCGAAGGATTTCAGCGCCTCATAGGCACCGGCCGCGGCGGGTTCGTTGATCGTATAGACGACGTTGATGCCCGGGTCCTTCTGCAGCAGGGCCTCCATGGCTTGGCGGCCGCCCTCCTCGTTACCCGAGGTGACCTCGTGGCCGACGATGCGGGCGTCATCCTCGTCGCCGATGACGTTCTCGTCCTTCACGTCCACGCCGAAGCCCTCCAGGAAGCCCTGGTCGCGCAGCACGTCGACCGACGGCGCGCTGGCCGACAGGTCCAGCATCGCGATCTTGGCATCGGCCGCGGCCTCGCCCATCGTGCCCGCGGCCCAGGCGCCGATCAGGCGGCCCGCCTCGCGGTTGTCGGTGGCGAAGGTCGCGTCGGCCGCGTCGATCGGGTCCAGCGGCGTGTCCAGCGCGATGACCAGGATGCCCGCCTCGCGCGCCTGGCCCAGCGAATCGGTGATGGCCTTGGTGTCCGAGGCCGCGATCAGGATGCCCTTGACGCCCGCCGCGATGCAGCTCTCCACGGCCTGCTGCTGGGTCTCGTGGTCGCCGTCCACCTTGCCGGCGAAGGTCATCAGCTCCACGCCCAGTTCCTCGGCCTTGGCGGTGGCGCCCTCCTTCATCTTCACGAAGAAGGGGTTGATGTCGGTCTTGGTGATCAGGCAGGCCTTGGTCGGCTCCTGGGCTTGGGCGAAGCCTGCCGACAGGGCAAGCGCGGACACCGCGACGGATGCGCGGAAAACGGTCTTGATGGTCACTTGACTAACTCCTCCAGCACGACGGTTCCTCGGCCGTCTTGCGCTTAGAAAGCACCAGAAGAATCGACTTGTCAATAAATCAATCATGTTGATTAATGCATTTCAGGAGGACGGAATTCATGCCCCTAGACCGTGACGCCCCCGGCTGGCTCAGCCGGAACGAGCGCGTGATCCTGTCGCTGATCCGGCGTCGCGGGCCGATGCCGCGCGCGGCCCTGGCGCAGCTGACCGGGCTGTCCGCGCAGTCGATCACCAACCTCACGCGCAAGCTGATGGCGGCAGGCTTCCTCGAGGCCGAGGAGGTCGTGCGCGGCAAGGTGGGCCAGCCCTCGGTGCCGCTGGCCCTGGCCGCGGACGGGGCATGGTTCCTGGGCCTCAAGATCGGCCGCAGGCTGGCGGAGCTGGCCTTGGTCGATTTCGCGGGCCGGGTGCGCATGCACCGCCAGGAGGTCCACGCCCATCCCCGCCCCGACCGCATCCTGGCCTTCGCGCGCCAGGGGCTGGAGACGCTGACCGCCTCGCTCAGCCCCGCGCAGCGGGCGCGGCTGATGGGCCTGGGCATCGCCACCCCCTATCGGCTGTGGGACTGGGGACAGGAGATGGCCGACTGGAGCGGGCAGGACCTGCGGGCCGACCTGGCCGCGGGCCTGCCCTATCCGGTCTTTCTGGACAATGACGCGACCACCGCCTGCGGGGCCGAACTGGTCTTCGGCACGACCGCCCTGCCCCGCGACTTCATCCACATCTACATCGCGCATTTCGCCGGCGGCGGCATCGTACTGGACGGGGTCCTGCGCCACGGGCCGACCCGCAATGCGGGCGCGCTCGGCTCCATGCCGGTGCCCGTGCCGGGGGCGCGGGGCGGGCAGCTGCTGGACCGCGCCTCGGTTTCGGCGCTGGAGGCGCGGATCGGACGCTCGCTGCCGCCCGACGATTCGGGCTGGGACGTGCCCCCCGACATCGAGGCGGACTGGGCCGAGGAGGCGGGCCGGGCGCTGGCCTTCGCGGCCATGTCGGCGGTGGCGCTGGTCGATCTGCCGCTGGTCGTGATCGACGGCGCGGTCCCCCCCGCCACCCGCGCGCGCCTGGCCCAAGCCACGCGCCGGGCGCTGGAGGCCATGCCCGCCGCCGGCATCGACCGCCCGACCGTGCTGGAGGGCAGCCTGGGGCGCAGCGCGCGCATCCTGGGCGCCGCCGGCCTGCCCCTGTCGCATTTCTTCCAGCCCGACGGCGCGCTGGATTAGGCCGATTGCGGTTGACACGGGCGCCCGCGCGTCTATACGGCACGCTTCGTTGGTGTTGGTGGACCCCGCAAGGGGAACCCTGTCGGACCCTGGATCGCAAGGCCCCTGGTCAAAGGACAACGCCCTTCGCAACTGCATGAAGGAGATCAGCCGTGACCAAACGCACGTCTGCCAAGTACAAGCTCGACCGCCGCATGGGCGAGAACATCTGGGGCCGCGCCAAGTCGCCCGTCAACCGCCGCGAATACGGCCCCGGCCAGCACGGCCAGCGCCGCAAGAACAAGCTGTCGGACTTCGGCACCCAGCTGCGCGCCAAGCAGAAGCTGAAGGGCTACTACGGCGACCTGACCGAGAAGCAGTTCCGCCGCATCTATGCCGAAGCCGAGCGGATCCGCGGCGACACCGGCGAGAACCTGGTCGGCCTGCTGGAGCGCCGCCTGGACGCCGTCGTCTATCGCGCCAAGTTCGTGGCGACCATCTGGGCCGCCCGCCAGTTCGTGAACCACGGCCACATCCAGGTCAACGGTCAGCGCGTGAACATCGCCTCCTACCGCGTCAAGGAAGGCGACGTCATCTCGATCCGCGAGCGTTCGCGCCAGCTGGCCATCGTGCTGGAAGCCGTCGCCCTGACCGAGCGTGACGTTCCGGACTACCTGGAAGTCGACCACAACAAGATGACCGCGACCTTCGTGCGCACCCCGGCCCTGGGCGACATCCCCTATGCCGTGCAGATGGAACCGAACCTGGTCGTCGAATTCTACGCGAAGAACTGATCTTCGCCGCACCGCATTCCTCGGGGCCGCATCTTGGGATGCGGCCCTTTTTCATTGCATTCGATGCATTCGATTCTGGCCTTGCGGCCGCGACCCGCTAGCGTCGCGGCATTGCATCCAACCGGAGCGCCATCATGGCCCGCATTCGTCTGCACCGATCCTTTGACCTGACCATTCCCACCCGCTTCGGCGAAGGCCGCTTCGGCGGCGACGAGGAGTGGATCGACTATGCCGACGGCTATCGCGTCGCCATCGACGGGGCCGGGTTCGACCGTGCCGACGCCCTTCGCCTGACGCAGGACGGTCGCGCCGTGGTGACCATGTCCGACTTCCTGATCTCGACCGCGCCCGGTGTCATCGACATTGCCGCCCTGTTCGAACGCGGCGACTATCTGTCGGTCTGGCGCACGATCATGGCCGGGGACGACCAGATCACCGGCTCCTCGGGGCGCGACGTGGTCTCGGGGCTGGCGGGGAACGACCTGATCCGCGGCCTCGGCGGCGACGACCGGCTGTCCGGTGGCGCGGGCGCGGACCGGCTGGAGGGTGGGTTGGGCAACGGCCGGCTGCAGGGCGATGCGGGCAACGACGTCCTGGACGGGGGCCTGGGCAACGACACGCTGAACGGCGGGGCGGGCAGCGACCTGCTGATCGCGGGGCGCGGTGCGGATGTCGTGATCGGCGGCGCGGGCATCGACACGCTGCGCCTGGCCACCACGGCGGACGTGACCGTGGACCTGGCCCTGACATCGGTCCAGCGCTTTGCCGGCGGGTCCGTCGCCGTGACCGGGGTCGAGAACCTGCGCGGCGGTGGCGGCGACGACCGCCTGTCGGGCACCGCCGGTGCCAACCTGCTGGAAGGGGGCGCGGGCGACGACATCCTGGCCGGGCGGGCGGGCCGCGACCGGCTGGACGGCGGGCTGGGCAACGACACGCTGGACGGCGGCACCGGTGCGGATGTGCTGCGCGGCGGCGCGGGTTCGGACGCCTTCGTGTTCCGCGCGGGTTCCGGCGCGGACCGGATCGTCGACTTCCGGACCGGGACCGACAGCATCGTCTTTGAAGGGGGCGCGGAGGGCATGGCGGACCTGCGCATCATCGACCGGGGCGCGGATACGGTGATCCGCTTCGGCGCGGACAGCATCGTGCTGACCGGGGTCGATCACCTGCGCCTGGACGAGGGTGATTTCGTCTTCTTCTGACCGGGCATCCGCGGCGGTTTGGGGGCTTTCCTTGTCGGTGACCGGGCACTAAACCGGGCGCGGACAAAGGATGGACCCCATGACCCAGACCCCCGTGCAGCCCGGCATCATGGATATCGCGCTCTATGTCAGCGGCGAAAGCACGCTGGCCGGGCGCGACGACGTGCTGAAGCTGTCGTCGAACGAGAACCCGCTTGGCCCCAGCCCCGCGGCGCAGGAGGCCTTCCGCCGCGCGGCGGGCGATCTGCACCGCTATCCGGCGACCGATCACGCGGGCCTGCGCGCGGCCATCGGGCAGGTTCACGGGCTGGACCCCGACCGCATCATCTGCGGCGTGGGCTCGGACGAGGTGCTGCAGTTCGTGGTCCAGGCCTTTGCCGGTCCGGGCGACGAGGTCATCACCACCGAACACGGCTTCTCCATGTATCCTATCCTGGCGCGCATGGTCGGCGCGACCCCGGTGACGGTGCCGGAGGACACGCGCCGCGTCGATGTGGACGCGATCCTGGCCGCCGTGACGGAACGCACGCGCGTCGTCTTCATCGCGAACCCGGCCAATCCCACCGGCACCATGCTGGGCGCGGACGAGCTGCAGCGCCTGGTGGACGGCCTGCCGCCGCAGGTGCTGTTCGTGCATGACGGGGCCTATACCGAATTCGCCGACGGCTTCGACGGGGGCGCATCGCTGGTCGACCGGCATCCGAACGTGATCATGACGCGGACCTTCTCCAAGGCCTATGGCCTGGGCGGGCTGCGCATCGGGTGGGGCTATGCCGCGCGCGAGGTCATCGACGTGCTGAACCGCATCCGCCAGCCCTTCAACCTCTCCAATGCCCAGATGGAGGCCGCCCGCGCCGCCGTGCTGGACCGCGACTTCACCGACCGCTGCATCGCGCTGAACGCGCGGATGCGCGAGCGGATGCGGCAGTCGGTGATCCAGATGGGCATCGGCTGCGACGAGAGCTTCGCCAATTTCGTGCTGGCGCGGTTCGACGGCCCCGACACGGCCGCCGCCGCCGATGCGGCGCTGCGGGCCGAGGGCATCCTGGTGCGGCGCGTGGGCGGATACGGCCTGCCCGACGCCCTGCGCATCACCGTGGGCGACGAGGAGGCCGTGACCCGCGTCCTGGACTGCCTGGGCCGGTTCATGCAGGGGCGCGGGCAATGACGCAGGTCTATGACAAGGTCGCCCTGATCGGGCTGGGCCTGATCGCCGGGTCCATGGCCCATGCCATGCGCGAGGGGGGGCTTGCGGGCCGCATCACCGGCTTTGCCCGCAGCGCCCGGACCCGCGACACGGCACGCGAGATCGCCCTCTGCGAGGTCTGCGACAGCGCGGCCGAGGCGGTGGCGGGGGCGGATCTGGTCGTGCTGGCCGTGCCCGTCGGCGCCATGGCCGAGGTCATGGCCGAGATCGCGCCCCATCTGGCGCCCGGCGCGACCGTCACCGATGTGGGCTCGGTCAAGCAGTCCGTCATCGATGCCGTGACCCCGCACCTGCCCCAGGGCGTGCATTTCATCCCCGGCCACCCCCTGGCCGGGACCGAACATTCCGGCCCGCGCGCGGGCTTTGCCAGCCTGTTCCGCAACCGCTGGTGGCTGCTGACGCCCTTGCCCGACACCGATCCCGACGCCTTGGCGCGGCTGGACCGGCTGATCACCGCGATGGGGGCCAAGACCGACCGGATGGACGCCCCCCATCACGACCTGGTCCTGGCCGTGACCAGCCATGCGCCGCACCTGATCGCCTATACCATGGTGGGGGTGGCCGACCACCTGCGCCGGGTATCCGGCGAGGAGGTGATCCAGTATTCCGCCGCCGGTTTCCGCGACTTCACCCGGATCGCGGCCAGCGACCCGACCATGTGGCGCGACGTGTTCCTGCACAACCGCGAGGCAACGCTGGACATCCTGGGCCGCTTCACCGAGGAGCTGTTCGTGCTGCAGCGCGCCATCCGGATGGGCGACGGCCAGCAGCTGCACGACTACTTCACCCGCACCCGGGCGATCCGCCGCGGCATCATCGAGGCCGGGCAGGACACCGAGGCGCCCGATTTCGGCCGCACCCCCGGCGCCCGCGCGCCCGTGCCGGACGGCGCCGCCTAGAAGGCCGGCGCCGGGCCGATCGGCAGGCCGCCCAGCACGACCTGCCCGTCGCGGAAGATGACGGGCAGGCGCAGCTCTCCCTCTGCCGGGTCCGGAAAGGCCGGGCCGGGCAGCGCGGTGTCGATGGGTGCCTCGGAGAGCCTCGACAGACCGGCGCGGATCAGCAGGCGCGCACCATCGGGGATCAGCCCCAAGGCCCCCGCCATGTCGATCATCGCCTGCGAATCGGCCGAATAGAGCGCGACCTGCCCTTCGGCGCGGCCCTGCGCGTCGCGCGCCAGCCGCCCCACCAGGCGCAGCGCGATCCCGCCCGCGGCGATCTCCAGGCCCGGCGTCTGCCAGCCGACGACCTGCGGGGCGGGTGCGTTCGGCACGGGCGTGCCGTCCAGCCACAGCCGCACCGTCCCCGATCCCGCGACCGGCCCCGGCAGCAGCCCTGCCCCGAGGCCCAGGCTCTCCAGCGCGGCGGTCTGCCCCTCCTCCAGCTCCAGCGTCACGTCATAGGCCGCCCGCGCGGCGCGAGGCGCCTGCGCGCCGAGCGGCACCAGATCGGCGTCCAGGCTGAGCCCACCTGCCAGCGGCTGCCCGTCCAGGGTCAGATCGCGCGCCGAGACCTGCATCGCGCGCGGCGAGAACCCGTTCAGCGGCGCGAGTTCGACCCATGCGACCGGGTCGGACAGGCCCAGCTGCCGCTCCTGCCCCTCCCGGACCAGCGTCAGGGCCTCGGGCAGGTCCAGCCGTGCCGTCAGGGGCGACAGCGGTCGCAGCGACAGCGCCGCCCGGGGCAGGCGCAGACCCAGCGCCGGGTCCTCCAGCCGCAGATCGCGCATCGCCACGCCCAGGCGGGCCGGATCGCGCAGGGGGCGGATCTCGGCCGCGTCCAGCGCCGGATCGGCGGCGATCGCCGCCGCCAGCTGCCGGCTGGCCAGGCTCTCGGCGCCCAGCCAGCCGCCCACACCCACCGCCGCTGCCAGAACCGCCCCGATGATCGCTCCGCGCATGTCCGCCCTGCCCTTCCGTCCGTGATAATGCTGCCCTAAGTTGTGGGCCGAAAGGGGCGCGAATGGAACGGATAGATTGGATCTTCGGTTACGGGTCGCTGATCTGGAACCCGGGCTTCGCCCCGGCGGAGAGCGTCAAGGCGACGCTTGCGGGCTTTGCGCGCAGCTTCTGCCTGCGCTCCATCCAGCATCGCGGCACCGAGGACCTGCCGGGGCTGGTGCTGGGCCTCGATCCGCAGGAGGGCGCGCTGTGCCAGGGCCTGGCCCTGCGCATCAAGCCGCGTGACCATGATCGCGTCCTGGCCGATCTGCGCGCGCGCGAGCTGGTCACCGACGCCTATCGCGAGGCGGTGCTGCCCGTCGCGCTGGAAGACGGGCGCGAGGTTCGCGCGCTGGCCTATGTGATGCGGCGCGACCATTGGCAATATGCGGGCGGCCTGCCCCTGGAGGAGCAGGCCCGCATCATCGCCGCGGCGCAGGGCGGGCGCGGCCCGAATGCCGATTACCTGTTCAACACCGCCATCCATCTCAGCCGGATCGGCATGCCGGACGATCACCTGGACGATCTGGCCCGCGCCGTGCGCGCCCTTCTGCCCCCCGCCGGTTAAGCGCGTTCGCCGGAACGCTTGGCAAGTGACCCGCCCCATCCTACAGTCGGCCAAAAGCAGCGACGGGGCGGGGATTTACCGGTGAGCGATCCGACCAATGGCGACAGGCAGCCGCCCTCGCGGCTGACCTTGACGAACCGGCGCCTCGCGGCCACGCGCGACAAGGCGCTGATGGCCGAGACCGGGTCGCCCCGTTTCTCGCAGCCCGTCCGCCAGATCCTGATGATGCTGACCGTGATGGGGCTGGTGCTGGCCGGCGGCTGGTTCGCCTATGGACGCATCCTGTCCATCTTCGACGCGAACCGCTGGCTGAACGGGCTGATCCTGGCGGTCTTTGCCCTGGGCGTTCTGGGCTGCTTCTGGCAGGTCGCGCAGCTGGTCGGCTCGGTCAGCTGGATCGAACGCTTTGCCGCACGCCGCCGCGGGACCGACGGACCGGAGGGTCACGACGCCGCCCCCCGCCTTCTGGCACCGCTGGCGGCGCTGCTGGGCTCGCGCGGCCCGGTGGGCGGGGCGATCGGGGCCAGCTCCGCGCGCTCGATCCTGGATTCCGTCG
The DNA here is from genome assembly GCF_057748165.1 of Paracoccus sp. NIOT.M2S5SZ12. Taxonomy (NCBI): domain Bacteria; kingdom Pseudomonadati; phylum Pseudomonadota; class Alphaproteobacteria; order Rhodobacterales; family Paracoccaceae; genus Paracoccus; species Paracoccus sp. NIOT.M2S5SZ12. Next base: position 32,155 of record NZ_JBYLFR010000008.1, read on the forward strand.
CGACGCGCATCGACGAGGCGCGCGACATCACCCGCTATCTGGCCAACTTGCTGATCTTCCTGGGTCTTCTGGGCACGTTCTACGGTCTGGCGACCACGATCCCCGCCGTCGTCGACACAATCCGCGCCCTGTCGCCGCAGGACGGGCAAAGCGGGCTGGACCTGTTCGAGAACCTGATGAGCGGGCTGGAATCGCAGCTGGGCGGCATGGCCACGGCCTTCTCCTCCTCGCTTCTGGGTCTGGCGGGATCGCTGGTCGTGGGCCTTCTGGAGCTGTTCGTGACCCATGGGCAGAACCGCTTCTATCGTGAGCTGGAGGAGTGGCTGTCGGGCTTCACCCGCCTCGGCGTCGAGTTGGGCGACGGGGAGGCGGTCGATCAGGCCGCCCTGGCCGGGTTCCTGACGCAGATGGCTGCGCAGATGGACCGCATGCAGCGCTATCACGGCGAACGCGAGGGCCTGCGCGAGGAGACCGCGCTGATGGCCGATGAGCGTGTCGTGGTCATGGCCCAGGCGGTGGAGGCGCTGGTCGATCAGGTGCAGGCCGACCGTGCCGCAGCCGCCGCGCAGCAGGACCGGCTGGCGCAGGCGCTGTCGCGGCTGGCCGAGCATCGCCCCGCCACGCCGGACCTGTCGCGGCTGGAGGCGGCGCTGGAGCGGATGACCCGCGACATGGCCGAGGGCCGCGACGAGATGCTGGCCGAGCTGCGGTCGGACATCCTGGTCCTGACGCGGGCGGTCCGCGCGGCGCGCTTCGGTGATCCCTTCTCGGATGCGCGCCTGGCCGCGGACCCGATCCTCAACCGATCCGGGGTCTGACCATGCGGCTGTCGCGCGGATCGTCGGCGCAGCGCTTCTCGGCCTCGATCTGGCCGGGCTTCGTGGACGCGATGACGGCGCTGCTTCTGGTGCTGATGTTCGTGCTGACCATCTTCACCGTGGTGCAGGGCGTGCTGCGCGAGGAGATCACCAGCCAGGGCAGCACCATCACCGATCAGGGCGAGGTGATCTCGCGCCAGGACCGGCAGCTGAACGAGCTGGGCGCGCAGGTCGCGGCCCTGGGTCAGGCCCTGGGCCAGTCCCGCGACAGCGAGGCCCAGCTGAACCGCGCGCTGGAGACCGAGGCCGAGCGCGCCGCCCGCGCCGAGGCCGAGGCGCGCGACCGCGCCGCCCGCATCGCGCGCCTGACCAGCCAGCTGGCCACGGGCGAGGCCGAGCTGACCCAGGCCCGCAGCCGGCTGACCGATTTCGAGGCCGAGGTCGCGGCGCTTCTGGCCGAACGCGCGACGGACCGGCAGCAGGTCGCCACGCTGGAGGGCCGCCTGGAGGAGACCGGGCGGCAGGCCACGGCCGCCGAACTGGCGCTGGCCCAAGACCGCAGAGAGACCGACGCCCAGGCCGAGGCCGCGCGTCTGGCCGCCGCCCGCGCCGATGCGCTGCAGGCGCTGGCCGACGACCTGCGCGCCAAGGGCACCGAGCAGCAGACCCTGCTGAGCGAGGCCGAGGCGGCGCGTCTGGCCGAGGCCGAGGCCGCCCGCCTGCTGCGCGAGCGGCTGGAGGGCGCGGATGCCGAACTGACCGCGATGACGCTGGCGCTGGAGGAGCAGCGGCGCGCGGCGGAGGAGACGCTGACCCTGCTGGCCGCCGCCAATGCTGCGCGCGACGAGGCCGTGGCCCGCGCCGATGGCGCGCTGTCCGAGGCCGAGCGGCGGGCGGCGCTTCTGGCCACGGCGCAGGGCGCGCTGAGCCAGCAGGAGGAGTTGGCCCAGGACGGCCAGCGCCGCGTCGCGGTCCTGAACGAGCAGGTGGCGCAGTTGCGTGCGCAGCTTGGCTCGCTGCAGGCGCTTCTGGACACGGCGGGCGACCAGCAGGCCGAGGCCGAGCTGCGCGTCTCGGACCTGGGTCAGCAGCTGAACGCCGCGCTGGTGCGCGCCGCCGAGGAGACCCGCGCCCGGTTGGGCCTGGAGGAGGAGGCGCGCCGTCGTGCCGAGGCCGAGGCGCAGGACCTGGCGCGCTACCGCTCCGAATTCTTCGGCCGCCTGTCGCAGATCCTGCAGGGCCGCGAAGGGGTGCGCGTGGTTGGCGACCGCTTCGTCTTCCAGTCCGAGGTGCTGTTCGCGCCGGGCGAGGCCACCCTGTCTGAGGCCGGACAGCAACAGATCGCGGGGCTGGCCGCCCTGCTGACCGATATCGCCGACGAGATCCCGCCCGAGATCGACTGGATCATCCGCGTGGACGGCCATACCGACAGCTTGCCCCTGTCGGGGACCGGTCGCTATGCCGACAACTGGGAGCTGAGCCAGGGACGGGCCCTGGCGGTCGTGCGCTATCTGTCGGACGGGCTGAACTTTCCAGCATCGCGGCTGGCGCCCACGGGCTTTGCCGACACCCGCCCCATCGCGCCCGAGGACACGCCCGAAGGCCGTGCCCTGAACCGCCGGATCGAGCTGAAGCTGACCGAGCGTTAATGCCCGACGGTGCGGGAGAAGACGTTGATCACGACCACGCCCGCCACGATCAGCGCCAGCCCCACGACCGCGGGCAGATCCAGCCGCTGGCCGAAGACCACCAGCCCGATCACTGCGACCAGGGCCACGCCGCAGGCGCTCCAGATGGCGTAGGCCACACCCAGGGGCAGCGCCTTGAGGCTGACCGACAACAGATAGAAGCTGGCCAGATAGCACAGCGCCATGCCGATGGTGGGCATCAGCCGCGAGAACTGTTCGGACCGCTGTAGCAGCGAGGTCCCCACGACCTCCAGCACGATGGCGAGGACGAGGGGCAGATAGGGCGACATGGTCAGGCGCGCTCCGGCTTAAGGGGGCGGTCGTCGGGCACACCGGCCATGTGCTTGAGATGCCGCTCCAGTTCGGAATTGATCTCGGCCCCGACCAGCACGATCATCGCGTTCAGCCAGAGCCAGGTCATCAATGCCACGACCGCGCCCAGCGAACCATAGGTCTCGTTGTAGTTGCCGAAATTCACCGCGTACCACGAGAAAAGCATTGACGTGACCACCAGCGCCAGCCCCGCGATGACTGCGCCCGGAGAGATCCAGCGCCAGCGCGACTTGGGCGCGGCCGGTCCCCAGCGATAGACCGCCGCCAGACCCAGGATCAGCAGGCCCAGCATCAGCGGCCAGCGGATGACGGCCAGCACTGTCTCGGCCCCCCATCCGATCGGCAGCAGGCGCAGCACGATCGGGACGACGGCGATCACCGCCAGCATCATCGCGATCATCGCCAGCCCGCCCACCGTGAAGCACATCGCGGCCACATTCAGCTGCACGAAGCTGCGCGTCTCGCGCTGGAAGAAGGCGACGTTCAGCGCCGAGAGCAGCGCCTTCATCCCGCCATTCGCGGACCAGAAGGCCAAGAGCAGCGCGACCACGCCCGCCAGCGACAGCGCCCCGGTCGAGGCCGAGGCGATGGCCACGACCTGCGCGCGGATGATGTCCAGCGCGCTGGCCGGCAGCAGCGTCTCCAGCAGCGCCAGATGGGTCTGGATGGTCAGCGGATCGGCCCAAAGCCCATAGAGCGACACGAAGGCGGTGATGGCCGGGAACAGCGACAGCAGCCCGAAGAACGTTACCCCGCCCGCGACCGAGGTGACGCGATCCTCCCCGATCTGCCGGATCGTGGCCTTGGCGACGGTCAGCAAGTCGTCGCGACGCAGGTCGCGCAGGCCCGGCACGGGTGCCGCATCGCGCGCCTCGTCCAGTCCGAAGCGCGCGCGTGTCGCGGGATCAAGCGGCCCGAACAGGGCCGCGCGGATGCCGATGGGTCGTGTCATGCGTGCCGCGCCCAGTCAGCCTCAAACATGCGGCAGATCATCCTGCGGCCGGGCGGCGCGGTCGCGGGGCTGGACGGGCTGCGGTCCGGGCGCGCCGTTCAGGATCGCGCGCAGCTGATCGGCGGCGGCCACGAAATCGCTCACGATCGAGGTAGCCTGCGACGACACGCCCCGAAACGCAGTGAAGGCCCCGGTCAGCGACTCGGCCACTCCGGTCAGGCCACGTGAAAGCTCGGTCGCGGTGCGGGTCAGGTCCTTAGCCATGTTGCCGCGACGCCCGCGCGACGCCCCGGCCCGCAGACGCGCGGCACGCTCGCGGTCCTCGCGGTCTTGGGCGCGGACGCGTCGGCGCATCGCCTCGCGCTCCTCCTCGTCCAGCGCGGCAAAGCGCGGCGCGACGGCGGGGCCGTGCGGGCGGTGGTCGCTGTCGGTGTCGGTCCCGGCCAGCTTGCGGCCCAGGATCGCGGCGGCGGCGGTGACGCCCGCCACGCCCAAGGCGACGCCGGTCCAGACGATCACCTTGGCCGTGGTCCCGGCCTCCGCCGCCGGGCTGCCGGCATGGGCGGGGCGCTGGCCGGTGGGCACGGGACGCGGGCCGAAGCGGGTGTGGCTGGTGCGCTCGGCCTCGGTCCGGGGGGAATGGGGCGGGTTCGGGTGATGGGGGCGGCGCATGGATCTCTCCGGTCGGTTGGCTGGACTGTTGCCACCGAACCCGCCGGGCGCGGGGAATGTTCCCGCGCCCCTGACGCGGCCGTGATGAAAACTTGCCCCCGCCCCCCCGCGCGGCTATGCCCCCCGCAGCGAAAGGAGCCCGCCATGATCCCGCGTTACAGCCGCCCCGAAATGGTCGCCATCTGGTCCCCCGAGAGCAAGTTCAAGATCTGGTACGAGATCGAGGCCCATGCCTGCGACGCGCAGGCCGATCTGGGCGTGATCCCGCGCGCCAATGCCGAGGCCGTCTGGCGCGCCAAGGATGTCCAGTTCGACGTGGCCCGCATCGACGAGATCGAGGCCGTCACCAAACATGACGTGATCGCCTTCCTGACCCATCTGGCCGAGCATGTGGGCGCGGACGACGCGCGCTTCGTCCATCAGGGCATGACCAGCAGCGACGTGCTGGACACCACGCTGAACATCCAGCTGGTCCGCGCCTCCGACCTGCTGCTGGCGGGGATGGACCGGGTCCTGGCCGCGCTGAAGGCCCGCGCGCATGAGCACAAGGACACCGTCCGCATCGGCCGCAGCCACGGCATCCACGCCGAGCCGACCACGATGGGCCTGACCTTCGCCCGCTTCTATGCCGAGATGGCCCGCGGCCGCGACCGGCTGGAGCGCGCGCGCGAGGAGGTCGCGACCGGCGCGATCAGCGGCGCGGTCGGCACCTTCGCCAATATCGACCCGGCGGTCGAGGAGCATGTCTGCGCCAAGCTGGGCCTGCGCCCCGAGCCGATCAGCACCCAGGTCATCCCGCGCGACCGCCACGCGATGTTCTTCGCCGTGCTGGGCGTGATCGCCTCCTCGATCGAAAACATCGCCATCGAGATCCGCCACATGCAGCGCACCGAGGTGCTGGAGGCCGAGGAGTTCTTCAGCCCCGGCCAGAAGGGCAGCTCGGCCATGCCCCACAAGCGCAACCCGGTCCTGACCGAGAACCTGACGGGCCTTGCGCGCCTGGTGCGCATGTCGGTCATCCCGGCGATGGAGAACGTGGCGCTGTGGCACGAGCGCGACATCAGCCATTCCTCGGTCGAGCGCGCGATCGGGCCGGACACCACGATCACGCTGGACTTCGCTCTGCACCGCCTGGCGGGCGTGGTCGAGAAGCTGGTGATCTATCCCGACAACATGCTGGCCAACATGAACAAGTTCCGCGGCCTGGTGATGTCGCAGCGGGTGCTGCTAGCGCTGACGCAGGCGGGCGTGTCGCGCGAGGACAGCTATCGCCTGGTGCAGCGCAACGCCATGAAGGTCTGGGAGAAGGGCGCCGATTTCCGCGAGGAGCTCCTGGCCGACCCGGAGGTCACCGCCGCCCTGTCCCCCGCCGAGATCGAGGAGAAGTTCGATCTGGGCTATCACACCAAGCATGTCGACACGATCTTCGCGCGCGTCTTCGGCGCCGCGCCGCGGTGATTTCCGGGAATAAGTCAACCTTCCGTTAGGGTTGTGGTGGCATCCTGTCCGACGACGCGATGACGGAGGGTGCCATGACAAGCCAGACGGGTCTCAATCAGCGGCAGAAGGCGGCGGTGATCGTGCGGCTTCTGCTGGACGACGATGAGGTCGCGGGCCTGGACCGGCTGGACAGCGGCGCCCAGACCCTGCTGGCGCAGGAGATGGCCGGGATGGAGCTGATCGACCGCGCCACCCGCGACGCGGTCATCACCGAATTCTGCGACCGGCTGGAATCGGTGGGCGTGACCTTTCCGGGCGGTCTGGACGGCACGTTGGCCATGTTGGGCCAGCGCCTGTCCGAGGACAGCACCGACGCGCTGCGGCGCACCGCCGCCATCACCGGACAGTCCGACCCCTGGGCGCGGCTCTGCGCCCTGCCCAAGGACGCGCTGATCGCGCTGGCCAATGCCGAATCGGTCGAGCTGGTGGCGCTGATGCTGTCCAAGCTGCCGGTCGAGGCCGCCTCCGCCACCTTTCTAGCCCTCCCGCGCGAGCGGGCGCGCGTCGTGGCCCAGGCCATGTCGATGACATCGGGCGTCACGCCGGCGGCGCTCAAGCGGGTGGGCCTCGTGCTGCTGCAGGCGGCCGAGGCGCTGCCCAAGCCCGCCATCGCCACGCCCGCGACCGACCGGATGGGGGCGATCCTGAACTTCGCCACCGCCGATCTGCGCGACGACGTGCTGGGCGCACTGGACGAACGCGACGTGGAATTCGCCGACGGGGTGCGCAAGGCGATCTTCATCTTCGCCCACATCCCCGCCCGGATCGAGCCGCGCGACGTACCCAAGATCGTGCGCGAGCTGGACCAGGCGACGCTGGTGCGCGCCCTGGCCGCCCCGTCCGAGGCGGACGCGATAGCCGCCGACTTCATCCTGTCCAACCTGTCGCAGCGCATGTCCGACGGCCTGCGCGAGGAGCGCGAGGCCCTGGGCAAGCCCCGCGCCAAGGATGTCGAGGAAGCCATGACCGAGGTCGTCTCGGCCATCCGCCGCCTGCAGGAGGACGGCCAGCTGGTGCTGAAGATGCCCCAAGACGACGAATGAGCCGTCTTGCCCGCCGGGCGGCGCTGCGCGATAACGAGGCGTCCCGGAGGCGCTGATGACGAACAGGATCGCGATTGCCCTGCTGCTGCTGATCGCTGCGGCCTTTGCGGTGGATGCCGTCTGGCTGGGCTGCGGACTGCCCCTGACGGTGGCCCGCGGCATGGACGGGCTGATCGAATATCTCAGCTTTTGGCGCTGACGGTCGGCCTTTCGGCATTTGCATCGCGACCGCCGCCGCGCTAGAGCATGCGCAACCGTCACCTGCTCGAGAGGGATACCCATGGCAGTCAAGGTCGCCATCAACGGCTTCGGCCGGATCGGTCGCAACGTCCTGCGCGCAATCGTCGAATCCGGCCGCACCGATATCGAGGTCGTCGCGATCAACGACCTCGGCCCGGTCGAGACGAACGCCCACCTGCTGCGCTATGACAGCGTGCATGGCCGCTTTCCGGCCACGGTCACGGTGTCGGGCGACAGCATCGACGTGGGCCGCGGCCCGATCAAGGTGACCGCGATCCGCAACCCGGCCGAACTGCCCTGGGGCGACATCGACGTCATCATGGAATGCACCGGCATCTTCACCTCCAAGGAGAAGGTCCAGCCGCACCTGTCCACGGGCGCCAAGCGCGTCCTGATCTCGGCGCCGGGCGACAATGCCGACAAGACCATCGTCTATGGCGTGAACCACGACACGCTGACCAAGGACGATCTGGTCGTCTCGAACGCCAGCTGCACCACGAACTGCCTGTCGCCGGTGGCCAAGGTGCTGAACGACACGATCGGCATCAATCGCGGCTTCATGACCACGATCCACAGCTATACGGGCGATCAGCCGACGCTGGACACGATGCACAAGGACCTGTACCGCGCCCGCGCCGCGGCGCTGTCGATGATCCCGACCTCGACCGGGGCCGCCAAGGCCGTGGGCCTGGTCCTGCCCGAGCTGAAGGGCAAGCTGGACGGCGTGGCCATCCGCGTGCCGACGCCCAACGTCTCGGTCGTGGACCTGGTGTTCGAGGCCAGCCGCGACACCTCGGTCGCCGAGATCAACGCCGCGATAAAGGCCGCGGCCGACGGCCCGCTGAAGGGCGTGCTGGGCTATACCGAGGAGCCGCTGGTCTCCACCGACTTCAACCACGACCCGCATTCGTCGATCTTCCACATGGATCAGACCAAGGTCATGGAGGGCCGCATGGTCCGCATCCTGACCTGGTACGACAACGAATGGGGCTTCTCGAACCGCATGTCGGACACGGCCGTGGCGATGGGCAAGCTGATCTGACCTACGCCCCCGAAACGCGAAAGGCCTCCGTCCGGGGGCCTTTTTTATTTCCGCGGGATCAGTCCGCGTAGATCATCCGGACGCTCATCCCCCCATCGACCACGAAGCGCTGCCCGGTGACGAAGCCCGCCTCGTCCGAGGCAAGCCACCCGACCAGCCCCGCGATGTCGTCCACCCGCCCCACGCGCCCGACCGGATGCTGCCGATGGTCGGTCTCCGACAGGTCCGGCGGGTGCCGGTCGGCGGCCTTGCGCGCCAGCGACGTGTCGATCCAGCCCGGCAGGATGCAGTTCGCGCGGATCGCCGGTCCCAAGCTGACGGCCAGCGCATGGGTCAGCGCGACAAGCGCCCCCTTGGCGGCGGCATAGGCCTCTGTATCCGGCTCCGACTGCAGCGCGCGGGTCGAGGCCATCGTCACGATGCTGCCCCGCGCGGCGCGCAGCAGGGGCACGCAGCCGCGGATCGTCAGGAAGGTGCCCGTGACATGGCTGTCCTGCCAGGCCCGCCAGCGCTCCAGCGACAGATCCTCGATCGGGCCGCTGACCGGATCGGCGATGCCCGCATTGCTGACCAGCAGGTTCAGCCCCGCCCCGTCCAGCCAACCGCGCAGCGTGGACAGCGCGCCCTCCACATCGGCCTCGATGCCGACATCGGCGTGCAGCGCCAGCAGACCCGGGTCGGATGCGCCGATCTCCTCCAGCGCCTCGGCGTCGCGATCCATCACCGCGACGCGCCAGCCATCGGCGCGCAGGCGGGTGACGATGCCGCGCCCGATGCCCTGCGCCCCGCCCGTGACCAGCGCCGTCCGCATGCGGGCCTAGCGCGTCCTGACGGCCGAGAGGCGACGCGAATTCGCCCGTGTCCGACGGCCATAGGGCCGCAGCCCGGCCGACAGCATCCGTTCGGCGCTGTGGCCCCGCATGCCGGCGCTGGCCATGGCCATCATGGATTCCGACAGGGCGGCCTGCTTTTCGGCGATCATGCGGAACGGTTCTCCGGGGGACTGGACCATCAGGCCCATCATCCCGGCCATGCGCATGCCGATCACCATGTTGGCCTCGATGGCCATGCGGGCGAACTGGGAGGCAAGCCGCACCTGCGCGGCGGGCAGAATCAGGGGCATCATCGGGTTCATTGGCGGAATTCCTTTCGGCCGACCGGGCAGGTCATGCCCGGCCCAGGCACATTGCGCCCTGTGGCGCAGTCAGACAACCGCCACTTTGGCCGCGGGTTCCCGCAATCCCGCGATGCCCGCTTGGCAAGGCCGCCCTGCCGTGGTTAGAGGCAGCCTCATGACACAGACGCTGACCCTTCGCCGCCCGGACGACTGGCACCTGCATCTGCGCGACGGCGCGATGCTGCAGGCCGTCGTGCCGCATTCCGCGCAATTCGGCCGCGCGATCATCATGCCCAATCTGGTGCCGCCGGTCACGACCGGCGCCCAGGCCGCCGCCTATCGCGACCGCATCCGCGCGGCCCTGCCCCAGGGTGCCGCGCTGGACCCGCAGATGGTGCTGTACCTGACCGACACGACGGATGCCGCCGATGTGGTGGGCGCGTTCCGCGACGGGATCATCCGCGCGGTCAAGCTCTATCCGGCGGGCGCCACCACCAACAGCGCCTCGGGTGTCACCGATTTCGACCGCGTGCAGCCGGTGCTGGAGGCAATGGCCGAGGCGGGCGTGACGCTCTGCGTGCACGGAGAGGTCACCGACCCGTCCGTCGACATCTTCGACCGCGAGGCCGTGTTCATCGACACCGTCCTGGACCCGCTGCGCCGCCGCACGCCCGGCCTGCGTGTGGTGATGGAGCATATCACCACCTCGCAGGGCGTCGATTACGCCCGCGCGGGCGGCGACGACCTGGCCGCGACGATCACCACGCATCACTTGGTCATCAACCGCAACGCCATCCTGGCGGGGGGCATCCGACCGCATTACTACTGCCTGCCGGTGGCGAAACGCGAATCCCACCGCCTGGCGCTGCGCGCGGCGGCGACCTCGGGCGACGCGACCTTCTTCCTGGGCACCGACAGCGCCCCGCATACGGATGCGGCCAAGCTGCAGCCCTGCGGCTGCGCGGGCTGCTTCACCGCGCCCAACACCATGTCGATCCTGGCGCAGGTCTTCGAGGATGAGGGCGCGCTGGACCGGCTGGAGGCCTTCACCAGCCTCAACGGCGCGGCCTTCTATCGCATGGCGCCGAATGCGGACCGCATCACCCTGACGCGCCGCGACAGGCCCGCCGACTACCCCGCGCAGATCACCGCGGGCGCGGAGACGGTGACCGTCTTCGACCCCGGCTTTCCGCTTTTCTGGCATCTGGAGGACCAATGAGCCTGACCTTCCCCGCCCGCGAGGAGATCGCCCGCCTGACCGCCCGGATGCTGTTGGAGATCAAGGCCGTCGACTTCAACGCGGCCCAGCCCTTCACCTACGCCTCGGGCCTCAAGGGCCCGACCTATGTCGACTGCCGCCGCATCATCAGCTTTCCGCGGGTGCGCAGCACGCTGATGGACTTCATGGCCGCGACGGTCATGCGCGACGCGGGCTTCGAGGCGTTCGACAACGTGGCGGGCGGTGAGACTGCGGGCATCCCCTTCGGCGCGCTGGTCGCCGAACGCCTTGGCCTGCCCATGACCTATGTGCGGAAAAAGCCGAAAGGTTACGGCCGCAACGCCCGCATCGAGGGCGTGATGACCGAAGGCCAGCGGGTCCTTCTGGTCGAGGACCTGACCACCGATGGCGGCAGCAAGCTGTCCTTCGTGGACGCGATCCGCGAGACGGGTGCGACCTGCGCGCACACGGCGGTGATCTTCTACTACGGCATCTTCCCCGAGACCACGCAGCGTCTGGCCGATCACGGCGTGCAGCTGCACCACCTCTGCACCTGGTGGGACGTGCTGGCCGAGGCCCGCGCCCAAGGCGTCTTCGACGAGGCGACCCTGACCGAGGTCGAGGCCTTCCTGACCGAGCCGCGCGCCTGGCAGGCGGCAAACGGCTGATCGGGTCTTATCCACAACTTCATGCGGCCGGCCCCGATGACGGGCCGGCCGCTTTCGGTTTACTGTGAACCAAGGCAGAAAAAGGGCAGGCAGACCATGAGCACCCTCACCGTGACCAGCGCGCGCTTCATCGTTCCCGGCCAGTCGGAGGAGCAGGCGCAGCCCTCGGTCCCCTTCTCGCTGGAGGCCGAGCAGCAGCTTCTGGGCGCGCTGCTGACCAACAACGACGTCTTCGACCGGGTCAGCCAGATCATCAAGTCGGATCATTTCTACCACCCGGTCCATGCGCGCATCTTCGACATCTGCGCCGAACGCATCCGCCGGAACGCCCTGGCCAGCCCGGTCACGATCAAGGCCTTCCTGGAGAACGACGACGGGTTGAAGGAGCTGGGCGGCCCGGCCTACTTGGCCCGGATGGCGGCGGCGGCGATCAGCGCCTATGCCGCGCGCGACTACGCCCAGATGATCCGCGAATTCGCCCTGCGGCGCGAGCTGATGCAGCTGGGCCAGGACATCGCCGCCCGCGCCCAGTCCGTCGAGGTCGGCGACGACGCCGAGGAGCAGATCAAGGCCGCCGAACAGACGCTCTACAAACTGGGCGAGGCAGGCACCGCCGAACGCGGATTCCAGAGCTTCCTCAAGGCCGTGACCGGCGCGGTGCAGGTCGCCAACGCCGCCTATCAGCGCGACGGCAAGCTGTCGGGGATTTCCACCGGGCTGATCGACCTGGACGCCAAGATGGGCGGTCTGAACAATTCGGACCTGATCATCCTGGCCGGCCGCCCGTCGATGGGCAAGACGTCGCTGGCCACCAACATCGCCTTCAACATCGCCAAGGCCTACAAGCTCGGCGAAAAGCCCGACGGCACACAGGGCGCGATCGAGGGCGGCGTCGTGGGCTTCTTCAGCCTCGAGATGTCGGCCGAACAGCTGGCCGCGCGCATCCTGTCCGAGGCCGCCGAGGTGCCCTCCGAGCGCATCCGCAGCGGCAACATGGACGAGGGCGAGTTCCGCCGCTTCGTCGAGGCGGCGCACGCGCTGCAGAACTGCCCGCTGTTCATCGACGACACGCCCGCCCTGCCAATCAACCAGCTGGCCGCCCGGGCGCGGAAACTCAAGCGGACCCACGGCCTCGACGTGCTGATGGTCGACTATCTCCAGCTCCTGAAGGCGGCGACGGCCAAGGACAGCCGCGTGAACGAGGTCTCCGAGATCACCCAGGGGCTCAAGGCCATCGCCAAGGAGCTGAACATCCCCGTCATCGCCCTGTCGCAGCTGAGCCGCCAGGTCGAGAACCGCGAGGACAAGCGCCCGCAGCTCTCCGACCTGCGCGAATCCGGCTCGATCGAGCAGGACGCCGACATCGTGATGTTCGTGTTCCGCGAGGAATACTACAAGGAACGCGAGAAGCCCTCGGACAGCGACCTCGATGCGATGGCGAAATGGCAGCAGGTGATGGAGGCCGTCCACGGCAAGGCCGAGGTGATCCTGGGCAAGCAGCGCCACGGCCCCATCGGCACGGTCGAGCTGGCCTTCGAGGGGCAGTTCACCCGCTTCGGCAACCTCGCCCGCGACCGCCAGAGCCAGTGGGACTGACGCCATGACCCTGCCCGTCCCGGTGGCCACCATCGGCCTCCTCCTGGCCTCGAACATCTTCATGACGGTGGCCTGGTACGGCCACCTCAAGTTCAAGACCGCGCCCCTGGTGACGGTGATCTTCATCAGCTGGGGCATCGCCTTCTTCGAATACCTGATGCAGGTGCCCGCCAACCGCATCGGCTACGGGTATTTCAGCGCCGCCCAGCTCAAGACCATCCAGGAGGTCATCAGCCTCTCGGTCTTCGCGATCTTCTCCTGGGTCTACCTGGGCGAAAAGATCGGCTGGCAGCACGGCGTGGGCTTCTCGCTGATCTGCCTCGGCGCCTGGTTCATCTTCCACGACTTCGGCTGATCGCGGGGGCGGCCCGGAGGGGGCACAGCCCCCGCCGGCGGGGGGTCCGGGGGGCGGCGCCCCCCGGCATCTCGCGGGACGCAATCCGTCTGGCGCTTCCCCCCGCGGCCGCGCTATGGATGGGCCGCCGGACTTGCACATCGTGCATCCCGCCCTTCGAACAGGTCACCCGCCATGCGCACCCCGCCCCATCTACTGACGCTGGTCGCCCTCTCGGGCGTCTCGGCGCTCTCCATGAACGTCTTCCTCCCCTCGCTGCCGGGCATGGCGCGCGATTTCGACGTCGATTACGGCGTGATGCAGCTCTCGGTCTCGGCCTATATCGGCGCCAGCGCGGTGCTGCAGCTGCTGGGCGGCCCGCTCAGCGACCGCTTCGGGCGCCGCCCGGTGGTCATCTGGGGGCTGGCGGGCTTCCTTCTGGCCACCATCGGAACGCTGATGGCGACCACCGCCACGACCTTCCTGATCTTCCGGCTGCTGCAATCGGTCATCACCGTTTGCATGCTGGTGCCGCGCGCGGTGATCCGCGACCTCTATGACGGCGACCGCGCGGCCTCGATGCTGGGCTATGTCACGATGGGCATGGCCGTGGTGCCGATGATGGCCCCCGTCTTCGGCGGCGTCCTGGACGAGCTCTTCGGCTGGCAGGCCAATTTCGCGGTGATGGGCGCGCTCGGCATCGCGGTCCTCATCGTCGCCTGGCGCGACATGGGCGAGACAGTCCGCGACGGCGGCATGAACCTGCGCGCCCAGATGGTCAACTATCCCATCCTCGCCCGTTCGCACCGCTTCTGGGGCTATTGCAGCGCGGCGACGCTGTCCTCCGGCGCCTTCTTCGCCTATCTGGGCGGGGCGCCCTTCGTGGGCGACCAAGTATTCGGCCTGACCCCCGCACAGGTCGGCTACTGGTTCGCGGCGCCTTCGGTCGGCTACATCCTGGGCAACTTTCTGGCCGCGCGCTTCTCGCCCGTGCTGGGCCTGAACCGCATGATCCTGATCGGGGCGGCCATCTGCCTCGCGGCGCTGACCGCCGCCCTGGTCATGGACATGGCGGGGATCGTCCGCCCGCTGATCTTCTTCGGGGCGATCGCGCTGATGGGCCTTGGCAACGGCATGGTCCTGCCCAACGCCAATGCCGGCATGATGAGCGTGCGGCCCGAACTGGCCGGCACCGCCTCAGGCCTGGGCGGGGCGCTGGCCGTGGCGGGCGGGGCGATCCTCTCGGCACTGGCCGGCGCGCTTCTGCAGCCAGGCAGCGGTGCCACCCCGCTCCTGGCCATCATGTGCGCCTCGGCCTTGGGTTCGCTGGCCGCGATCCTCTGGGTGCTGCGGCGCGAAAGGCAGCTGGCCCTGATGGCGTGACCCCTTGCCCCGCCCCCTTTGCAACCGCTATCCAGGGATTTGCAAACGGAGGCCCGGCCGATGGCGACGCAGAAGATCTATGCCGGCAGCGCGCTTCGCGAGACGCGCGCCCGCGCCGGCCTGACCCAACGGCGCTTCGCCGAGCGCTTGGATGTCTCGCTGCCCTACCTGTCGCAGATGGAGAACAACCACCGCCCGATCAGCGCGGGCGTGCTGCTGCGCCTGGCGCAGGAATTCGACGTGGACCTGACCACGCTGGCCGCGGGCGATGCCGAACGGCTGGTCATCGACATGCAGGAGGCGCTGGCCGATCCGCTCTTCGACACGGCCCCGCCCTTGGCGGACCTGCGCCTGGCCGCCACCAACGCGCCCGTGCTGGCGCGCGCCTTCCTGGACCTCTACCGCGCGCATCGCGACGGGCAGGAGCGCCTTGCCGCGCTGGACGAGGCCTTGGGCGCGGCCAGCCAGAACAGCCTGACCACGCCCTGGGAGGAGGTCCGCGACTTCTTCCATTACTGCGACAACTACATTGACGCGGTAGACCGGGCGGCGGAACGCTTTGCCTGCCCGGACGGGCAGCGCGGCGACCCCTGGGCGCTGGCGGTGGCGGCGCTGGCTGCGGGCGGCATCCAGGTTCGGCTGACCGAACTGCCCGCCAACGCCGTCTATCGCCGCGACGGCCGCACGCTCTTGGTCAATGCCGCGGCCGAGGCCCCGACCCGCCTGTTCCAGCTACTGCACTTGGTCGCGCTGGAGCGGCAGTCCGACCTGATCGAGGCCGTCGTGGACCTCGCGCGGTTCCGCAGCCCGACCGCGCGCGACATCGCCCGGCTCGGCATGGCGAACTATTTCGCGGGCGCGGCGCTGATGCCCTATAGCCCCTTCCTGGCTGCGGCCCAGGCCGAACGCCACGACCTGGAGCGCCTGTCGCATCTCTTCGGCGCCTCGCTCGAGCAGGTGGCGCATCGCCTGTCGACCCTGCAGCGGCCGGGTGCCAAGGGGGTGCCGTTCTTCTTCGTGCGCGTCGATCAGGCGGGCACGATCACCAAGCGCCATTCCGCGACGCGGCTGCAATTCGCGCGCTTCGGCGGGGCCTGCCCGCTGTGGAACGTGCATCAGGCCTTCGAGCAGCCCGGCCGCTTCCTGCGGCAGCTGGCCGAGACGCCGGACGGGATGCGCTATCTGCTTCTGGCGCGCGACGTGTCCAAACACGCCGGCGCCTTCAACGCCCCCGTCCGCCGCTTTGCCATCGGTCTCGGGGTCGAGGTCGCCCATGCCGCAGGTCTGGTCTATGCCGACGGGCTGGACCTGACCAAGCCGCGCGCCTATCAGCCCATCGGCATCTCCTGCCGAATCTGCCCGCGGCCCGACTGTCATCAGCGCTCGGTCCCGCCGATCGACCGTCCACTGCGCGTGCCGCAGGATCGCGACGGGCCCCTGCCCTATGAAATAGCATAATTTTTTCTAATCCGAATAAAAAGCCTCGGCGAAACCTTGCCGATCAAGGCAGGGTTTCGCCAATGATGGGAACCCGTCGCCCTTAGGTTGTTGCCAAGAAGGCACAGCTGCTGTTTACCCGGGGACGAACGGAACCAACGCGCCTGGCCCAACCAAACGCGGCGTGCCTTCAGGGGACAGAAACTGACAATGACGGTGATGGATCGACTGAATGCGTCGGTGGGAAAGTGGTTGCCCGAGCAACGGCTTTTCCTCCGCTCCGAGGATACGACGCGCTTTGTCCGGCTTCGGCCCGTCACGCAACTGGTCGGCATCAGCGGGATGACGCTGGTCTTCGGCTGGACCCTGGTGGCCAGTTCCTTCCTGGTGATCGACGCGGTCAGTTCGGGCAATTCGCGCGATCAGATCCAGCGCAGC
This sequence comes from Paracoccus sp. NIOT.M2S5SZ12, assembly GCF_057748165.1. Classification (NCBI taxonomy): domain Bacteria; kingdom Pseudomonadati; phylum Pseudomonadota; class Alphaproteobacteria; order Rhodobacterales; family Paracoccaceae; genus Paracoccus; species Paracoccus sp. NIOT.M2S5SZ12. The sequence goes on from NZ_JBYLFR010000008.1 coordinate 48,635, forward strand.
CAGGCCGCGTTCGAGCAGCAGCTGGCCCAGCTGCAGGAAGAGCGCGACGCCCGCGCCGCCGAGGCCCTGGCCGCGCAGTCGCGCTTCACCGTGGCGCTGGAGCAGGTCTCGCAGATGCAGAGCCAGCTTCTGGCCTCCGAGGAGAGCCGCCGCGAGATGGAGACCGGCCTGGCCGCGGTGCAGTCCACCCTGCGCGACACGCTGACCGACCGCGACACCGCCACGGCGGACGCCTCCGAGACCGCGCCCGAGGCCGAGGCCGATCGCAGCAAGGAATTCGCCGTCGCCTTGGACATCCTGTCCGCGGAACTGCGCGATTCGGCCGATCAGCGCAGCATCGCCGTCGAGGAGGCCGAGGCCGCCCGCCTGGCCGCGCAGGAGCTGACCGCCGAGCGCGACCAGATCCTGGCCCGCAACGACGAAATCCTGACCCAGCTGGAGGATGCCGTGACCGTCTCGGTCGCGCCCCTGGACGAGGTCTTCCGCAATGTCGGCATGAACCCCGACGACGTGCTGCGCACCATCCGCAGCGGCTATTCCGGCCAGGGCGGCCCGCTGACGCCCATGTCCTATTCGACGCGCGGCAATGCGGCGCTGACCGATACCGAGGTCAAGGCGCGCCAGATCATCGTCACGCTGGACCAGATGAACACCTATCGCATCGCCATCGAGAAGCTGCCGCTGGCCATGCCCGTCACGCAGAACTTCCGCTACACCTCGGGCTTCGGCCGCCGGTGGGGCCGGATGCACGAGGGCATCGACATGGCCGGCCCGGTCGGCACGCCGATCCACGCGACCGGCGATGGCGTGGTGACCTTCGCGGGCCGCCAGGGCGCCTATGGGAACCTTATCAAGATCCGCCACGAGCTGGGCACCGAGACGCGTTACGCCCATCTCAGCCGGATCGGCGTGAAAGTCGGCGATCGGGTGTCGCAAGGCGAACTGATCGGTGCTATGGGGAACACTGGACGCTCGACCGGGCCGCACCTGCATTACGAAGTGCGCATGAACGGTCGGGCCGTGGACCCGATGAGCTTCATCAAGGCAGCAGACAATGTTCAGTAAGACCCGCGTGACCGAAACCCGCCCCACCCCGGATGCCGCACCGCAGGCGACCTCCGCGCCCATCGACCGCCCCGCGACCCCCGAGGCGGCAGCCCCCGCGGCACCCCGCGCGCGCGTGGCGCCGTCGGTCCTGTCGGCGGACCTGACCGTCGTCGGCAACATCAAGACCCAGGGCGACATCCAGATCGAGGGCACGGTCGAGGGCGACATCCGCGCCCATCAGCTGACCATCGGCGAGACCGCGACCATCAAGGGCGAGATCGTCGGCGACGACATCATCGTCAACGGCCGCGTCATCGGCCGCGTGCGCGGCCTGAAGGTCCGCCTGTCAGCCTCGGCCCGGGTCGAGGGCGACATCATCCACAAGACCATCGCCATCGAATCGGGCGCCCATTTCGAGGGCTCGGTCCAGCGTCAGGAAGACCCGCTGAACAACGGCGGCACCAAGAAGCTGGCGCCGCCCTCGGCGGAGTGATCCCCTGCCCCACCGTTTCGAAGGCCCGCAGCGATGCGGGCCATTTTTCATGTCCGGTGGAATAATTTTTCACGCGCCCGCTTGAAAGCCGCCGCCGCGGCGGGTCCAATGCGCCCGATCATGACGGAGGACATGCGATGAAGCTTCTGCGCCACGGGCCTGCCGGCTCCGAACGCCCCGGACTGCTGGACGACAGGGGGCAGGTCCGCGACCTGTCCGGTCATGTCGAAGACCTGAGCGGCGCCGCGCTTACCGCGCAGGGCCTGGCCCGCCTGGCGGCTCTGGACCCCGACAGCCTGCCCGTGGTGCCGGGCACGCCGCAGCGCGACCTGCGCCTCGGGCCCTGCGTCGCGGGGGTGGGAAAGTTCATCGGCATCGGGCTGAACTATGCCGATCATGCCGCCGAATCGGGGATGGACGTGCCGACCGAGCCGGTCCTGTTCACCAAGTGGTCCAGCAGCATCACCGGGCCGGACGACGACCTGCACCTGCCCCCCGGCTCGACCGCGACCGATTGGGAGGTGGAGTTGGGCATCGTCATCGGCGATCCGGGCCGCGACATCCCCGAGGAGCGCGCGCTGGAGCATGTCGCGGGCTATTGCGTGGTGAACGATATCAGCGAACGCGACTGGCAGATCCGGCGCGGCGGCACCTGGGACAAGGGCAAGGGCTATGACGGGTTCGGCCCCATCGGCCCCTGGCTGGTGACCCGCGACGAGATCCCCGACCCCCAGGCCCTGCGCCTGTGGCTGGAGGTGGACGGGCGCATGCGCCAGGACGGCAGCACCGCGACGATGGTCTTCGGCGTCGCGGCGCTGGTCGCCTATTGCTCGACCGTGGCGACGCTGCATCCGGGCGATGTCATCACCACCGGCACCCCGCCCGGCGTCGGCATGGGGCAGAAGCCGCCGACCTATCTGCGTTCGGGCCAGGTCATGCGGCTTGGCATCGACGGGCTGGGCCAGCAGACCCAGCATGTCCGCGACGGGGCCGAGCATGTCGGCTGACGGCCTGATCGTCGTCACCGGCGCAGGCAGCGGCATCGGCCAGGCGACCGCGCGGCTGTTCCTGCGGCAGGGCTGGGACGTGGCGCTGCTGGGCCGGCGCGCGGGGCCGCTTGAGGAGACGGCGGCGGGTCACGCCCGCGCGCTGATCCTGCCCTGCGACGTGACCGACGAAGGCGCGGTGCAGGCCGCGTTCGAGCGGGCGCAGCAGGGCGGCCGGCGGCTGGAGGCGCTGTTCAACAATGCCGGGCGCGCGGCCCCCCTGGCCACGCCCGACCGGCTGGACCCGGCGGTCTTTCGCGATGTGATCGCGACCAACGTGACGGGGATGTTCCTCTGCGCGCGGGCGGCCTTCGGCGCGATGCGCGCGCAGGACCCGCAGGGCGGGCGGATCATCAACAACGGCTCGGTCTCGGCGCATGTGCCGCGGCCGGGGTCGGTGGCCTATACGATGTCCAAGCATGCCGTGACCGGGCTGACGCGCAGCCTGTCGCTGGACGGGCGGCCCTTCGGGATCGCCTGCGGGCAGATCGACGTGGGCAACGCCGCGACGCGCCTGCTGGTGGAGGCCAGCGAAAAGGAGCCCGGCGCCGAACCGATGATCGATGTCGAGACCGTCGCCCAGGCCGTCTGGCAGATGGCCACCCTGCCCGAGGGCGCGAATGTCCAGTTCATGACGCTGATGGCGACGACGATGCCCTATATCGGGCGCGGCTGATCCAGGCGCACCCGCAGCGCCTCGGCCACCGAGGGGGTGACGAACTTCGACACGTCGCCCCCCAGGCGCGCGATCTCCTTGACCAGCTTGGAGGCGATCGCCTGGCGGCGGGCATCGGCCATCATGAAGACGGTCTCGATGCTGCTGTCCAGGGCGCGGTTCATGCCGACCATCTGGAACTCGTACTCGAAATCGGCGACGGCACGCAGCCCGCGCAGGATCAGCGTCGCGCCCACGTCGCGCGCGCAGTCGATCAGCAGGTTCTCGAACGGGTGGACGATGATCTCTCCGCCGGTGGTGGCCACGATGGCGTCGCATTCCGCGCGCACCATCGCCACCCGCTCCTCAAGAGAGAACAGCGGCCCCTTGTCGCGGTTGATCGCGACCCCGATCACCAGCCGGTCCACCAGCGCCATCGCGCGCTGGATGATGTCGACGTGACCCAGGGTGATCGGGTCGAACGTCCCGGGATAGAGGCCGATGCGCATCGCGATCACGTCCTTGTGTCAGGTCATTGCCGGACATGCAAATCCGATTTGCCCCCCGATTGCAAGATCGCGCCGCGATGCGACCCTGCGTCAGCTGCCCATGATCATCCCGGTCAGCGCCTCCTTTTCGGCAGCCAGCTCCTTGAGCCGCCCGCTGACTGCATCCCCGATGGAGATCACGCCCAGCATCTGCCCCTGATCGTCGACGACCGGCATGTGGCGGAAGCGCCCTTCGGTCATGCGCTCTAGGATGGTCAGCGCGTCCTCTCCGGTGGTGCAGGTCTGGAGCTGGGTGGTCATAAACCCGCTGACCGGCTGGCCCAGGACGTCGGGGCCGTGCTTGCCCAGCTGCCGGACGATGTCGCGCTCGGACAGGATGCCCTCGGGCCGCGTGCCGTCGGTCGAGACGACGACCGCGCCGATGCGCTTCTCGGCCAGAAGGGTCGCTGCTTGGGCCAGGGTCGTGTCGGGCCGGATCGTCACGATGGTGCCCGCATCGATCCACGGCTTGGCGTGATCCGATTTCATCGACAGCAGCTGCTTGACAAGCATGATGGCCCTCCCACGGTGCATTCCCCCTCATCCTTTTCACCAAAACGCGCCGCGTCAAGCCCGACGATCGGTGGCCGCCGCCAGCGTCTCCAGCCGCGCCAGTTCGGCCCGCAGCCCCGCCGCCAGCGCATCCGCCAGAAGTCCCAGCCTGCGCGAGGCGCGGTCGTCCGCATGCCGGATCAGCCAGAAGCTGCGCCTAAGCGCGATGCGCTCGGTCAGCACCCGCCGCACGCCCGGCGCGAAGGGGATCGCGAAGTCGTGCACGATCCCCAGGCCCGCCCCCGCGCGGACCGCCTGCATCTGCACCGCGACCGAATTGCTGCCGATCTGCGCCGCCTCCACCCCCGTGGCCGAGAGATAGTCCAGCTCGCGGTCGAAGATCATGTCGGGGATGTAGCCGATCATGCGGTGCCCGCGCAGGTCCTCCAGCCCGCGCAGCGGCGGGTGGCGGTCGAGATAGTCGGCATGTCCGGCCAGATGCAGGTGGTAGTCGGCCAGCCGCTGCACGGTCAGCCGCCCCGTGTCCGGGGCCGAGACGGCGATGGCCATGTCCGCCTCGCGCCGGGTCAGGTTGACGACCCGCGGCAGGGCCACGATCTGCACCTCGAGGCCGGGATGGGAGTCGCAGAGGTCGCGCGCCACCTGCGGCAGCAGATAGTTGGCGCAGCCGTCCGGCGCGCCGATGCGCAGCTGGCCGGTGATGCCCGCCTCGCGCGTGACGGCCTCGGCCGCGGCGGCGGCGGCCTGTTCGGCCCCCTCGGCCGGCGCCACCAGCCGCGCGCCCTCCGAGGTCAGCGCATAGCCCTGCGGCGTCTTGAGAAACAGCGCCGCCCCCACCGCCCCCTCCAGCCGCGCGACGCGCCGCCCCACGGTCGAGGCGTCCATGCCCAGCCTGCGCCCCGCGCCCGACAGGCTCTCGGCCCGCGCGACGGCCAGAAAGATGCGCAGATCGTCCCAGTCCATCCCGCCCCCTTTGCGAAAACGCAAAACGCTTTTGTCAGCATTCCTCTTTCATCCGCAAATGTGCAAGGCTAGCCTGCCGCCAACGGATCAGGAGGATGCGATGAAAGAGATCAACCACTGGATCGACGGCGCCGAGTACAAGGGCACGTCCGGACGCCATTCCGATGTCTTCAACCCCGCCACCGGCGAGGTCCAGGCCCGCCTGTCGCTGGCCACCAAGGCCGAGCTGGACCATGCCGTCGCCTGCGCCGCCGAGGCGCAGGTCGCATGGGGCGCCACCAACCCGCAGCGCCGCGCCCGCGTGATGATGGCCTTCGTCGGCCTGATCAACCGCGACATAGACAAGCTGGCCGAGGCCCTGTCCAGCGAGCATGGCAAGACCTTCCCCGACGCCAAGGGCGACATCCAGCGCGGCCTGGAGGTGATCGAGTTCTGCATCGGCGCGCCGCATCTGCTGAAGGGCGAGTTCACCGACAGCGCCGGCCCCGGCATCGACATGTATTCCATGCGCCAGCCCCTGGGCGTGGTCGCGGGCATCACGCCGTTCAACTTCCCGGCGATGATCCCGCTGTGGAAGATGGGCCCCGCCTTGGCCTGCGGCAACGCGATGATCCTGAAGCCGTCGGAGCGCGACCCCTCCGTGCCGCTGATGCTGGCCAAGCTGCTGAAGGAGGCCGGCCTGCCCGACGGCGTGCTGCAGGTGGTGAACGGCGACAAGGATGTCGTGGACGCGATCCTGGACAACCCGACCATCCAGGCCGTGGGCTTCGTCGGCTCCACCCCTATCGCGCAGTACATCTATGAGCGCGCCGCCCAGAACGGCAAGCGCGCCCAGTGCTTCGGCGGTGCCAAGAACCACATGATCATCATGCCCGACGCGGACCTGGACCAGGCCGCCGACGCGCTGGTCGGCGCGGGCTACGGGGCTGCGGGCGAGCGTTGCATGGCCATCTCGGTCGCGGTGCCGGTGGGCGAGAAGACCGCCGATGCGCTGATCGAGAAGCTGATCCCGCGCATCGAGAAGCTGAAGGTCGGTCCCTGGACCGCCGGCAACGACATCGACTACGGCCCGGTCGTGACCAAGGCCGCCAAGGAAAACATCCTGCGCCTGGTGCAGTCGGGCGTGGACCAGGGCGCCGAGCTGGTCGTCGACGGCCGCGACTTCAATCTGCAGGGCTATGAGGACGGCTTCTTCGTCGGGCCGCACCTCTTCGACCGCGTGACCCCGGACATGGACATCTACAAGACCGAGATCTTCGGTCCGGTCCTCTCCACCGTCCGCGCCGCCAGCTACGAGGAGGCGATCAAGCTGGCGCTGGACCACGAATACGGCAACGGCACCGCGATCTATACCCGCGACGGCGACACGGCGCGCGACTTCGCGAACCGCATCAACATCGGCATGGTCGGCGTCAACGTGCCGATCCCGGTGCCGCTGGCCTACCACACCTTCGGCGGCTGGAAGAAATCGGGCTTCGGCGACCTGAACCAGCACGGCCCGGACGCGTTCCGCTTCTACACGCGGACCAAGACCGTGACGGCGCGCTGGCCGTCGGGGATCAAGGAAGGCGGAGAGTTCAACTTCAAGGCCATGGACTGACGCCGGAACCGGTCCTCCCGATGTGGGGGGCGCTGCGCGGGGGGTCCGGGGGGCAGCCAGCCCCCCGGCACGTCGCGGGACGCACGCCCGGCGCGTCCACGGCAACCAGGACGGACCCATGACGACCGATCGCGACCTCACCCCCGATTTCACCTTGGGCATCGAGGAGGAATACCTCCTCGTCGATGCCGAAACCCTCCAGCTGGCCGCGGCGCCCGAGGCGCTGATGCAGGCGCTCAAGGCCGATCTCGGCGACCAGGTCAGCCCCGAATTCCTGCGCTGCCAGGTCGAGATCGGCACCCCGGTCAGCCCCGACATCCGCGCCGCGGGCGAACACCTGCGCCACCTGCGCGGCACCGTCGCCCGGCGCGCCGCCGAACACGGGCTGGCGCCCATCTCCGCCTCCTGCCACCCGCAGGCCGACTGGCGCGAACAGGACCATACCGACAAGGACCGCTACAACCAGCTGTCGCGCGACATGGGCGGCGTGGCGCGGCGCATGCTGATCTGCGGCATGCATGTCCATGTGGGCATCCCCGACCCCGCGCAGCGCATCGACCTGATGAACCAGCTGGCCTATTTCCTGCCGCATCTGCTGGCGCTCTCCGCCTCAAGCCCCTTCTGGCTGGGCGAGGATTCGGGCCTCGCCTCCTATCGCACCACGGTCTTCGGCGACATGCCCCGCACCGGCCTGCCGCCGCAGATGGGCAGCTGGGACGAATTCGAACGCTCGGTCCAGGCCCTGACCGAGCTGGGCATCATCGAGGACAGCAGCAAGATCTGGTGGGACCTGCGCCCCAGCAGCAAGTATCCCACGCTGGAGACCCGCATCTGCGACGCCTGCCCCCGGCTGGAGGATGCGCTGACCTTGGCCGCGCTGATCCAGACCACCCTGCGCATGCTGTGGCGCCTGTCGCGCGCCAATCAGCGCTGGCGGCAATACGAGCCCTTCCTTCTGGCCGAGAACCGTTGGCGCGCACTGCGCTATGGCACGACCGAGGGGCTGATCGATTTCGGCGCGGGCCGGATCATCCCCTTCGAGCAGATCGCCGACGACTGGCTGGGCCTGATCGCGCAGGATGCCGACGCGCTGGACTGTCAGCCCCATGTCGCCCGCCTGCGCGAGATGGTGGCGCATGGCACCGCGGCCGAGGCGCAGCGCGCCGTCCATGCCCGCGCCCGTCAGGCCGGGGCCGACCGCGACGACGCCTTGCGCGCCGTCACCCGCCATCTGGTGCAGGAGTTCACCCGCGACCTCTGACCGCTTGCAACACTGTCGCAACATCTGGCAATTAAACAGCTGTTCAATTCACACCGGTCCGGGGAGGGGCTGCCGATGGATTTCGCACTGACCGAGGAACAGCAGGCCATCTTCGACATGGCCCGCGATTTCGGGGCCGACCGCATCGCGCCCCATGCGCAGGACTGGGAACGTCAGGGCACCATCCCGCGCGACCTCTGGCCAGACGTGGCGGCCTTGGGCCTGGGCGGCATCTTCGTCTCCGAGGATCACGGCGGCACGGGGCTGTCGCGCCTAGACGGCACGCTGGTCTTCGAGGCGCTGTCGATGGCCTGCCCCTCGGTCGCGTCCTTCCTGTCGATCCACAACATGTGCGGCGGCATGATCGACAAGTTCGGCAGCGATCAGGCGCGCGACCGCTGGCTGCCCGACCTGTGTTCGATGACCCGCATCTTCAGCTATTGCCTGACCGAACCGGGTTCCGGCTCGGACGCAGCCGCGCTGCGCACCCGCGCGGACCGCGACGACCAGGGCTGGCGGCTGAACGGGACCAAGGCCTTCATCAGCGGCGGCGGCTACAGCGACGTCTATGTCGCCATGGTCCGCAGCGGCGGCGACGGCCCCAAGGGCATCAGCACCGTCATCGTCGAGAACGGCACGCCGGGTCTCTCCTTCGGGGGGCTGGAGGACAAGATGGGCTGGCGCTCGCAGCCCACGACCCAGGTCCAGTTCGACGATTGCGTCGTGCCGGCCGACAACCTGCTGGGCGAAGAGGGCCGCGGCTTCAGCTACGCAATGGCCGGGCTGGACGGGGGCCGCCTGAATATCGCCGCCGCCGCCTTGGGCGGCGCGCAAGCGGCGCTGGACCGCACGCTGGCCTATATGGGCGACCGCAAGGCCTTCGGAAAGTCGCTGGACCAGTTCCAGGCCCTGCAGTTCCGCCTGGCCGAGATGGAGACCGCCCTGCAATCGGCCCGCATCTTCCTGCGCCAGGCGGCGTGGAAGCTGGATCAGGGCGCGCCGGATGCCACCAAGTTCTGCGCCATGGCAAAACTGCACGTCACCGACCGCGCCTTCGAGGTCGCGAACCAGTGCCTGCAGCTGCATGGCGGATACGGCTATCTGGCCGATTACGGGATCGAGAAGATCGTCCGCGACCTGCGCGTCCACCAGATCCTGGAGGGCACGAACGAGATCATGCGCCTGATCGTCAGCCGCGCCCTGCTGGCCGAAAGGGGCTGAGGCATGGACCTGCACATCCGCATCGCGGGCCGCGCGGGCCGCATCACCTTCACCCGGCCACGGGCGCTGAACGCCCTGTCCCATGACATGGCGCTGGCGCTGCACCGGGCGCTGGACGACTGGCGCGACGATCCGGCCGTGGCGCTGGTCGTCATCGACGCCGAGGGCGATCGCGCCTTCTGCGCGGGCGGCGACATCGCGGCGGTCTATCACGCGGGGCGCGCGGGCGACCATCAGTTGGGCCGCGCCTTCTTTCGCGACGAATACCGCATGAACGCGGCCATCGCGGATTATCCGAAACCGATCGTGGCCTTCATGCAGGGTTTCGTCATGGGCGGCGGCGTGGGGGTGGGCGGCCATGCCAGCCACCGCGTGGTCGGCGACACGACCCGCATCGCCATGCCCGAAAGCGGCATCGGCCTGATCCCCGACGTGGGCGGCACGTGGCTTCTGTCCCGCGCGCCGGGGCGGATCGGGGAATATCTGACGCTGACGGGCGCGCGGATGGGTCCGGGCGACGCAATCCATGCGGGATTCGCCGATCTCTACATCCCCGAGGCCGAATGGCCCGACCTGATCGCCGCGCTGGAGCGCGAGGGCGACGTGGCCGTGCTGCGCGGCCATGAGGCGCCCGCAGCCCCCTTGGCGGACCGGGACCTGTCGGCCTTCGGTGCTACGGATGTGGCGGCCATCCGCGCCGCGTTGGAACCCGTGCGCGACGCCGACGCGCTGGAGGCGCTGTCGCGCAATTCGCCCCTGTCCATGGCCGCGGGCCTGGCCATGGTGCGGGCCGCGCGCGAGGACCAGCGCATGCAGCAGTCGCTGAGCCGCGAGTTCCGCTTCACCGCGCGCGCCACCGCGCATAGCGATTTTCTTGAGGGCGTGCGCGCGCAGATCATCGACAAGGATCGCGCCCCGGCATGGTCCGCAGCGGCGACCCCCGACGGGGTGGCGGCACTGCTGGCGCCGCTCGGCGCCGAGGAACTGTCTTGGGAGGACGGGCAATGAAGATCGCATTCATCGGACTGGGCAACATGGGCGCGCCCATGGCCGCGAACCTGGCCGCCGCCGGGCATGAGGTGACGGGCTTCGACACCGCCGCCCCCGCCCCCGCGGGCGTCACCGCGGCGTCCAGCGCGACCGAGGCTGTCACCGGCGCGGATGTGGTCATCACCATGCTGCCGAACGGCGCGATCCTGCGCAGCGTGGCGGAACAGATCGTTCCCGCTATGCGTGCGGGCGCGGTGCTGTGCGACTGCTCGACCGTGGACGTGGACAGCGCCCGCGCGGTGGCGCAGATGGCGCGCGACGCGGGCCTGGGCGCGCTGGACGCACCTGTCTCCGGCGGGACGGGCGGCGCGCAGGCAGGCACGCTGACCTTCATGGTGGGCGGCGGCGCGGAGGATTTCGCGACCGTCGCGCCGCTGTTCGAGATCATGGGCCAGAAGGCCGTCCATTGCGGCGACAGCGGCGCGGGACAGGCGGCCAAGATCTGCAACAATATGATCCTAGGCGTCACCATGATCGCCACCTGCGAGGCCTTCGCCCTGGCCGACAAGCTGGGTCTGGACCGGCAGAAGATGTTCGACGTGGTCTCGACCAGCTCGGGCTACAGCTGGTCGATGAACGCCTATTGCCCGGCGCCGGGCGTCGGACCGAAAAGTCCGGCGGACAACGACTATCGTCCGGGCTTCGCGGCCGAGCTGATGCTCAAGGACCTGACGCTGGCCCGGATGGCTGCCGAATCGGTGGGCGCCGCCACGCCGATGGGCGCGCTGGCCCGGCAGGAATACGAGGCCTTTGTCGAGCACGAGGACGGGCGCGGGCGCGACTTCTCGGCGATGCTGCCCCGGCTGGCGGCACGCGGCGGCGCCGCGGGCTGAATCCGCGGGCAGACGTGTCATGGCGGCCACGCATGGCCGTCATGAGCACCGCGGCGGGGAACCCTGCGGTTCACCTCCGGGTTGATCCGTCAGAGAGAGACGAGGATATCATGACGCCGCTGCACCCCCTTGCTGCTGCGGCAGCCGGGACGGTGCTTGGACTGGCCGCCCTGACTGCCCCGAACACGACGCCCACGCGCGGGCTGGAGGCACCGGTCTGTTCGGTCGCCTGCACCGGCGGCACCGGCGACGCATCGGTCATCGGTGTGCAGAGCGACACGGATGTTCATATCGTGACCGCGCCCGGACGCTACGGATTGGCGCAGCCGCCCGAAGGTGACGCCTATGCCGTCATCGCAGGTCAGCTGGTCCGGATCGACCGCGAGGATGGCCGCGTCGTCTCGGTGCTGCGCCCGATGCCGCGGGTCTTGGACTAGCCTGCCAGCAACGCGCGCGCGGCGTCCGTCGCCGCATCGGTGACGCGATCGCCCGACAGCATCCGCGCGATCTCGGCCACACGCTCGGGCGCGCTCAGGGGCACCACGACCGAGGTCGTCATCCCGTCCGTCACCGATTTCGACACCCGGAAATGCTCGGTCCCCAAGGCCGCGACCTGCGGCGAATGGGTGATGACCAGGACCTGAGCGCCCTCGGCCAGGTTCTGCAACCGGCGGCCGACCGCATCGGCGGTGGCGCCGCCGACGCCGCGGTCGATCTCGTCGAAGATCATCACCAGCGCGTCGTTGCCGCGCGCCAGACAGACCTTCAGCGCCAGCAGGAACCGCGACAGCTCGCCCCCCGAGGAGATCTTGTCCAGCGGTCCCGACGGCGCGCCGGGGTTGGTGGCGACGGTGAAGGACACCGCGTCGCGCCCGTCCGGACCCGGATCGGCGGGACCGACCAGGGTGCGGAACACCGCCCGCTCCATCTTCAGCGGGACCAGTTCGGCGGTCACCGCGCGGTCCAGCCGTTCGGCAGCCGCCCGGCGCGCATCGCTCAGGGCGGCGGCGGCGTCGTCATAGGCGGCCTCCGCCGCGCGCGCGGCCTGGCGCAGCTGGCCCATGCGGGCCTCTCCGGCGTCCAGACGCTCCAGCCGGTCGCGCAGCCGGTCGGCCAGCCCCGCCAGATCGTCGGGCAGCACGTCATGCTTGCGCGCCAGGGCGCGCAGCGCGAACAGCCGCTCCTCGGTGCTTTCCAGCGCATGCGGGTCGAAATCCAGCGCGGCGAGGGTATCCTCGACCCCCTTTGTGGCCTCGCCCAGCTCGATCAGCGCGCGGGACAGGGCGGCCAGAGGCTCGTCCAGGCGGCCCTCGGCGCGGTCGGCGGCACCCTCCAGCCAGCGCGCCGCATCGACCATCGCCCCTTCGGCCCCGTCTCCCGACAGCATCTGCAAGGCGCGGGCCACGTCGTCGCGGATGCGCTCGGCCCCCTGCATGGCGCGGCGGGCGGTGTCCAGGCGCTGCTCCTCGCCCGGCTCGGGGGTCAGCTTGTCCAGCTCGGCCACGGAATGGCGCAGGAACTCCTCCTCCTGCCGCGCGGCGGCCAGGGCGGCCTCGGCCTCGGCCAGATCGCGCTCGGCCGCGCGGCGCGCCGACCAGGCGGCCCGCACCGCCGACAGGTCCAGCGCGCCGAAGGCGTCCAGCAGCAGCCGGTGCCCGCGCGGGTTCAGCAACCCGCGGTCGTCATGCTGGCCATGCAGCTCGACCAGGACCTCGGACAGCTGGCGCAGCACCTCGCCCGAGACGCGGCGGTCATTGACCCAGCCCGTCTTGCGCCCGTCCAGCCCGTTCACGCGGCGCAAAATCAGCTCGTCATCGTCGATGGTGATCCCGGCCTCGGCCAGGATGGCGCGGGCCGGGTGGTCGCGCGGCAGGTCGAACACCGCCTGCACCTCGCCCTGGGCCGCGCCCTGGCGCACCAGATCGGCCCGCGACCGCCAGCCCAGCACGAAGCCTAGGCAATCCAGCAGGATCGACTTGCCCGCGCCCGTCTCTCCGGTCAGCACGTTCAGCCCCGGCCCGAAGGCCAGGTCCAGCCGCTCGATCAGCAGCATGTCGCGGATGTCCAGCGATCTCAGCATGGGCCACGGCCCGCGCGGAGCGCCTGCATTACAGCCAGCGCCCCTGGATGGTCTGGCGGTAGACGTTGGTCAGCCAGCTGTCGCCGCGCACCTCGGCCGACAGGCCGCGCCCGCGCAGCTGGCGGAAGGCGTCGTCGTAGAAGGGCGAGGACTGGAAGTTGTGGCCCAGGATCGCGCCGGCGGTCTGCGCCTCGTCCAGAAGGCCCAGGGCCAGATAGGCCTCGACCAGGCGCAGCAGCGCTTCGGGGGTCTGGCTGGTGGTCTGAAACTCCTCGACCACGACGCGGAAGCGGTTCACGGATGCCGCGTAATGTCCCTGCTTGAGGTAATAGCGGCCGATCTCCATCTCCTTGGCGGCCAGATGGTCGAAGGCCAGGTCGAACTTCAGGATGGCGCTGCGGGCATATTCGCTGTCGGGATACTGCTCGATCACCGTGCGCAGCCCCTGCAGCGCCTGGAAGGTCAGGCCCTGGTCGCGCCCCACGTCGTCGATCTGGTCGTAATAGGACAGGGCCAGCAGATACTGCGCGTACGCCGCATCCTCGTCGCCCGGATAGTTGTCCAGAAAACGCTGCGCGGCGCCGCGCGCCTCCTCGTAGTTGCCGGCGCGGTGGTTCCCGTAGGCCTGCATGATCAGCGCCCGGCGCGCCCATTCGGAATAGGGATAGAGCCGCTCGATCTCGCTGAAATAGAACACCGCGTCGGCGGGACGACGGCTGTTCTCCAGCTCGTATTCGCCGCGCTTGTAGATCTCCTCGGCGGTGAAGCGGTCCAGGTTCTGGCGCGCGGCCGCGTCCCGGTTGCCGCCACAGCCGGACAGGACCAGACCCGCCAGCACCGCAGCCATCACCGAAGCCGTGAGTTTCGAGCGCGCCATCTTCATCCTGCCCTACGATTTCTTGCCGCGGCGCAGCCCATCGGGCCGCGACGCCGGCATGCTCTAGCACAGAACATCAGGGGGCGCAAAATGGCAATCCGTTGATTTCGGCCCCGAACCGCCAAGGCGCAGGGTCACTCGGCGGCGAAGGTCGCGGCCATGGCCGGGCGCCCGTAATCCGCGACGCCCGCACCCGGCAGACGACCCTCCAGCTCGGGGCTGCACAGCTCCCAGGCCCAGGCCGTGGGATCGGCGAACAGCGCGCGCAGCAGGCGGTTCGTCATCGCGTGACCCGCCCGGTGCCCGGTATAGCGCGCCAGCAGCGGAGCCCCGGCCAGCGCCAAGTCCCCGGTCGCGTCCAGCATCTTGTGGCGCACGGCCTCGTCGGCGTGACGCAGGCCGCCCGGCGACAGGACGCGCCCGTCATCGACCACGACCGCGTTCAGATAGGTGCCGCCCAAGGCCAGGCCGTTGCGGCGCATCGCCTCGACATCGGCCGCGCGGCAGAAGGTGCGGCTGTCGGCCAGCTCGCGCAGGAAAGCGCCGTTGGCCATGTCCAGCCGCTTCTCCTGATGGCCGATGGCGGCATCGGTGAAGTCGATCTCGAAGTCGATCTCCAGATGATCGGCGGGCGACAGGCGGGCGAAGGCCTCGCCCTCGCGGACCTCGACGGTGCGCAGCGCGCGGATGGCGCGCAGGGCGGCGGCCTGACGGCGTATGCCCGCGTCCAGAATCGCCTCCACGAAAGGCGCCGAGGAGCCGTCCAGGATCGGCACTTCGGGACCGTCGACGGTGATCAGCGCGTTGTGGATGCCGGTGCCGGCCAGCGCGGCCATCACATGCTCGACCGTCGACAGGGTCACGCCGCGGCCGTTGTCCAGCAGCGTGCACAGCCTGGACGGGGTGACGTGATCCCACAGCGCGGGAATGTCCACGGCGGGCGACAGGTCGGTGCGGCGGAAGACGATGCCGTGGCCGGGACGCGCGGGATGGATCTGCAGCAGGACGGGCGCGCCGGAGTGAAGCCCCACGCCCTGGAATGTCACGGTCTGGTTCACTGTCGCCTGCATGACCTGCCTGCCTTCGGATAAGCCTTGGGGACCGTTGCCCCCGTCGTTGTCATTCCAGCTAGGTGCCCCGCCCCGACCAATCAATTAACGATTTGTAACGGCGTGAAACATTCCTCGGCCCGCCCGCTGTGAGGCCGCGCCGGACCACAGAAAAAACGAAAAAGGGCCGCGTTTCCGCAGCCCCTCGAGTTGAAGCCCTGAAGGCTTCGTGATCCGTCAGTTGGCCTGACGACGCAGGAAGGCCGGGATCTCGACATTGTCCTTGCCGCTGGTGTCGGGGCTGGCCAGATCGTCGAAATCGGCATCCTGTTGACGCGCCCGCACGGCCACGCGCTCGCTCACGCGCTCGGCGATCGAGGCGGCGGCGGGTTTCTGTCCGCCCTGCTCGGTGCGGTGACCGGCCATGCGCTCCAGAAGACCGCCCAGACCGCTCATGCGGCTGGTGGCGGGCTGCTGCTGGGGCTGCGGCGCGGCCTGGGTGGCGGCGCGGCCGTGATTGTCCACGGCGCGGCGCAGGCGGTCCATCACCTCGGGCGTGGGCTGGCCCGGACGCGGCGACTGCGGCGCGCGGGGCGCCACGAAGGCGGAGGCGTCATCCTCGATCCGCACGGCGGTCTGGCGGGCGGCGTCGCGCGGCTGATAGGCCGGCTGCGGCATGTCGTCCTCGGCGCGCGGGGCCTCGGCACGCGGGGTCTCGGCGCGGGGCGCCTCGGTCGCGGCGGCGGGCGGGGCCACGCGGCGCGCCGGGATGGCCGGCTCATCGGACTGGGCCGCGATGGGCGGGTTCTGAGTCAGCGGCGCGGCCATGCCGCGGCGGGGGGCGGGAACCTCGGCCGCGGCGGCGGCGGCAGCGTCGATGCCGGTCGCCACGACCGACACGCGGATCGCGCCGTCCATGTCCGGGTCCAGGGTCGAGCCGACGATGATATTCGCGTCGCTGTCCACCTTGTCGCGGATGACGTTGGCGGCCTCGTCCAGCTCGAACAGCGTCATGTCATAGCCGCCGGTGATGTTGATCAGCACGCCCCGCGCGCCGTTCAGGCTGATCTCGTCCAAGAGCGGGTTGGCGATGGCGCGCTCGGCCGCCTCCTGGGCGCGGTTCTCGCCCGAGGCCTCGCCGGTGCCCATCATGGCCTTGCCCATCTCGTCCATCACCGCGCGCACGTCGGCAAAGTCCAGGTTGATCAGGCCAGGACGCACCATCAGGTCGGTCACGCCCTTGACGCCCTGATACAGCACGTCGTCGGCCATGGCGAAGGCCTCGGTGAAGGTGGTCTTCTCGTTGGCCAGCCGGAACAGGTTCTGGTTGGGGATGATGATCAGCGTGTCCACGACCTTCTGCAGGGCCTCGACGCCCTCCTCGGCCTGGCGCATCCGCTTGGTGCCCTCGAACTGGAAGGGCTTGGTCACGACGCCGACGGTCAGGATGCCCATCTCGCGTGCGGCCTGCGCGATGATCGGGGCCGCGCCGGTGCCCGTGCCGCCGCCCATGCCGGCGGTGATGAAGCACATATGAGCGCCCATCAGGTGGTCGACGATGTCCTCGATGGTCTCCTCGGCGGCCTTGGCGCCGATGGTGGGCTTGGCGCCCGCGCCCAGACCTTCGGTGACCTTCGGACCCATCTGGATGCGGGCGGTGGCGCGGCTCTGCTGCAGGGCCTGCGCGTCGGTGTTGGCCACCACGAACTCGACCCCGTCGAGTTGCTTCTGAATCATGTTGTTGACGGCATTGCCGCCCGCGCCCCCGACACCGAAAACGGTGATGCGCGGCTTCAGCTCTTCTTCGTCATTCATCATCAGATTGAGGTTCATGGTGTCCGCCTGTACTCGCTGCATGCCATTGGGGGGCGGTTATGCCGCTCGAATCCCGGTCTTTGTTAGGCACCGTAACAATTCGGCA
Organism: Paracoccus sp. NIOT.M2S5SZ12; assembly: GCF_057748165.1. Classification (NCBI taxonomy): domain Bacteria; kingdom Pseudomonadati; phylum Pseudomonadota; class Alphaproteobacteria; order Rhodobacterales; family Paracoccaceae; genus Paracoccus; species Paracoccus sp. NIOT.M2S5SZ12. The sequence continues at coordinate 65,792 of NZ_JBYLFR010000008.1, forward strand.
TCGGTCCGTCACTCGAAAAAGCCGAAACCTCCGCAAAATCTGGCGCGTTCACCCTTGAAATAGGCGGCATCTTGCCATGTGCGCCGAATGTGGTGGAAGGGCCTCCACCACACCACATCCGCCGTGCCACGCCCCTACCAGCGCGTGCGGAACCAGCGATAGGCGCGGCGCAGGCTGCGCGCCGGATAGCGGTCGGCGGGCATCTCGAAATCCCACCATTCGTCCTGCGGATGGGCCGCGAACAGCGCCAGCCCGACCGCGCTGGAAAAGCTGGGATCGGTCAGCTGATGGGCCAGCCCGTCGATGCGCATGGGCCGCCCGCAGCGAATGTTCGGCCCCAGGATGCGCGCGGCCAGCCCGTCCAGGCCGGGGATCTGGCTGCCGCCGCCGGTCAACACGATCTGCTGGCTGGGCATGCAGTCGAAACCGGCCGCGTCCAGCACCTCGCGGACATGCTCCAGGATCTCCTCGACGCGCGGACGCATGACGCCGATCACGTCGGCGCGGCTGACCTGGCGGCGGTCCGCCTCCCAGTCCCCGGTGCCGCCGCCCACGTCGATCATGTCGCGGTCGTCGGCGCCGGTCGCCTCGACCCCGCCGTTCAGCGTCTTCAGCCGCTCGGCGATGGGCAGGCCCACGCGCAGACCCTGGGCGATGTCCTGGGTGATCAGGTTGCCGCCGATGGGCACATGGTCGGAATAGATCATGTGCTTCTTGATGAAGATCGACACGCCGGTGCCGCCGCCGCCGAAGTCGATGCAGGCCGCGCCCAGCTCCTGCTCGTCCTCGACCAGGGCCGCGCGGGCCGAGGCATAGGGGGCCGATGCGATGCCCGCCAACTCCAGGTCGCAGCGGCGGATGCACTGCACCAGATTGCCGATCGAATCGCCGTCGACGGTCAGGACGTGCATGTCGCAGAACAGCTTGTTGCCCAGATGGTCGCGCGGATCGGCCAGGTTGCTGCGGTTGTCCACGGCAAAGTTCACCGGCTGCGCATGCAGCACCTCGCGGCCGCGGCCGAAATCGGGCGCGTCGCAGGAGGCCAGCACCGAGGCCACGTCCTGTTCGGCGACCTTGCCCGAGGCCAGCACGATCTCTCCGGCCAGCCCGTAGGAGGCGGGCCGCCCCCCCGACAGGCAGGCGATGACGTGATCGACGCGCACCCCGGCCAGCTTCTGGGCGGCGGCGACGACGGTGCGGATGGCGCGCTCGGTCTCGGCCATGGTCTCGATCTCGCCGCGGCGCATGCCGCGCGAGCGGGTCGAGGCCGCGCCGATCACGCGGAAGTTCACCTGCCCCGCCATCGGCCCCACGCCGTCCGTCTCGCGGAAGGTGCCGGTGCCGTCGAAGCGCAGCACCAGGCAGGCGATCTTGGACGTGCCGATGTCCAGGATGCCGATGACGCCGCGCTGAAGGGCGGCCCGGCGGATGTTCCGCATCGCGCGCTGCGTGTGATACAGGTCGGTCACCGGCTATCCCTCCGTCTTCTTGTCATCGGGCAGAACATTGCCGTCCGGACCCAGCAGCGGCTGGCCCCGGGCGGTGCGGATCGTGTTGCGCGCGTCGATGCCGAGCCGCAGGACCGGGCGTTCGGGGTCGCGCAGATCGACGGTGGCGATGTCGCGGCCCAGCATGTCCTCGCTGCGATGCAGCGCGATGGCGGCCTCCAGCGCGATCACCGCCCCCTCCTCGGGCAGCAGGATGCGCTGGCCGTGGTCCAGGACCAGATCCCACCGCCGCTCGCCGCGCCGGACCAGGCCGCGCACCCGCGGCAGGATCGGCCCGGCGGCATCCATCAGGGCCAGCGCCTCGGCGGTGTCCAGATCGGCGCCCTCGCCGGTGATCAGCGGCAGGTCGGGACGCACGTCGCGCGAGGTGACGGTGGCGACGCGGTGGCCGCCCGCGTCCAGCATGTCGATGCCGCGCGCGTGGCGCCACAGGACGGCGGGCGTGCGCTCCTTGACCACGGCGGACAGGATGCCGCCGGGCTTGATGCGCAGGTCGATGGTCTCGATCGCGTCCAGCTGCAGCACCTGCAGGCGCAACGCCGCCAGGTCGATGTCGAAGCTGGAGGCGGGCAGGTCCACCGGCAGCATGGCGCGCAGCGCGCGGTCCACCACGGGGCTGGCGCCCTCGATGGTCATCTGGCGGACCTGGAATTCCTCGCGGCTCTGGATCTGGGTGACGACCTGGGCCACGCCGTCGTTCAGCCGCGCGCGGCGGTCCTCGTCCGACAGCCATAGCCCCGCGACCATCGCCAGGACAAAGGCCGGAAGGCCGATGCGGAACACTCGGCGGTACAGCGGCGTCAGCCACATCCGGTCCAGACGGTACTTCAGCCGCGACGGCGCAGGGTCGCGGCGCTGCCGCAGGGGCGGTGGGGTGATCTGCTTTCCGGGGCGGTGATCGATTACGACCGGCACAGCGCATCCTCCACCATCCAACGCATCAGCGCGGGAAAGTCGATGCCGGCATGGGCCGCCTGTTCGGGGGCCAGGCTGGTGGGCGTCATGCCGGGCTGGGTGTTCAGCTCCAGGATGATCAGCCCGTCGACGCCGCGGCTGTCATCCCACCGAAAGTCGGTGCGCGTCAGCCCGCGGCAGCCCAGGGCGCGATGCGCGCACAGCGCCATCTCCAGGCAGGCGGCCCGGATCTCCTCCGGGATCTGGGCGGGCACCACATGGCGCGACCCGCCGACCGTGTATTTCGCGGCATAATCGTACCACCCTTCGGTGACGATCTCGGTCACCTCCAGCGCGCGGTCGCCCATCACGGTGGTGGTAAGCTCGCGGCCGGGGGCATAGGTCTCGACCATGACGCGGGCGGGCATGTCGGGGGACAGGGCCGGCGGCGCGTTGGCGCCATCATGGACGATGTAGACGCCGACCGAGGAGCCTTCGTCATTCGGCTTGACCACATAGGGGGGCGGGATGACGTGGCGCTGACGGACCTCGTCGGCATCCGCGATCACGCTCTCCACGACCGGCAGGCCGGCCGCGCGGAAGGCCTGCTTGGCACGGGTCTTGTCCATGGCCAGGGCCGAGGCCAGCACCCCGGAATGGGTATAGGGCAGGTCCAGCCAGTCCAGCAGGCCCTGCACGCAGCCATCCTCGCCCCACCGGCCATGCAGCGCGTTGAAGACGACATCGGGCGCGGCCTCGCGCAGATCCTGCACGATCCGGTCCCCGCGCGCAGCGCCCGGATCGATCTCGGTCACCTGATATCCCGCCACCCGCAGCGCATCCGCGCATTCGCGCCCCGACGACAGCGAGACCTCCCGTTCCGCCGAGGGGCCGCCCATCAGGACCGCGACCGAGTGGGCTGTCCTGCTCGACCTGCCCGCCACTGTTCGCCTTTCGTGCCCGGTTGATCCGGGCTTCATCCGTCCGCGTCCCCTTGGATGGGGACGTCATGTCGCAGCAGGATACAAGCAAAGCGCGAACCGCAAAAGCCGAAATTCGGCCGCCTGCGCAGAATGTTGCGCGGGGCGGATCAGTCGGTGCCGGGCGCCGGGTCGCCCACGCGGACGACCTCCCATTGCAGGTCGTGGCCGCTCTCCTCCAGCACGCGGCGGCGGACCAGCTCGCCCAGGGCCTCCAGCTCGGCGGCGGTCGCGCCGCCGGTGTTCAGCAGGAAGTTCGGATGCTTCTCCGACATCTGCGCGCCGCCCCAGCTGTGGCCGCGCAGGCCCGCCCGGTCGATCAGCGCCCAGGCCTTGAGGTCATGGACGTCATCCGCCTGCCCGGTGGAGCTGAACCCCGCCGGGTTGCGGAAGGTCGATCCGGCGCTGCGCTCGCGGGTGGGCTGGCTCTCGTCGCGCCGCGCCAGCTGATCGGCCATGCGGGCATGCAGCGCGTCCGGATCGCCCGGCGCGGCGCGCAGCCGGGCGGCGGTGATGACCCAGCCCTCGGGCAGATGGCTCTCGCGATAGGCAAAGCGCAGATCGGCCGGGGTCAGGGTCATGATGCGGCCGTCGCGGGTGACGGCGGTGGCGTCGATCAGGTGATCGGCCAGATAGCTGCCATAGCAGCCCGCATTCATGCGCACCGCGCCACCGATGCTGCCGGGAATGGTGCGCAGGAAGGTCAGGTCCAGCCCGGCCTCGGCCGCGCGCCGCGCCACCTGCGCGTCCAGCGCGGCGGCACCGGCGGTCACCACGCCCTCCGCGATCTCGACCCCATTGAAGGCGCGGCCAAGGCGGATGACGACGCCGCGGATGCCGCCGTCGCGCACGATCAGGTTGCTGCCGACGCCCATGGGAAAGACCGGCACGGCAGGGTCCAGCGCGGCCAGGAACGCCGCCAGATCGTCCTGGTCGGCGGGCTGGAACAGCCAGTCGGCCGGGCCGCCGACACGCAGCCAGGTCAGGCCGTCCAGGTTTCGGTCGGGGATCAGGCTGCCGCGCGGGGTGGGAAGGTCGATGCTCATGACCATCGGGTGGTAGCCAGCACGGCGGCGCGCGTCAACCGCCGCAGGGGCGCATCGTCAGATCAGCAGCGTCGCGCCCGCGGCAAGCCCCGCCACCAGAAGCGCCAGAAGCGACAGCCAGCCGGAGGGCCGCCGCCATGCGGGAGCGTGCCCGCGCAGCGCCGCCAAGGCCAGCCCCAGGGCGGTGCCCAGCAACGCAGGCAGCACGGTGAAGCTCTGCGCGACGATGGCGGCCAGGTCGTGAAAGCCCCCCTGCCCCTGCGCCGCGTTCAGCAGCTGCAACGAAATCGCCGCCAGAAGCAGCGCCAGCACCAAGAGCGGCCAGCGCAGGCGCAGCCGCGCGTTGCCCCAAGCGATGAACCCCGCCCCGGCCAGGCACAGCCCGGCGATGATCCAAGGGTTCACGGCTGTCCCTCGGGGGTCACGGCGGGGGTCGCGGCGGGGGCGGCCCGGCGCGGCGCCGGGCGGCGCAGCAGCAGCAGAAGCCCCAGCCCCAGGCACAGCATCCCCGCCCCCGGCCCCCAGTTCAGCGTCGAGAGGCCCAGCACCGGCACCCCCGCCAGCGCCAGCGTCCAGCCCGCCCGGCGATGCGCGCGGCGCGGCAGCCGCGGCATCAGGCAGGCCAGCAGCAGCCAGATCGACACCGCCGCCACGGGCACCGGCATCCAGGTGGCCAGGTCGGCGGCAGCCATCATGCGGCGCGGCCCTGCAATCGCGCGGGAAGGGCGTTGGCCCAGGCCGAGATCGTGCCCGCGCCCAGGCAGACCACCATGTCGCCGGGCCGCGCCTGTTCGCGGACCAGCCGCTCCAAGTCGTCCTCGGACAGGATGGCGCGGGCGTGGCGGTGGCCATGGGCGATCAGCCCCGCCACCAGATCGTCGCGCGAGGCGCCTGCAATCGGCTCCTCTCCGGCGGAATAGACGTCGGCGATGGCGACCACGTCGGCCTCGTTGAAGCAGGTGCAGAAATCCTCGAACAGGTTCGACAGGCGCGAATAGCGGTGCGGCTGATGGACCGCGATGACGCGGCCGGTGCTGGCCTGGCGCGCGGCCTTGAGGACGGCGGCGATCTCCACCGGGTGGTGGCCGTAATCGTCGATGATGGTCACGCCGCCCACCTCGCCCACGCGGGTGAAGCGGCGGCCGACCCCGCCGAACTTCGCCAGCGCGGTGCGGATCTCGGATTTCTTGATGCCCAGATGGCGCGCCACGGCGACCGCGGCCAGACAGTTCGAGACGTTGTGATCGCCCGGCATGGGCAGGGTGCAGCCCTCGATCATGGGCACGGTGCCGTCCACGGCCTCGCTCTGCAGGGCGATGTCGAAATGCGCGATGCCCTTGGCATAGGTCAGGTTCATCGCCCGCACGTCGGCCTGGGCGTTGAAGCCGAAGGTCACCACGCGGCGGTCGGTCAGGCGCCCGACCAGCGCCTGGACCTCGGGGTGGTCGGTGCAGCAGACGGCCAGCCCGTAGAAGGGGACGGAGGAGGCGAAATTGGTGAAGGCCTGGCGCAGCGCGTCGAAGCTGCCCCAATGCTCCATGTGCTCGGGGTCGATATTGGTGACGATGGCGATGTCGGCGGGCAGACGGTTGAAGCTGCCGTCGGATTCGTCGGCCTCGACCACCATCCACTCGCCCGCGCCGGCCCGCGCGTTCGAGCCGTAGGCATGGATCACGCCGCCGTTGATGACCGTCGGGTCCAGCCCGCCCGCATCCAGCAGGGTCGCGACCATGGTCGTGGTCGTCGTCTTGCCATGCGTGCCGGCGATGGCGATGTTGGATTTCAGGCGCATCAGCTCGGCCAGCATCTCGGCGCGGCGGACGATGGGCAGGCCGCGCAGGCGCGCCTCCTCCAGCTCGGGATTGCCCTTCTTGATGGCGGTCGAGATGACGACCACGCCCGCGCCCGCGATGTTCTCGGCGCGCTGGCCCTCGAAGACGGTGGCGCCCAGGGTCTCCAGGCGGTCGGTGATCTTGGACTTCTTCGAATCGCTGCCCTGCACGCGGTAGCCCAAGGTCAGCAGCACCTCGGCGATGCCGGACATGCCGATGCCGCCGATGCCCACGAAATGGATGGGGCCCAGCTCTCCGGGCAGTTTGGTGGCAGCGTTCATCGCGTGATCTCCTCGACGAGGTCGTACAGTCGGCGCGCTGCATCGGGGCGCGCCAGGGTCAGGGCCGCCTGCGCCATGGCCGTGGCCTGGGCGGGGTCCGTCAGGATGGCGCGGATGTCGCGCGCGAGGCTGTCCGCGTCAAGCACGGATTCGGGATGGACATGCGCCGCCCCCGCCTCGGCCAGGGCCTGGGCATTGGCGGTCTGGTGATCGCCGGTCGCGGCCGCGAAGGGGATCAGGATCGACGGGCGCCCGATCACCGTGATGTCGGCCAGCGACGATGCCCCCGACCGGCTGACCACCAGATGCGCCGCGGCGATGCGCTCTGGTACGTCGGTGAAGAAGGGCTGCACCTCGGCCGCGATCCCGGCCGCGGCATAGGTGGCCACGACCTGCTCGGCATCCTCGGGGCGGGCCTGATGGCTGACATGGAGGCGCACGCGCAGGTCCTCAGGCAGGGCGGCGATGGCCGCGGGGACGACCTGCGACAGCACGCGCGCGCCCTGGCTGCCGCCGATCACCAGAAGCCGCAGCGGCCCCGCGCTCGGTGCGTCATAGGGGCTGGCCGCGCGGTCCAGAACCGAACCGCGCACCGGATTGCCGACATGCCGGCCGTCGATGCCCTGCGGCAGCTGGGTGGGCCAGGTGCCGCAGGCCACGCGATGCACATGACCCGCGAAGAGGCGGTTCACGCGGCCCATGACGCCGTTCTGTTCGTGGATCATCCGCGGCAGGCCCATCAGATGCGCCGCTGACAGCGCCGGGATGGTCGGATAGCCGCCAAAGCCGATCACGACTGCCGGTCGGTCGCGCCGGAAGGCCCGGCGTGCGGCCATCACCCCGGCCGCAATCTTGAAGGGCGCCGACAGCTTGCCCGCCAGCCCCCCGCGCGCCGTGGTGGCCGAGGTCACGACCTGCCGTTCGACGGCTTCGGGGAAGGCACCGGCATAGCGCGCGCCACGGTCGTCGGTCGAGAGACGGACCCGCCAGCCGCGCTCCAGCAGCAGCTCGGCCAAGGCCTGGGCGGGAAACATATGGCCGCCGGTGCCTCCGGCGGCGATCAGCGCAAGGGGGGCGGCCATCAGCGCGACCGCCGCAGGATCTCGGCGAACTCGCCCTGGGGCCGCGTGCGAGTCAGCGCCAGCAGCATGCCCACCGCGATGCCCGAGGCGATCAGCGACGAGCCGCCATAGCTGACGAAGGGCAGCGTCATGCCCTTGGCGGGCAGCAGGCGCACGGCGACGCCCATGTTGATCAGCGCCTGCACCCCGAAGGCGCAGGCCAGGCCGGTGCCCGCGATCCGCGCGAACGGATCGCGCTCGCGCAGCAGCCGCAGGAGCGAGCGCAGCACGATCACCGCGTAGAGGCAGATGATCGCCAGGACCATGATGAAGCCGTATTCCTCGGCCGCGACGGCGATGATAAAGTCGGTATGCGCGTCGGGCAGCGACCATTTCACCTGACCCTCGCCCACGCCCACACCGAAGAAGCGGCCCTCCTGGATGGCGTTGGTAGCGAAGTAGATCTGGGTGTTGGCGTCGATCTCGGAGGAGAGAAAGCTGTTGATGCGGCGGGCGAAGTGCTCCGACAGGTTGTAGGCCAGCAGCCCCCCCGCGCCTGCCAGCCCGGCCACCGCCATGATCACGATGATCCCCGAACCCGCCACGAAATACATGACCAGCCAAGAGAAGAGCACCAGCGAGGCCTGGCCGAAGTCGGGCTGCAGCGCCAGCAGCACGACCACCGTCAGCGCCACGCCGAAGCTGAGCGCGCGGCCCGGCGGGCTGCCAGGTTCCTGGGCCGCGGCCATGAACCAGGCGCAGAGCGCGACGAAGCCGGGTTTCAGGAACTCCGACGGCTGCACCGAGACGAAACCCAGGGACAGCCAGCGCGTGGCGCCCTTGCCGAAATCGGTGCCGATGACCGGCAGCGCCACGATGAGCAGGAACGAGACCGCGAAGCCCAGGACGCCGATGCGCCGGATCTGGCGCGGGTTCAGCGTGGAGATAGCGATCATCACCAGCAGGCCCAGCCCGCCGAAGGCCATCTGCCGCTGGACGTAGTAGAAGCGCGGCAGGTTGTTCTTCTCGGCCAGCGGCACCGAGGCCGCGAGCCCCAGCAGAAGGCCGATGGCGAAGAGGCCCAGGACGCAGGTTAGAGACCACTTGTCCAGCGTCCGCCACCAGCGGGGAAGAATCGGGTCGCCCGCGCGCACGGGCGTCGTGCCGAAGACCATCTCGGTCATGGGAATACCGCCGTCACTGCCTCTGTCCTGTCCGGTTTGCCCGGATCTGGCCGAAAGGATAGCGCGAATGTCGCAGCGGCGCTACCACAGATTGAGCGCTTGCGGGAACGTGACCGGGGCATCGGCCGCAGGGGTCGCGCGGGGGAGCCGGAGCCCGCAAGCGGCCTCCGGCGCGCTGCCGCCCGGCCGGGGGCCGGCTGCGCCGGCGTTCGGTGCGGGTCAGCCCAGGGTGGCCAGCGCCGGGAAGGTCTCGAGGAGCCAGAAGCTGAAGGCCGAGAAGGCGCCGGTCAGCAGCATCACCCCCACCACGATCAGCAGCGCGCCCATGACCCGTTCGATCATGCCGAGCCAAGGCTTGATGCGGTTCATCACCCCAATCGCGCGGTCGATGAACACGGCGGCCAGAACGAAGGGAATTCCCAGGCCCAAGGCATAGACGGCCAGCAGCGCGGTGCCGCGCGACAGCTCTCCCCCGGTCGCGGCCAGCGACAGGATCATGCCCAGCTGCGGGCCGATGCAGGGGGTCCAGCCGAAGGCGAAGGCCAGGCCCAGCACATAGGCGCCCATGGCCCCGCCGCCCTGCCTGCCGGCCTGAAGCCGCGCTTCCTGATCCAGGAAGGGGATGCGGATGACGTGCAGGAAATGCAGGCCCATCACGATGACCATCGCCCCCGCGACCCGCGCCAGCACATCCTGATAGGTCAGGAAGGCGCGCCCGAAGGCCGATGCGGCGAAGCCCATCACCAGGAACACCGTCGAGAGGCCCATCACGAAGAACAGCGCCGGCAGGACGGCGCTGCGTTCCCGCGCCTTGAGGCCGTTCACCCCCACCCCGGTCATGTAGGCCAGATAGGGCGGCACGATGGGCAGCACGCAGGGCGACAGGAAGGACAGGATGCCCGCCAGCATCGCCACGGCGGCGGCGGGCAGGAAGGCGGCGGTGGCGAGGTCGATTCCCAACATGGCGGCACCTTACCGCGTGGCGGGCCGAAGCACAGGGGACATCGCGTCACGGATGCGTGGGGCGGATATGCGAAGGGGCGCGGTTTGCACCGCGCCCCCCTGTGTCTGTCGTGCCGGTCGGCTCAGCGGCCGGACCACCAGCCACGGCGGCGGGGCTGGGGCGCATCGGCGGGCGCGGGGCTGTTCGCGGGCTCCTGCGGGGCGGCGGCGGACTGGACCAGCGCCTCGGCCACGGTGGCGGGTTCCGCGGGGGCGGCCTCCGGGGCCGGAGCGGTTTCCGCAGGGGCAGTCTCCGCGACCGGGGCGGCAGGCTCCGGGGCGGTCTCCGCGGGCGCAGTCACCACGGCCTGGGGCAGCGCCTCGGGGCGAGCGTCGTCGGCCTCGGCCAGGTCCACCACCTCGGGGAGGGGCTGGGCCTCGACCGGCTTGCGGCTGCGCGACCGGCTGCGGCTGCGCGACCGGGTCCGGCCCTGCGGCGCGTCATCGGTCCCGGCTGCAGGTTCGGCCTCGGGCTGGGCCGCGGGTTCGGCCTCGGAGACCTCCGCGGCGACCGGCTCGGCCTCGGCCTCATCGGCGACGGGCTCCTGGCCCTCGCCCTGCACGGCATCGTCGGCCTGCGCCTCGTCGCCCTCGGGACGCTCGCCCGACTTCCGGCGGCGGCGGCGGCGGCGGCGCGAGCGGCCCTCGCCCTCCTCGCCATCCGCATCGCGGGTCTCGGCCGTCTCGGCGGCCTCGGACACGGCGGTCTCCGCCTCGGGGGCCTCGGCCTCGATCGCGGGCAGGTCGTGATCCTCCTCCTCGTCGATGCTGGCCATCAGATCGGCATTGACGCCCAAGGGCACATGGCCCGGCTCGGGGACGACGCGGGTCGCGGTCTTGAACTTCTCGATCGCGTAATCGGGCGAGACCAGCGCCGGGTCCGCCTCCACGCGCACCGACATGCCGTGGCGCGCCTCGATGCCCGCGACATGCTCGCGCTTGGCGTTCATCAGGAAGTTCGCGACGGCGACCGGTGCGCGCACCAGAACCTCGCGCGACCGCTTGCGGCTGCCCTCGTCCTCGATGGCGCGCAGGATGGTCAGCGCCAGGCTGTCGTCGCTGCGGATCAGGCCGGTGCCATGGCAATGCGGGCAGGGCTGGGTGGTGCTCTCCAGCATGCCGGGGCGCAGGCGCTGGCGGCTCATCTCCATCAGGCCGAAGCCCGAGATGCGGCCGATCTGGATGCGCGCACGGTCGGATTTCAGCTTGTCCTTCAGGCGCTTCTCGACGGCGGCGTTGTTGCGCCGCTCATCCATGTCGATGAAGTCGATGACGATCAGACCGGCTAGGTCGCGCAGGCGCAGCTGGCGGGCGACCTCATCGGCGGCCTCCAGGTTGGTCTTGAGCGCGGTCTCCTCGATCGAGCCTTCCTTGGTGGCGCGACCCGAGTTCACGTCGATGGCGACCAGCGCTTCGGTGATGCCGATGACGATGTAGCCGCCCGACTTCAGCTGCACGACCGGGTTGAACATCCCCGCCAGATAGCTTTCCACCTGATAGCGCGCGAACAGCGGCACCGTGTCCTGATAATGGACCACGCTGTCGGCATGGGTCGGCATGATCATGCGCATGAAGTCCTTGGCCGCGCGATAGCCGCGCTCGCCTTCGACCAGCACCTCGTCGATCTCGGAGGAGTAGAGATCGCGGATGTTGCGCTTGATCAGGTCGCCCTCCTCATAGATCGCGGCGGGGGCGATCGACTTGAAGGTCAGCTCGCGGATCTGCTCCCACAGGCGCAGCAGGTATTCGTAGTCGCGGCGGATCTCGGTCCGGGTACGTTGGCTGCCGGCGGTGCGGATGATCAGGCCGGCGCCCTTGGGCACGTCCAGCTCGTTCGCGATGTCCTTCAGCTTCTTGCGGTCGGCGGCGTTGGTGATCTTGCGGCTGATCCCGCCGCCGCGCGCGGTGTTGGGCATCAGCACGCAGTAGCGGCCGGGCAGCGACAGATAGGTGGTCAGGGCGGCACCCTTGTTGCCGCGCTCCTCCTTGACGACCTGCACCAGCATGATCTGGCGGACCTTCACGACCTCCTGGATCTTGTAGCGGCGGGCGCGGGGCTTGCGGGGCGCGCGGACCTCCTCGGTCACGTCCTCGTCGGCGACCGATTCGATCTCGTCGTCCTGATCGGCCTCGTCGCCGGCGGTCTCGGCGCCGGTCTCGGCCTCCTGGGCCTCGGCGCGGGGCTTGCGGCGCGAACGGCCGCGCTCCTCCTCGGCCTCCTGGGCCTCGGCCTCGGCGCGTTCCTCGGCCTTCAGCGCCTCGCGGTCGGCCGCGGGGATCTGGTAGTAGTCCGGATGGATCTCGGCGAAGGCCAGGAAGCCGTGGCGGTTCCCGCCGTAATCCACGAAGGCCGCCTGCAGCGAGGGCTCGACCCGGGTGATCTTGGCCAGGTAGATGTTCCCGGCGATCTGGCGCCGGTTGGCCGTCTCGAAATCAAATTCCTCGACCTTGGTTCCATCGACCACGACCACCCGAGTTTCCTCGGCATGGGTGGCGTCGATCAGCATTTTCATTGCCATTGTTATGTCTTTCGCGCAGCCGACGGCCGGGCGGAGCCAGTGGCACCCCCCGGTTCGGTCTGCGGTGTGATGAGGACACGGGCGCGTCGCCGTCGAAGACCATCGGTCCGACGGGGCATCGTGCCCGCCCGTCCCGAAGTCTGCCGTCCAAAGCGCGCGTCATCGCGTCTGTTCCCTAGGATGGTCCGATGCCGCAAGGCAGGACCGCTGTTCGTCGGACCCCCTGCGCCGTCCCGCAAGGCGGTGGCGCGGCGGAGGCTTGGTTTTCCGCGGGCACATGGCTCGCCCGAGATCGGGATCAGAGGTGCCGCGCTGCGAAACTGTCGGCGCGGGACTGGCCGCGGACCGTGTCCCGGTCCGGGCTGCGCCCTGCGCATGGGGCCAGCATAGCGGTCCGGGGCAGGAAAATTCAATGCCGAAAACGCCCCTGCCCCGCGACGGGCCGAATGGGCCGTCCTCCGCCGAACCGAATGCGCCCCCTCAGGCCTGCCGTCCGGGGTCCGCGGCGGACCCGGCATCGGTCACCGCCCCGCCCCGCCGCCGCAGCCTTTCCCGCATCAGCCGCGCCCCGCGGCAGGCCAGCCGCGCGACCTCCAGCCAGGCCCGATAGGGCAGCACCGTCAGATAGCGCGACCGCCCCAGCTTGTAGGCGCGCAGCCCCGCCTGGATCTGCGTCGGATGATCGGAGCGCTGCGAGCCGGGCAGCGGATCGACGAAAGCCGCGCGCAGCCCCGACAGGAACTCCAGGTCGAAGGCGATGTCCCAGGCCAGCCGCATGGGCAGAAGATCGGCCACGATCCATTCCGCGGCCCGGCGGTCGATCACATAGGCCCCGGCGCCCTTCTCGCGCGTCAGCGCGATGGCCAGCCGCCGCCCCGGCCCCAGGTCGCGGATCGCGTGCTTTCGGCCGCGATTGACCGAGGTCAGCCGCAGCAGGTTCCACGCATCGCCGTTCAGCGCCGCCCGGTCCAGGACCGCGACCAGGTCGGGATCGAAGCTGACGTCATCCTCCAGCACCAGCGCCAGGTCGGCGTCCCCCGCCAGCAGCGCCCGCGCGCAGGCCACATGCGACAGATAGCAGCCGACCTCGGGCGGGGTCGTGCGGCGGCCGTGCAGCAGCCGATAGGCGCGTTCGTCGAATTCCGGGATGGGAAAGCGCAGCGCCCGCCCGTCCACGCCCTCGATCCGGGCGAAGGGCAGGTCCAGGGCCGCCAGCTTGGCCTGCATGGCCGTCAGGCGGGCATCGGCGCCCGCCATGTTGATCAGATAGACCGCCAGGCGCCGCCCCGACAGGGGCAGCACCGTCACCGCGTCAGACGGCGCGATCGTCATCGGACGTCTCCGCCGGGGGCAGCGCATGGGCGCTGTAGAGACCCGCATTGGCCATCAGGAAGACGAACAGCGCCGCGGGCAGGCCGAAGGTCTCGAACCAGACCCAGGTGCTCTCGCTCTGGGTGCGCCAGACGATCTCGTTGGACAGGGCCAGCAGGACCAGGAAGACGGTCATGCGGACGGTCAGCTTGCGCCAGCCCAGCTCGGTCATGGGCAGCGCCTCGGACAGGACCGCGCCCAGCCAGTTGCGCCGCAGCGCCAGGCCCGTGCCCAGGATGACCGCGAACAGCAGATAGATGATCGTCGGCTTGATCTTCAGGAAGCGCGGATCGTTCAGCCAGACCGACAGGCCGCCGAAGACCACGACCAGGACCAGCGTCGCGATCTGCATCGGCGCCAGCCTGCCGGTCAGCCACCACTGGATGCCCGCCGCGACGATCAGCGCCGGGATCAGCGCCGCGGTGGCCAGGATGAAGCCGCCATAGCTCTCGCCGCCGATCACGAAGGTGTCGTTGCGGTACAGCATGAACAGCACGAAGAACAGGACCAGCGGGCCCAGATCCAGCACCGGCTTGACCCAGGGTTTCATCTCTCTCATGCGGTCGGCCTTTTGTTGACCGCCCGTCAGGCGGCGAATTCCACGATGACCGCGCCCAGGGCGATCAGCGCCATCAGCGCCACCCGGCGCGGCCCCACCTTTTCGCCCAGGATGAGCCAGCCGACAAGGGCCGCGAAGACGGTCGAGGTCTCGCGCAGGACGGCGGCGCGGCCGACCTCGTCGATGCGCGTGGCCAGCATGATCGAGCCGAAGCTGGCGAAGGCCACCAGCGCGCCGATCATGCCGCGCATGGCCAGCGGCCCGACCTGCGCGGCGGGCAGCGCGGCCAGCCGGCGCGCGTTCCACAGCGGCATGAACAGCCCGTCCAGCACGAAGAACCATGCCAGGAAGGTGAACGGATCGGCCGCCTGCCGGATGCCCCAGGCATCATAGGCGGTATAGGCCGCGACCATCGCCCCGGTGACCATCGCCCAGGCCAGCGCCGGGACCAGCGTCTCGCGCCCCACGGTCAGGCGGCGCAGGCTGTTTGCCGCCAACCCGAAGATGCCCCCCACCAGCAGAGCCAGCCCCAGCCACTGCCCCGCGGTGAAGCGTTCGTGAAAGACCAGCATCGCGACCAGCACCACGAAGAGCGGCGCCGATCCGCGCACCACCGGATAGACGACCGTATAGGCCCCGCGCTGATAGGTCAGCGCCTGCGCCACCTTGTAGAGGATGTGGATGCCCATGGCGCCCAGCAGGACCGGCCAAAGGCCCGGCTCGGGCCAGGGCACCAGGAACAGCGCCACCGGCAGCGCCATGAGCAGGTAGGACAGGTCGATCGCCGCCCGGCTGAGCCAGGGATCGTGGCGCCCCTTCTGCAGCGCGCCGAAGACCGCATGCAGGAACGCCGCCGACAGCGCCAAGGCCGAGGCCAGCCTTGCGCCCTGCTCGGTCCCCGCGATCTGGATGAAGAAATCGCCCATGCCGCCTGATGGCCCCTGCCCGCCCCCGACGCAACCCCGGTCGCGGGGCCGCGCGCGCGATCAGTCCAGCCGGACGGCGGCCAGGATCGGGCCGGGCAGCGCCTCATCGCCCTGCATCTGCTGGATCAGCAGCGCGTGGCGGGTGTCGGGCGGCCAGGCCCCGTCCTCCATCAGCTCGGGGCGCACGGTCAGGCGCAGGGGCTGCCGCCCGTCCCATCGCGACAGGTGTTCCAGCGTCAGGACCACGTTGCTGTAGAGCACGGTGCGGCCCCGATTCTCTCCGGCCATCACGTCGACATGGCGTTCGGGGGCATAGCGCACCAGGATCACGTCCACCGCGCCGCCCAGGTCGGACAGGGGCTGAAGCTCGATCAGTTCTCCGGCATCGGTGGGGTCGCGCTGGACGCTGACGGTGGCGGGGGCATAGCGGTGCGCGTCGATCAGGCCCATCAGCTGCGCCGGACCGGGCGAGACCGAGGTGTCCTGGCCGTCCACGATCATCTGCGGAGTATAGACCGAGCGCTCGCCCGAGGCGCGGGCATAGGCGCTCTGGCGTTCGGTGAATTCTGGCCGGGCGAAGCTGTCGGCCCAGCCTAGGTAGTCCCAGTAGTCGACGTGATAGGACAGGGCCAGCACGTCCGGCGTCCCGGTCAGCGCGGTCAGCATCGCATCGGCCGGCGGGCAGGAGGAGCAGCCCTGCGAGGTGAAGAGCTCGACCACCACCGGCAGCGTCGCCGAGGGCAGCGCGGTGGCGACCGGCGGCGCCGCATCCGCGGCCGCAAAGCCGTTGACGCCCCCCGATTCCAGCGCCGGATAGGGCATGCCCATCGCCGACGGGGACTGCCGCCCGGCCTCCTCGGGGGCCAGGATCAGCGGCGCGTTGCTCGCGTCCGGTGCGGTTCCGGCGGAGGGGGAGGCCGTCACGTTTGCCTGCCCACCCATCCCCTGCCCCGCCGCGGGCAGCGCCAGGAGCCACAGCGCCGCGCAGGCGGCGGCCGCGCCCTGCGCCCATGCACGGGCGGGACGGGTCGGGCGGTCGGGATATGTCGGGTGCCATGTCACAGGCAGCGTGTTACCGCCAGACGGCCCGAAACACCAAATCACCGCTGCGTCAGCGGCGCCATTCGCGTCATGCGTGCCTCTTGAGCAACAGGGGAAAAGATGGTATGCAATCGCATACAATTTGCTGTGCATCCCTTGCGCCATGCCCCCCGATGGGGCAAAGCAGGGGCACGCCGGACCCATCCATTCTTGCAGACAGGGAGGCCCTGATGCCCATCCAGACCGGAACCGACACCGCCAAGACGCGCCGCACGCTGAGCGCGGGCGCGCAGAGTGTCGATTACTACTCCATCGCCGCCGCCACCGAGGCGGGGCTTGGCGACTTCTCGAAACTGCCGGCCGCGCTGAAAGTCGTGCTGGAGAACATGCTGCGCTTCGAGGATGGCGGCCGCACCGTCTCCGTCGAGGACATCAAGGCCTTCGCCGAATGGGCGGCCCTTGGCGGCAAGAACCCGCGCGAGATCGCCTATCGCCCGGCCCGTGTGCTGATGCAGGACTTCACCGGCGTTCCTGCCGTGGTCGACCTGGCCGCCATGCGCGACGGCATCAAGGCCTTGGGCGGCGACGCGCAGAAGATCAACCCGCTGAACCCGGTCGATCTGGTCATCGACCATTCGGTGATGATCGACGAGTTCGGCACCCCCCGCGCCTTCCAGAAGAACGTCGAGCTGGAATACGAGCGCAACATGGAGCGCTACACCTTCCTGAAATGGGGCCAGAAGGCGTTCAACAACTTCCGCGTGGTCCCGCCCGGCACCGGCATCTGCCACCAGGTCAACCTGGAATACCTGGCCCAGACCGTCTGGACCGACACCGACCAGACCGGCAAGACCGTCGCATACCCTGACACGCTGGTCGGTACCGACAGCCACACCACCATGGTCAACGGCCTGGCCGTCCTGGGCTGGGGCGTGGGCGGCATCGAGGCCGAGGCCGCGATGCTGGGCCAGCCGATCTCCATGCTGATCCCCGAGGTCGTGGGCTTCAAGATCACCGGCGCGCTGGCCGAGGGCGTGACCGCCACCGACCTGGTCCTCAAGGTCGTGCAGATGCTGCGCAAGCACGGCGTGGTGGGCAAGTTCGTCGAGTTCTACGGCGAGGGCCTGGACCACATGCCGCTGGCCGACCGCGCGACCATCGCCAACATGGCGCCCGAATACGGCGCGACCTGCGGCTTCTTCCCGATCGACGACGAGACGCTGCGCTATCTGCGCCAGACCGGCCGCGACGAGGACCGCATCGCGCTGGTCGAGGCCTATGCCAAGGAGAACGGTTTCTGGCGCACGGCCGATTACGCGCCGGTCTATTCCTCCACGCTGGAGCTGGACCAGAGCACCGTCGTCCCCGCCATCTCGGGGCCCAAGCGCCCGCAGGACCACGTGCCGCTGACCGAGGCCGCCAGCGCCTTCGGCGAGTACATCAAGGGCCTGCGCCCCGCCCCGTCGGTTCCCGCCGACCAGAAGGCCAAGATGACCGCCGAGGCCGGATCGCCCGACCCGGCGCCCCAGGAGATCCCCGGCGGCGCGCATGGCCATCTGAACAGCGCCCCCGTCGAGGGCGAGGACTATGTCCTGCGTGACGGTTCGGTGGTGATCGCCTCGATCACGTCGTGCACCAACACCTCGAACCCCTATGTGCTGATGGCCGCGGGCCTGGTCGCCCGCAAGGCGCGCGCCCTGGGCCTGACCCGCAAGCCCTGGGTCAAGACTTCGCTGGCGCCCGGATCGCAGGTGGTCGAGGAATACCTCAAGGCCGCGAACCTGCAGGAGGATCTGGACGCCCTGGGCTTCAACCTGGTGGGCTTCGGCTGCACCACCTGCATCGGCAACTCGGGCCCGCTGCAGCCCGAAATCTCGAAGGCCGTGAACGACAACGACCTGGTCGCCGTGTCGGTCCTGTCGGGCAACCGCAACTTCGAAGGCCGTATCAGCCCGGACGTGCGCGCGAACTATCTGGCCAGCCCCCCGCTGGTCGTGGCCTATGCCATCGCGGGCGACATGAACATCGACGTGACCAAGGACCCGCTGGCGCACACGCCGGACGGCAAGCCGGTCTATCTCAAGGACATCTGGCCGACCTCCAAGGAGGTCGCCGATCTGGTCGACACCATCGTGACGCGCGAGATGTTCCAGGCGAAATACGCCGACGTGTTCAAGGGCGACGAGCGCTGGCAGGCGGTCGAGGTGACCGACAGCGAGACCTATGACTGGCCCGCATCGTCCACCTACATCCAGAACCCGCCCTATTTCCGCGGCATGTCCAAGGAGCCGGGCGTCATCCATGACGTGAAGGGCGCCCGCGTCCTGGCGCTTCTGGGCGACATGATCACGACCGACCACATCAGCCCGGCGGGCAGTTTCAAGCCGGGCACCCCGGCCGGCAAGTACCTGACCGAGCGTCAGGTGGCCCCGCGCGATTTCAACAGCTACGGCTCGCGCCGCGGCAACCACGAGATCATGATGCGCGGCACCTTCGCCAACATCCGCATCAAGAACGAGATGCTGGACGGGGTCGAGGGCGGCTTCTCCAAGGACGCCGACGGCAACCAGGTTGCGATCTATGACGCCGCGATGTCCTATGTCGATCAGGGCACGCCCCTGGTGATCATCGGCGGCATCGAATACGGCGCCGGATCGTCGCGGGACTGGGCGGCTAAGGGCACGAACCTCCTGGGCGTCAAGGCGGTCATCGCCGAGAGCTTCGAGCGCATCCATCGCTCGAACCTGGTCGGCATGGGCGTCATCCCGTTCGAGTTCACCGGCGGCGACTCCCGCAAGACGCTGAACCTGACCGGCGACGAGACGATCACGATCGAGGGTCTGGCGGGCGACTTCAAGCCGCTGTCCCTGGTGCCCTGCACCATCACCTATGCCGACGGCACGGTGAAGACGATCCAGCTGAAGGCCCGCGTCGATACCGAGGTCGAGATCGACTATCTGAAGAACGGCGGGGTGCTGCATTACGTGCTGCGGAACCTGGCCGCGGCCTGATCGGCCCCGCACCAGAGCGGATCAGGGCCCCCGGCGCATCGCCGGGGGCCCTTGTCATGACCGGCCGCCGTCAGCGGCGGCCCAGCATCCGCGACAGCGTCCCGTCGCGCCGCACCCGATGGTGCCAGATCGCCATGCCGACATGCCCCAGGATCAGCGCGAAGAACAGCCAGGCCAGCTCTCCGTGCAGGGCCTGGCCCAGCTGCACCATCCACGACACCTCGGTCCCAGTGGCGGGGATCAGCCAGGGATCGGCGCGCGGCCAGCCGCGGCCGCTGCCATAGGCCCGCAGCAGGGCCAGCGACGGCACAACCGCCATCAGCAGATACATCAGCCCCTGACCGGCCCGCGCCGCGCGCCCGAGCCGCCCCGAATGACCCGGCCGCCGGTTCAGATTCAGCGCCGTCCAGATCAGCCGCAGGCCCAGCAGGGCCAGGACGGTGACGCCGATCCAGGCATGGCCCGGCCCGATCGCGGCCAGCCGGACGACCGCGGGCGCATCCTCGGCCACACGTTCGGCCGCGGCGATGAGGAACTGCCACCCCAGAAGGGCCGCCATGATCCAGTGCAGCGCACGGCTGATCCGGCCATATCGGTCGGGACCGTCGCGCCAGAGGGGGGCAGAGGGCATGTCTCGCTCCGTTCCAGCGGTGGCGGGGCGGCGCGCCCCGCCACCAGAAAAGGCCGCGCCGCCCCGCCGCGCAAGAGCCGCGGGCTCCGGCGAATGCCCGCAACCGGGCGCGAGGGCGTGTCAGCCGCCGATGGCGATGCCCTCGCGGCGCGGATCGGCGCCGCCCTCCAGCCCCTCGGGCGTGACCACGATACCCTGCAGCCCCGAGGTCAGCTCGGTCTCGTTCAGCTCGAAGCCCAGATCGGTCAGGCCGCGGGTCAGCGCGCCGGGCAGCCCCGCCTCCACGTCCATCGGACCGAAGCGGTTCACCAGGTTCGGAGCCGCGACCGCCGCCTGGATGTCCATGCCCCAGTCCAGATGCGCCACGATGGCGCGGGCGACATAGCCGATGATCCGGCTGCCGCCCGGCGATCCGATGACCATGGCGGGCGCGCCGTCGCGCATCACGATGGTCGGCGCCATCGACGACCGCGGCCGCTTGCCCGGCGCGATGGCATTGGCGATGGGCCAGCCGTTGGCATCATGCGTCTCGAAGCTGAAATCGGTCAGCTCGTTGTTCAGCAGGAACCCGCCCGCCATCACGCGCGAGCCGAAGCCGTTCTCGATGGTGGTGGTCATCGACAGGGCGTTCCCGTCGCCGTCCACGATCGAGATGTGGGTCGTCGAGGGCAGTTCCAGCGCGCTGTCCTGCCCCCACAGCGTCGCATGGCTCCAGCCGGGCTGGCCCGGCGCGACCTCGGGCAGGCTGTCGTCGCCCGCAAGCAGCGCGCCGCGTTCGACCAGATAGGCCGGGTCGATCAGCCCCTCGGTCGGCATGGCGACGAAGTCGCTGTCGGCCATGAACCGCCCCCGATCCGCAAAGGCCAGCCGCGAGGCATCCCCGATCAGCCGCCAGGCATCGGGGCTTTCGGCGCCCATCGCGGCCAGTTCGTATCCGCCCAGCATGCCCAGGATCTGCCCCACGGTCAGCCCGCCCGACGACGGCGGCCCCATGCCGCAGACATCGTGGTCGCGATAGTCCACGCAGACCGCCGGGCGTTCGATGACCCGATAGGCGGCCAGATCCTCCGGCGACAGCAGGCCCGGATTGTCCTCAGCCCCGCGCACTGCGGCCACGATCTCCTGCGCGATGGGACCGCGATAGAAGGCATCGGCCCCCTGCCCGGCCAGGACGCGAAGCGTATCGGCATAGGCCGGGTTGGTCAGCCGCGCGCCCGGCGCCACGGGCTGTCCGCCTGGAAAGAAGTAGTCGGTCGTGGCGGGGTAGCGCTGCAGCGCCTCGCCCTCGGCCGCGACCAGCGTCGCCAGGCGCGGCGACACGGTGAAGCCGTCCTGGGCCAGGGCGATGGCATCGTCAAAGAGCCCCGCCCAGTTGGCGCGCCCCCATTTGCGATGCGCGACCTCCATCAGGCGCGGCGTGCCCGGCGTGCCGACCGACCGGCCGCCGACCACCGCCGCCATGAACTCCAGGGGCTGGCCGTCCTCATCCTGGAACAGCGTGGGGGTCACGGCCATGGGGGCCGTCTCGCGCCCGTCCAGCGTGGTCAGATCGCCCGTCGCGGCATCGTACCAAATCAGGAAGGCGCCGCCGCCCAGGCCCGAGCTCTGCGGCTCGACCAGGCCCAGCACCGCCTGCACGGCGACCATCGCATCGGCCGCGCTACCGCCGCGTTCCAGGACGCGCGCGCCCGCCTGCACGGCCAGGGGATGGGCGGCCGAGACCATCCAGTCCTGCCCGCGGACCGGGATGCCCTGCGCCTTGGCCTCCAACGCGGCGCGGGCCGCATCGTCCAGCGGGCCGAAATCCGCGGCGGCTCCCTGCGCCGCCGACGCGCCCTCGGGCGCCACCGCATCCGTCGCCTGCTGCGCCGCAAGCCCGCCCGCGCTTCCCAAGAGGATCGCCAAGGCCAAACCCGTCCGTGTCATCCGCAACTCCCCCATCATGCCTGTCGATGGGGTCAGCATGGGGCGCACAACCCGCGGGTGCAAGCGCGGGGTTACTGATCGGCCAGAGCGCGCTCCAGTTCGGGGCGGAAGCGGTTCTCGTAATCCGCATCGACAAGCGGGCCGGCATGGCGGTAGAGGACCCGCCCCTCGCCGTCCAGGATGAAGGTCTCGGGCGGGGCGGTCACGCCCCAATCGATCGCGGTGCGGCCGCGCGGGTCAGTGGCGATGGCCGCGAAGGGGTCGCCATCCTCCTCCAGGAAGCGCAGCGCGTTGGCGTCGATGTCGCGCAGATCGACGCCATAGACCGGGATCTCCTGCGACAGGGCGGTCAGGGTCGGATGCTCGATCCGGCAGGGCGGGCACCAGCTGGCCCAGAAGTTCACCAGCTTGACGCCGGGCTGGCGCAGCATCTCGTCGGTCAGCGCGGTCTTGCCGGGCAGGGTCGTGGGGGGCACCGGCGGCGCCTCGCGTCCGACGATGGCGGACGGCACGGCGCCCGGATCGTCGCGCCCCATGCCCCAGAGGAACACCCCCGCCAGCGCGATGAAGGCCAAGGGCGGCAGCAGGACCAGAGGCGCGATCCTAGCCATCGCGGCCATGCTCCTCCAGCGCGCGCCGCGCACGGGCATTGGCGGCGACGGTATGCCAGACCAGCCCGCCGATCAGGACCAGGCTGACGGCATAGGCGGACAGGACGGGGATGGCATATCGTCCAAGGTCGATCATGCGCGCATCTCTCTTGCTTGCAGGGCGGCCAGGCGGCGGCGGCGGATCTCGGTCCGGGTGCGGATCAGGACCAGCGCCAGGAACATCAGGAAGAACCCCAGCATCGCCAGGTACAGGGGATAGCGATAGACATGGCTCATGCGTTCGCCAGACTGGACCGACAGGCTGGCACCCTGATGCAGGCCCTGGTTCCAGAACAGCACCGCATAGCGCGACAGAAGCGCGAAGACCGACCCCACCAGGCACAGCACGCCCGTCAGGTCGGCGGCGCTGTCGGGGTCCTCGACCGCCGACCACAGCGCGATATAGCCCACATAGAACAGGAACAGGATCAGGAACGAGGTCAGCCGCGGGTCCCATTCCCACCAGCTTCCCCACATCGGCTGTCCCCAGATCGCCCCGGTCGCCAGCGCGATCATGGTCATCACCGCCCCGATGGGCGCGGCCGCCTTGGCCGCCAGCGCGCTGACATGGTGGCGGCGGATGATCCAGATCAGCGAGGCGACCAGCATCATCACCCAGATGTTGATGGCCATCATCGCGGCGGGAACATGCAGGAAGACGATCTTGACCGTCGATCCCTGGCGGAAGTCGTCGGGCGTCAGAAAGCCCCAGACCAGGCCGGTCACGCAGCAGATCGAGGCGCCGCCGACCAGCCAGGGCAGGACCCCTTCGGTGGTGCGCATGAACCGGGCCGGATTTGCGTATTCCCAGATCGACATGGTCCCTGTTTCCCCGTTTCGCGCCGCGCCTTCAAGGGGCGTGGCGCGCCCTCACCTCAGATTGACCCGCAGCGCCGCCGCCGCCGCCAGCGGGATCAGCGCCAGGACCGCCAGCGTGATGCCCGCCAGAAAGACCAGCGGCGTGGCGATGGCCAGGCCCTCGGCCCCGCGCCGGGTGATCTCGGCCCCGAAGATCAGCGTCGGCACATAGAGCGGCAGCACCAAGAGCGACAGCAAGAGCCCGCCCCGCCGCAGCCCGACCGTGATGGCCGCGCCGAAGGCGCCCAGCATCGACAGGGCGGGTGTCCCGACCGCCAGCGACAGGACCAGCGCCGGCATGGCCCGCGGCGGCAGGTGCAGCAGCAGCCCGAAGAGCGGCGCGGCCAGGACCAGCGGCAGGCCGGTGGTGACCCAATGCGCCAGCGCCTTGACCGCGACCGCCCCCTCCAGCGGCAGGGGCGCGGTCGCCAGGAGGTCCAGGCTGCCATCCTCATGGTCCAGCGCAAAGACGCGGTCCAGCGACAGCAGGCAAGCCAGCAGCGCGCCGACCCACAGGATGCCCGGGGCGATGGGCGCCAGCACGGCGCGGTCGGGCCCGACCCCGAAGGGCACCAGCGCCGAGAGGATCAGGAAGAAGGCCACGCCCAGGCCGAAGCCGCCCCCCGCACGCGTGGCCAGCCGCAGGTCGCGGATCAGCAGGGCGATCACGCGAAAGCCTCGTTGAAGCCCGCGGGCCGGGTGGCGGGGGCGCCGGGGCGCGCGCGAAAGGGGGTCAGGTCCAGGACCTGCGCCTGCGGCAGGCCCAGGTCGATATGCGTGGCGATCAGCGCAGCCCCGCCTTGCCCCAGATGGTCGGCCAGCACCGCGGCGAAGCGCGCGACCGAGGCCGCGTCCAGCGACACGGTGGGTTCGTCCAGCACCCAGAGCGGGCGGCGTGTGACCAGCAGCCGCGCCAGCCCCAAGCGCCGCTTCTGCCCCGCCGAGAGCGATCCGGCCGCGCGACGGGCCAGCGCCGTCAGCTCCATCGCGGCCAGCGCCCCCTCCACATCGCCGCCCCCGAAGAGGCGCGCCCAGAAGGCCAGGTTCTCGGTCGCGGTCAGGGCGGGCTTCAGCCCGTCGGCATGGGCGGCATAGGCGGCGGCGTCCTCGGGCATCGCGATGCGGCCCGCGACCGGGGCCTGCAGCCCGGCGACGCAGCGCAGCAGCGTCGTCTTGCCCAGCCCGTTCGGGCCGCGCAGGATCAGCGCCTGCCCCCTGTCCAGATCGAAGGAGACGCCCTCCAGAACCCGCAGACCGCCGCGCGCCACGGCCAGGTCTTGGACGCGGAGCAGCGTCACAGCGGCAGCAGCGCGCAGGCCACCCGGCGGCCTTCCGAGACGGTGACGTTGTAGGTGCGCGCCGCGGTGGGCGAGGTCATCGCCTCGACCCGGATGCCCAGGGCGTCCAGCGCCGCGACCAGATCGCGCGGGGCGTGACCGATATCCTGGCCCAGCCCCAGGAACAGCACGTCCACGCGCCCGGCCAGATCGGCCAGAGGCGCGCGGTCGTCCAGCCCCTGCCAGGGCGTGACGCGCCCGGCTTCGACCACCACCGCGCCGCGGATCACCTGGCCCGCGATGCGGAAGAAGCCGGGACCATAGCTGTCCACCGCGTTCTGTCCGGCGAAGTCGGTGGGGATCAGCTGCGGCATCAGACCTCCTCCGCCCCCTCGAAGGGCGAGACGTTCTTGCGCTTGGCCTTGGGGTCCTTGGGATCGGACGGGCCCCAGTCACGGCGCACGCCCAGCCACAGGACGACGCTTTTCGCGATGTAGACCGTGGAATAGGTGCCCACGAAGACGCCCCACAGCATCGCGAAGACGAAGCCGCGCACCACGTCGCCGCCCAGGACCAGCATCGCGGTCAGCGCGATGGCGGTTGTGACGGCGGTCATCACGGTGCGCGACAGGGTCTCGTTCACGGTCAGGTTCATCACGTCGACCAGCCTCATCGACTTGTACTTGATCAGGTTCTCGCGCAGCCGGTCGAAGACCACGACCGTGTCGTTGACCGAAAAGCCCAAGGTCGTCAGCAGCGCCGCGATGGTGGTCAGGTCGAATTTGAACTGGAACAGCGCGAAGACGCCCACGGTCAGCAGGACGTCGTGAACCAGCGCCACGACCGCCCCCACGGCCAGCTGCCATTCGAAGCGCAGCCAGATATAGGCAAGGATGCCGAGGGTCGCCGCCGCCACGGCGATGAGCGCGGTCCGGATCAGCTCGTCAGAGACCTTGGGCCCGACCGATTCGACCGAGACGAAGGTGACCGCGGGATCGACCTGCTGCAGCGCGGCCTCGACTTCGTTCAGTTGCTGGGGCGAGACCGAGCCGGTCTCGTCTGTAGTGCCGATGCGGACCATGGCGACATGGCGGTCCGCCCCGAAGGACGGATCGAAGACCTCGGTGATGGACACGTCGCTGAAGCCCATGCCGTCCAGCGCCTGCCGGTATTCGCCGATCTCGAAGGCGGTCGTGCTTTCGGTGCGGATGGTGGTGCCGCCGCGGAAGTCGATGCCGTAATTCAGCCCCATGAACACCGTGGCCAGGATCGAGATCACCACCGCCACGGCGGAGATGCCCACCGTCAGCCATTGCCAGCGGAAAAAGTCGATGGACGTGACGTCGGGGACGAGTTTCAGACGGAAAGCCATGATTGCGCCCCCTTACAGGACCAGCTGGGCCGGCTTGCGCCATTCCAGCCAGATGAGAATCAGCAGTCGGGTCAGGAAGATGGCCGTGAAGACCGAGGTGACCAGACCGATGGTCAGCGTGACCGCAAAGCCCTTGACCGGCCCCGAGCCCAGGAAGAACATCACCGCCGCCGCGATGAAGCTGGTGACGTTGGCGTCCACGATGGCGCTCATCGCCTCGCGGAAGCCGTCCTCGATGGCGCGGAACGGCCGCTTGCCGCGGCGCAGCTCCTCGCGGATGCGCTCGAAGATGATGACGTTGGCGTCGACCGCGGTGCCGACGGTCAGCACGATCCCCGCGATGCCGGGCAGCGTCAGCGTGGCGCCCATCATGCCCATGATCGACAGGATCAGGATGACGTTGACCGTCACCGCGACCGAGGCGATCACTCCGAACAGCCCATAGCTGGCGATCAGGTAGGCCGCGACCAGCGCCGTCGCCACGAGGGCCGAGATGCGGCCCGCGTCGATGCTGTCCTGGCCCAGTTCCGGGCCGATAGTGCGTTCCTCGAGGAAGATCAGCTCGGCCGGCAGGGCGCCCGCGCGCAGAAGGACGGCCAGCTGGTTCGCCTCGTCGAAGGTCATCGACCCCGAGATCTGCCCCGAGCCGCCGGTGATGGCCGAGCGGATGACCGGGGCCGAGATGACCTCGTTGTCCAGCACGATGGCGAAGGGCTGGCCGATATTGGCCGAGGTGTAGGAGCCGAAGGCCCGCGCCCCGGTGGGGTTGAAGCGGAAGTTGACCGAGGGCTGGCCGTTCTCGTCGGTGCCGGGCATGGCGTCGACCAGGTCCTCGCCGGTGACGACCGGGCTCTGCTCCAGGATGTAGAACAGGTTCGGCTGGTCGATCGAGGGCGCGATCTGCTGGCCGACGCCGGGCTGGGCCTGCGGGTCGGCGGTGGTGCCGACGACCGGGTTGAAGGTCAGCTGGGCGGTGGTGCCGATCAGCGCCTTCAGCTCTTCGGCCGAGCCGATGCCGGGCACCTGGATCAGGATGCGGTCCTCGCCCTGGCGGGTGATGGTGGGTTCGCGGGTGCCGACCTCGTCTACGCGGCGGCGCACGATCTCCAGCGACTGCTGGATGGTGCGGTCGTCGGTGATGGCCTTCTCGGCATCCGACAGCTGGATGGTCAGGGTCGCCCCTTGCGTGCTGATCGCAAGCGACTGCTGGCCCGCGCCGGTCAGGGTGGTGACGGGGGTCGAGAATCCGCGCACGATCTCGGTCGCGGCGGCCATCTGGTCGGGATTGCCGATCTCGATGGCCAGGACGCCGTCGGGTGCGGCGACGCGACGCACGGCGCCCACGGTGTCGCGGGCCTCGCTCAGCGCGCGGCGCAGTTCGGGCCACAGCGCGTCCATGCGCGACTTGTAGACCTGCTCGACCTGCACCTCGCCCAGAAGATGGGCGCCGCCGCGCAGGTCCAGCCCCAGATTGACCAGATGGGACGGCAGCCACGAGGGCCAGCCGTCGCGCGCCGCGACCAGTTCGGGCGTCTCGACGCCGGTGGCCTCGATCTCGGCCACGGCATCGTTATGCGCCTCGACACGGGCGTAGAAGGCGTTGGGCAGCGCATAGAGCAGGCCCAGAAGGCAGATCCCGAGTATCAGGATTCGCTTCCATCGGTCGATCTGAAGCATTTTGGCTTGGGCCTTTATCAGCTGTTGGCGGCGACCGGCTCGGTCTTGGTCACGACCTGGGCCAGGGTGCTGCGGACGACGCGGACACGCACGCCGGTCGCGATCTCGACCTCCAGGTCCTCCTCGCCGACATTGGTGACCTTGCCCAGGATGCCGCCCTGGGTGATGACGCGGTCGCCCTTCTTGACGGCCTCGACCATCGCCCGATGGGCCTTCAGGCGCTTCTGCTGCGGGCGGATCATCAGGAAGTACATGATCGCGAAGATCAGGATCAGCGGGATGAACTGCGCGAAGGCGGCGGCGCCACCAGCGCCTCCGGCGGCCTGGGCATAGGCTGGGGTCACGAACATCGATCGTCCTTTCGGTCAGGGAGCGCAGCCGCGGCCGCGTCAGGATTGGCGCGCAACCTAGCGGCGCGGCCGGTCCTTGGCAAGAAAGCGCCGGACCGCCGCGGCCCGGGGGCCGCGAACGTCACCGTGATCGGCGCCCGCCATCAGGCCGGAACGGGCTGGGCGCGTTCGACCAGGCGGGCGAAGAAGCTGGCGCCCACCGGGGCCACCGCGTCGTTGAAGTCGTAGGCCGGGTGATGCACCCCCGGCCCGTCGCCCTGCCCCAGGAACAGGTAGCAGCCCGGCCGCGCATTCAGCATGTAGCTGAAATCCTCGGCCCCCATCTCGCGCCCGGCATCGGGCAGGACCTGATCCTCGCCCGCGATCTCGCGCGCGACGGCGACGGCGAAGCCGGTCTGGTCGGGGTCGTTGACGGTGGCGGGATAGCCCTCCTGATAGTCCAGGCGGATCTGCACGTCATAGGCCGCCGCCTGCCCGTCGCAGATCTGGGTCATCCGCCGGCGCACCATGTCGCGCACATGCGGCGCGAAGGTGCGGACCGTGCCGCAGACATAGGCCGTGTCGGGGACGATGTTGTCGGCGCTGCCGGTGTGGATCTGCGTCACCGACAGGGCCAGGTCGTCGCCGGTATAGTGGTTGCGGCTGCTGATCGTCTGGATGGCGCCCACCACGGCCACGGCGGCGACCACCGGATCGGCGGTCAGATGCGGCATGGCGCCATGCCCGCCGCGACCCTGGACATGGATCTCGAACGTGTCGACGGCGGCCATGATCGGGCCGGGCGTGGTCTGGAAGCTGCCCTCGGTCTGGCCCGGATTGTTGTGCATGGCAAAGACCCGGGCGATGTCGAAGCGCTCCATCATGCCGTCCTGCACCATCGCGTCGCCGCCGCCACCGGCCTCCTCGGCGGGCTGGAAGATCAGCGCGACGCGACCCGCGAAGTTGCGGGTCTCGGCCAGGTATTTCGCCGCGCCCAGCAGCATGGTCGTGTGGCCGTCATGGCCGCAGGCATGCATCCGCCCCGGCACGGTCGAGGCCCAGGGCGCGCCCGTCGTCTCGGTCAGGGGCAACGCGTCCATGTCGGCGCGCAGCCCGATGGTCGGGCCCTCGCCCCGGCCGTGGATGATGCCCACCACGCCGGTCCGCCCGATCCCCTCGTGGATCTCGTCCACGCCGAACTCGCGCAGCCGCGCGGCAACGAAAGCCGCCGTCTGATGACAGTCGAAGCCCAGTTCGGGGTTCTGGTGCAGATGGCGGCGCCATTCGGTCATCTGATCGGCAAAGCCTGCGATGCGGTTCAGGACGGGCATGTGGACTTGGGCCTTTCGCTGTGGCAGTCGAGGGGCCATCATCCGCGTGACGAAGGGAATTGCAATGGCCGACCCCCGCGACCCCGCGACCGAGATCGCCCGCCTGCTGGACATCATGGCCGCCCTGCGCGACCCCAGGACGGGCTGCCCCTGGGACATCGAGCAGACCTTCGCCACCATCGCCCCCTACACCATCGAGGAGGCCCATGAGGTCGAGGACGCGATCCAGCGCGAGGCTTGGGACGAGTTGCCGGGAGAGCTGGGCGATCTGCTGCTGCAGGTGGTGTTCCAGGCCCAGATCGCGCGCGAGGCCGGGATGTTCGACTTTGCCGATTGCGCGGCCAGCATCAGCGACAAGCTGATCTTCCGCCATCCGCATGTCTTCGGCGACGAATCCCGCGACAAGTCGGCCGAGCAGCAGGTCAGGGACTGGGAGGCGATCAAGGCGGTCGAGCGCGCCGGCAAGGCCGAACGCGGCACGCTGGACGGGGTGGCCCTGGGCCTGCCCGCGCTGACGCGGGCGATCAAGCTGCAGAACCGTGCGGCGCGCGTGGGCTTCGACTGGCCCGGTCCCGGCGAGGTGCTGGTCAAGATCGCCGAGGAGACGGCCGAGATGGTCGAGGCGCGCGACAGCCTGGGTCCCGAGGCCATGGAGGAGGAGTTCGGCGACCTCCTGTTCGTGATGGCCAACCTGGCCCGGCACCTGAAGATCGACCCGGAACTGGCCCTCCGCCGCGCCAATGCCAAGTTCACGCGCCGCTTCGGCGCGGTGGAAGCCGCATTGGCCGCCCAAGGCCGCCGCCCCGAGGACAGCGACCTGGCCGAGATGGATCGCCTGTGGGACGCCGCCAAGGCGGCCGAACGCAAGGCCTAGGCCGCCTGCGTCACCTGCGCCAAGGCCGCGTCATAGACCTCGATCCCGCCCTTGGAGGCGCCCTCGGACAGAGTGCGCTTCCAGCCGCGGGCCCCGTGCAGGCCGTGGAACAGGCCCAGCATGTGCCGGGTGAACTGGTGAAGCCGCCCACCTTCGGCCAGATGCGCGACGATCAGCGGCCGCATGGCCAGCGCCAGATCGGCCGGGTCGGCAAAGGGCGGCACGTCGCCCCAAAGACGGTCGGCCTCGCCCAGGATCTTCCAGGGTTCGTGATAGGCCGCGCGCCCGATCATCGCGCCGTCCATCACCTCCAGCTGCGCCCGCGCCTGATCCAGCGTGGCGATGCCGCCGTTGATGGACAGGTGCAGCTCGGGGAACGCTGCCCGCATCGCGTGGACCAGCGGATAGTCCAGCGGCGGGATCTCGCGGTTCTCCTTGGGGCTGAGGCCCTTCAGCCAAGCCTTGCGGGCATGGATGGTGACGCGCCGGACGCCCGCATCCCGCACCATCGCCAGAAACTCGGGCAGGACGGTCGCGGCATCCTGATCGTCCACGCCGATGCGGCACTTGACCGTGACGGGCACGGGGCTTTCGTCGCGCATGGCGCGCAGGCAGGCGGCCACGCGGTCGGGCATGGTCATCAGGATCGCGCCGAACGCCCCCGACTGCACCCGGTCACTGGGGCAGCCGCAGTTCAGGTTGATCTCGTCATAGCCCCATGCGGCGGCGATGCGCGTGGCCTGCGCCAGCTCGGCCGGGTCCGACCCGCCCAGCTGCAGGGCCAGCGGATGTTCGGCCGCATCGAAGTCCAAAAGCCGCGCGCGGTCGCCATGGATCACCGCCGGGGCGGTCACCATCTCCGTGTAGAGCAGCGCCCTTCGCGACATCATGCGGTGGAACCGCCGGCAGTTCCGGTCGGTCCAGTCCATCATCGGCGCGACGGAAAGGCGCGCGGCGTCAGCGATCGGGTCGGTCATGCGGGGGTCCGGTCATGGCAGAGGGGCGAGGCGCGGATATAGGCGCGTCGGGCCGAAACTGCAAACCGGAAGGAGAATGGTGGGTGATAAGGGATTTGAACCCCTGACATCTTCGATGTGAACGAAGCGCTCTACCACTGAGCTAATCACCCGTTGGGCAGGCTATTACCGTCAGATTCGCCCGGGTGCAAGGGGCCGATTGCGCTGTTTTCATCCGGCGCAGCCCCCAGCAGCGGCCGCCGGCGCAGCCGCAGGGTGATCACGTCGCCCCCGCGCGCGTCCCGCTCCAGGTTGATCCGCGCGCGGCCCAGGGGCGGCACCGCCAGCGTCTGCCCCGCCGACAGGATCTGCCCCAGCTGCAGCAGCGTCGCCTCGATGATCGGGCGCGCGTCGGCGCGTCGCGCACCGGTCGTGGCGACGACGCGATCGACGAAGTCGCGCTTGTGCACGACGATCGCCGCATGGGGTTCGTTGATGGTGGTCGTCGGGAGATCGGCCCCGGTGCCCTGCGCTGTCATCGTCCGAGCCTCCGATGGGAGATGCGATCCGGAAAGCCTAGCGCAGTTTGACGCTACGTCAAACGGGTTTGCGCGGGCCGGAGGGTCTCCGGCCCGCGACAGGATCAGTGCGCGACGGCGCTGCCGGGGCCATCGGTGCCGCGCTGCGCAGCGATCCGGGCGGCCTCGGCGGCCTCCTCGGCGGCCTCGTCCCATTCGATGGCCTTGGGCTGGCGCACCAAGGCGTGGCGCAGGACCTCGCGGACGTTGCCGACCGGGATGATGGTCAGGCCCTCTTTGACATTGTCCGGGATCTCAACCAGATCCTTTTCATTGTCCTGCGGGATCAGCACCGTCTTGATGCCGCCGCGCAGCGCCGCCAGCAGCTTCTCCTTGAGCCCGCCGATGGCCAGCACATTGCCGCGCAGCGTCACCTCGCCGGTCATGGCGATGTCCTTGCGGACCGCGATGCCGGTCATGACCGAGACGACCGAGGTCACCATGGCGATGCCCGCCGACGGTCCGTCCTTGGGCGTGGCGCCCTCGGGGACGTGGACATGGATGTCGCGCTTGTCGAATTCCGGGGGCCTGACCCCGATATCCGGCGCGATCGAGCGCACGAAGCTGGAAGCAGCGTCGATCGATTCCTTCATCACCTCGCCCAGCTTGCCGGTGGTCTTGACGCGACCCTTGCCCGGCAGGCGCAGCGCCTCGATCTGCAAGAGGTCACCCCCGACCGAGGTCCAGGCCAGACCCGTCACCACGCCGACCTGATCCTCCTTCTCGGCCAGGCCATAGCGGTGGCGGCGCACGCCGAGGTATTCCTCGACCTTCTCGGGCGTCACATCGACCGACTTGACCTTGCCCTTCAGTATCTCGGTCACGGCCTTGCGGGCCAGCTTGGCGATCTCGCGCTCCAGCGAACGCACCCCGGCCTCGCGGGTGTAATACCGGATCATGTGGGTCAGCGCCTCGTCGGTGACGCTGAACTCGCCCTTGCGCAGACCGTTCGCGGCGATCTGCTTGGACAGCAGGTGGCCCTTGGCGATCTCGCGCTTCTCGTCCTCGGTATAGCCCGACAGGCCGATGATCTCCATCCGGTCCAGAAGCGGGCCCGGCATGTTGTAGCTGTTGGCCGTGGTCACGAACATCACGTTCGACAGGTCGTATTCCACCTCAAGATAGTGGTCCACGAAGGTCGAGTTCTGTTCCGGGTCCAGCACCTCCAGCATGGCGGATGCCGGATCGCCCCGGAAATCCTGGCCCATCTTGTCGATCTCATCCAGCAAGATCAGCGGGTTGGTGGTCTTGGCCTTCTTCAGCGCCTGGATGATCTTGCCCGGCATGGAGCCGATATAGGTCCGGCGATGACCGCGGATCTCGGACTCATCGCGCACGCCGCCCAGGCTGATGCGAATGAACTCGCGCCCCGTCGCCTTGGCGATCGACCGGCCGAGCGAGGTCTTGCCCACGCCCGGAGGACCGACCAGCGTCAGGATCGGCCCCTTCAGCTTGCTGCTGCGCGCCTGCACGGCCAGATACTCGACGATCCGCTCCTTGACCTTGTCCAGGCCATAGTGGTCCGCGTCCAGGATCGCCTCGGCGCGGCCCAGATCCTTGCGGGTGCGCGACTTGACGCCCCAGGGCAGCGACAGCAGCCAATCCAGATAGTTGCGGCTGACGGTCGCCTCGGCCGACATCGGAGACATCGACTTCAGCTTCTTCAGCTCGCCCTCGGCCTTGTCGCGGGCCTCCTTGCTGAACTTGGTGGCGGCGATCTTCTGCTCCAGTTCCGTCAGCTCGTTCTGGCCGTCCTCGCCGTCACCCAGCTCCTTCTGGATCGCCTTCATCTGCTCATTCAGATAGTATTCGCGCTGCGTCTTCTCCATCTGGGTCTTGACGCGCGACTTGATCTTCTTCTCGACCTGCAGGACCGACATCTCGCCCTGCATCAGGCCATAGATCTTCTCCAGACGCTCGGCGATCTCCAGCGTCTCCAGAAGGTCCTGCTTGCGGTCCAAGTCGATCCCCATGTGACCCGCCACCAGATCGGCCAGCTTGCCGGCCTCGGTCGCGTCCGAGACGGCGGTGACGACCTCGTCGGGGATGTTCTTGCGGACCTTGACGTAACGCTCGAACTCCTCGCTGACGGTGCGCACCAGCGCAGTCACCGTGGCCTCGTCGCCCGGCGTCTCGGCCATGGGGCGGGCTTGGGCGGCGAAATGATCCTCGTGCGGGACGAACTCGGTGATCTCGACCCGCTCGCGCCCCTCGACCAGCACCTTGACGGTGCCGTCGGGCAGCTTCAGCAGCTGCAGCACGTTGGCCAGGACGCCGGTGCGGAAGATGCCCTCCTCGGTCGGCTCGTCCACGGCCGCGTCCTTCTGGGCGGCCAGCAGGATCGGACTGTCGGTCTCCATGACCGCCTCAAGCGCGCGAACCGACTTCTCGCGGCCGACGAACAGGGGCACGATCATGTGCGGGAAAACGACGATATCCCGCAGGGGCAGCACCGGATAGGTGGGGGTGGTGAATTGCGTCATGGTATGTCCTTTCTGCCCGAAGCCGCGGCCCCGTCATGGCGACGCGCGGCCTCTGCATGGGAACAATCTAGGGCCATGGCCCGCGCCGTTCAATATGACAGCAAGAATGCTGCCTATTATGGCTTCAGCGCGGGATCACGATCTCGGCGCGCAACCCGCCCAGCCGCGGCCCGCGCCCCAGGCGCAGCTGCCCGCCATGCGCCCGCGCCACATCCGCCGCGATGGCGAGGCCCAGCCCCGCCCCCTGCCCGCTGTTGCGCCTGCGCGAGCCGTCCAGCCGGGTGAAGGGCCGCATCACCGTCTCCAGGCTGTCCTCGGGAATACCCGGCCCGTCATCCTCGACGCCGATGCGCAGGCTGCGAGGACCCAGGGCCGCGTCCATCTCGGCCCGGCTGCCATAGCGGACGGCATTGCCGATCAGGTTCTCCAGCGCGCGGCGCAGCATGTCCGGCCGGAAGGTCGCCAGCCCCTGCGGGTCGCCCTCGAACTGGATCAGGCTGGCGGTCTGTCCGGCGCGCTGCGCATCCGCGACCAGCGCCTCCAGGAAGGGGGCCGCGGCCACGGGCTGGGGCGGGCTGTCCTGCGCATCGTCGCGGGCATAGTCCAGAAATCCGTCCACCATGCGGTTCATTTCGGCGATGTCGGCCTCCATGGCGGCGATGTCCTCGGGTTCGGGGGGCAGGTCGGGGCCCAGCATCGACAGCCCAAGGCGCAGCCGGGTCAGCGGCGTGCGCAGATCGTGGCTGATCCCTGACATCATCAGCTTGCGCTGTTCGTTCTGCCGCTCCAGCCGGTTGCGCATGTCCAGAAAGGCCATGCCCGCCACCCGCACCTCGACCGCGCCCGAGGGACGATAGGGCACGATCCGGCCCTTGCCGTATTCCTCGGCCGCCGCCGCCAGCCGCCGGATCGGGCGCAGCTGGTTGCGTAAAAAGATCGTCGCGATCCCTGTCATCAACAGCGAGGTGAACACCATCAGCACCAGCAGCTGATGGGGGTTCGACGCGCTGACCCGCCGCCGGTCGAAGCTGAGCGCATAGGGCCCCTGCCGTCCCTCCAGCGCCACCACGACGCGCCGGTCGTCGCCCGCCAGATCGACCGAGATCACCTGCGGCAGCGCATCGCGCAGCACCTCGGTCACGACCCGCCCCGAGAAGTCGTAGAACAGCCGGCTGTCCTGCGGCGCGGGCTGTGCCGGCAGCGTCAGGTCCAGTTCCAGCGGCCGGGCGACCGACACGCCCGCCCGCCGCGCGGCCTCGGCATCTGCCGCCCCGTCGACCAGCCGCGCCACGAAGGCCAGCTCATGCGACAGGCTGGTGGTCATCTGCCGCGTCACCCCCTCGAAATGGCGCTGCAGGAACATCACGCTGACCACCGTCGTCACCACCACGACCGGCAGGAACATGATCAGCGCCGCCCGCGCATAGAGGCCGCGCGGGATCAGCTTGCGCGGCACCCGCGGATCGGCGTCGTTGGTCATGGCGGCCTCCTTCTTGCCGCGCTAGGCTAGCGCCATGAGCACGCCCGCGAAAGACCCGCTGCCGATCCTGGCGCCCAACCCCTCGGCCCTGACGGGTCCGGGGACCACGACCTATCTGATCGGCACGCGGCATGTCGCCGTGATCGACCCCGGCCCCGACGATCCCGCCCATATCGAGGCCGTGGCCCGTGCCGGAGGCGGCCGCATCGGGCATATCCTGGTGACCCATGCCC
This sequence comes from Paracoccus sp. NIOT.M2S5SZ12, assembly GCF_057748165.1. Lineage (NCBI taxonomy): Bacteria > Pseudomonadati > Pseudomonadota > Alphaproteobacteria > Rhodobacterales > Paracoccaceae > Paracoccus > Paracoccus sp. NIOT.M2S5SZ12. The sequence continues at coordinate 101,662 of NZ_JBYLFR010000008.1, forward strand.
ATCGCGACCACAGCGGCGGGGCCACCCGCCTGTCCCGCCTGACCGGGGCGCCGGTGCTGGCCTTCGGCGACGCCCTGGCCGGGCGGTCGGCGGTGATGACGCGGCTTGCGCGCGACGGCCACGCCGCGATGGGCGGCGGCGAGGGGCTGGACCATGCCTTCGCCCCCGACCGGCTGCTGCGCGACGGCGACCGGATCGAGACCCCGGACTGGAGCCTCGAGGCGTTGCACATGCCCGGCCATGCGGCGGGCCATCTGTGCTTTCGGTGGGACGACGCGATCTTCTGCGGCGATCTGGTGATGGGATGGTCCTCGACGCTGATCTCCCCTCCGGACGGGGACCTCGGGGACTACATGCGCTCGCTGGACCGGCTGGCGGGCCTCGCCCCGGCGCGGCTGCTGCCGACGCATGGCGCGGCGATCGACGATCCCCTGCCCCATCTGGCGATGCTTGCCCGCCACCGCCGCATGCGCACCGCACAGATCCTGACGGCGCTGCGCGGGCAGTCCGATTCAGCGCCGTCCCTCGCCCGGCGGATCTACGACGTCCCGCCCGCGCTGCTGCCGGCGGCCGCGCGCAACGTCCTGGCGCATCTGATCGCCCTCTGGCAGATCGGAGCCGTTGATTTCACGGGCGAATTGTCCCTCGACACGATTTTTTCACCCGTATGACAAAAAAGCGCCCGCGGCCACTGGACGCCCCCCATAGAGGTTGCTATATCCGCCCCGTGTTCCGGCGTAGCTCAGCGGTAGAGCAGTTGACTGTTAATCAATTGGTCGTAGGTTCGATCCCTACCGCCGGAGCCAATTTCAGCGTCATTCGTTGAACGAGCTACCCAGGTCAGCGAACAGCTCCCTATTGCATGGCATTGATTTTCCAATGCGACGCACCTTCCCCATCTTGGGTAAATGCAAAAAATAACGGATGGGAAGGATTCCCTCCCGACCGCGCGCAATTCCCGATCTCTCGTTGCCGCTCATCGTCGAGTGATGGACAGGCCGGAGCCCGCGATCCGGTCGTGGCCACTGGTCACTCCCGTGAGCAACCGCGGTCAGGACCTGGACACAGGCGTTCGGCATCGACGATCGTCATGGCTCCGCGGCCCGCTCGGCGCGGGGATAGAGGCGCAGCATGGTCGCGGCGCGCGCCAGGTTCAGAGCCGTCAGCGCCGCCCAGAGGCCGTGATTGCCCAGGACCGGCGGCAGGATCAGTACACCCAGCAGGAAGACGGCGACGGACTGGATCATCGCGACTCGCATCTCGCGCGTCAGGGTGGCGCCGATGAAGATGCCGTCCAGCATCCAGCCCGCGACCCCAACCAGCGGCGCCGCGACCAGCCAGGGCAGATAGTCCCGCGCCGTCTGCCGCACCTCGGGCGAGGTGGTCAGCAGGTCGATGATCGCGCCGCCGCCTATGGCGAACAGAACCCCCAGCACCGCCGCCCCGGCCAGCCCCCAGGCCGATGCCAGCCGCGCGGCACGCCGCACCCGCTCGGGGCGCCGCGCGCCGACAGCCTGCCCCACCAGGCTCTCGGCCGCGAAGGCGAAGCCGTCCAGCGCATAGGCGGTCAGGGCCAGGAACTGCAGCAGGACCTGATTGGCGGCCAGCGGCACGTCGCCCTGCCCCGCTCCCAGGAACAGGAAGCTGGTCATGCAGCCCTGCAGCAGGACCGAGCGGATCATGATATCGCCGTTCACCCGCACCAGCCGCGCCAGCCGGTCCCCCGCCCAGAGCCCCGCCGCGCGCCGCGCCTGCGCCAGCACGCCGCGCGCCAGCCACAGGCCCAGGGCCAGGCCCGACAACTCGGCGATCAGCGTGGCCCAGGCCACCCCCGCGACGCCCAGGCCCACCCCCAGCACGAACCACAGGTCCAGCGCCAGGTTCAGCCCGTTCTGCATCAGCTGCAGGCCCAGCACCGCCCGCGTGCGCTCGACCGCGATCAGCCAGCCGGTAATCGCATAGAGGCCGATGGTCGCGGGCGCGCCCCAGATGCGGATCGCCAGATAGTCGCGGGCCAGCGCCTCGACCGCGTCCGAGGCAGGCGCCAGCCGGAAGGCAAGCGCAAAGATTGGCACCTGCAGCGCGACGAAGACCAGCCCCGCCCCCGCCGCGATGGTCAGCGCGCGCAGCAGATGGGCGCCCACCTCGGGCGCGTCGCCCGCGCCATGGGCCTGCGCCACCAGCCCCGACGTGCCCATGCGCAGGAACCCGAAGATCCAGTAGATCGAGGTCAGGATGACCGCGCCGATGCCAACCGCGCCGATGGCCTGCGGCTGGCCCAGCTGTCCCACGACGCCGGTATCGACCAGACCCAGCAGCGGCACCGTCAGGTTCGACAGCACGATGGGCGCCGCGATGCGCAGCACCCGGCCGTGGGTCAGCGCCGTCAAGGCTGCGGCATCAGGAAATGCCCGGTGGCCTGGGCCATCAGCCGCGCGCGGTTGTCCTGCCAGGCCTCGACATGCACGCTGGCATAGCGCCGCCCCGACCGCACCACCCGGGCCCGCGCATAGGCGTCCCGCGGCAGGCCCGAGCGCAGATAGTCCACGGTGAAGTCGATGGTCTTGGGCAGGCGCGGCAGGCTGTCGGGCACCGCCGCGTCCGGCGCGATCCGGCCCGATTCCAGGTCCTCCCACATGGCGGTCCAGGCCAGTTCGATGATTGCGGTGACCTCCAGGAAGGCCGCCGTGACGCCGCCATGGATCGCGGGCAGCATCGGGTTGCCGATCAGCTTGTCGTCATAAGGCAGGATGGCGGTCAGCTCATCTCCGCGGCGGTCGAAGCGGATGCCCAGCCAGGTCATGTAGGGCACGCCGGTGACCAGCGCGGCCAGCGCGGAATCGCGGCGCGACTTGATCTGATGGAGGGGTTCGTTGCGGTCGGCCATGATCAGCGCTCCGCCGTGAAGGCACCGGTGGCCGAGGCCACGGGGTTGGCCTCGTCCTCGTCCAGGGCCACGGCGCGCAGGAAGGCCACGCTGCGGGTCATGTGATAGCATTCGGCCCGCGCGGTGATGCGCTGCCCCGGCGTCGCGGCCCGCATGTAGTCGATGCGCAGATCGATCGTCGCGGTCGAACGCGGGTTCGTCGGATGCGCCATCACCGCCGCCCCGCAGCAGGTGTCCATCAGCGCCGAGACGACCCCGCCATGGATGACACCGGTGCGCGGATCGCCGACCAGATGCTCGGCCCAGGGCATGCTGATGACCGCACGGCCCTGCCCGATCTCATCGACGCGCATGCCCAGGGCGCGGGCGTGGGGGATCGCCTCGATGAACTGCTGGGCGATGCGGGCGTGATCGGTCGGGTCGGTCATCGGGGCCATCCTTGCTGGGCCGGGTGCGCACCCGGCCGCCTTGCCACTCGGTAGCGTCCCGCGCGCATCCGGCGCAACCCCGGCCCGCGCGATTCGGTTGAGAAAGCATGCGGCTGTGCTTAGGTTGACGCAAAGGGAAATCGTGCAGGAGGCCACGGGTGACCGAGGACCGGATCAGTTTCAAGGAGATGTGCGCGCGCTTCGACGTGACGCCGCGCACGCTGCGCTATTACGAATACATCGAGCTGCTGGCCCCCCGGAAGGAGGGGCGCGCGCGCTTCTACGGCCCGCGCGAGGTGGCGCGGATGACGCTGATCCTGCGCGGCCGCCGCTTCGGCTTCAGCCTGGAGGAGATCCGCCAGTGGCTGCAGATCTATGACAGACAGGGCTCGCGCGAGCAGTATCAGGTCTGGATCGACATGGCCGACCGTCAGCTGGCCGTGCTGGACGGGCAGATCGCCGAGCTGACCGCCGCGCGGGCCGATCTGGACCAGCTGCGCCGCACCACAGTCGAAGAGTTGGACCGCATGTCGTGACGCGGCGGCAGCCCCCGCCGTGACGCCGCGTCCTGCTTACGTTTGCGTCAACTTGGGGTTATGGTGGGTTGAGGACGGAAAGCCGGTTTGAGGAGGAGCCGCACCCCATGTCCGACGATCTGATGACCATCCGGCAGATGTGCGACGCCTTCGACGTCACGCCGCGCACGCTGCGCTTCTACGAGGCGCGCGAGCTGATCTTTCCGCAGCGCCGCGGGCAGCACCGGCTCTATGACCGGCGCGACCGGGCGCGGCTGACGCTGATCCTGCGCGGCAAGCGCTTCGGCTTCAGTCTGGAGCAGATCCGCCAGCTGCTGGAACTCTATGAGCCGGGCGGCGGCAACCGCGCCCAGATCGCGGCCACCATCGCGGTGGGCCACGACCGCCTGGCCGACATGGAGCGTCATTACGCCGAACTGCGCGAGGCGATCGCCGACCTTCGGAGCCAGATCGAGGACGCCCGGACCCGGCTTTCCGCAGCCCCCACCGAACAGCCGTAGAGGATATCGACATGCCGACCTACACGCCCCCGATCCGCGACCTGCAGTTCGTCCTGCACGATGTTCTGAACCTGTCGCAAACCGACCTGCCCGGCCATGACGAGCTGGCCCCCGACTTCACCGAGGCCGTGCTGGAGGCCGCGGGCAAGCTGTCCTCCGAGGTGCTGGCGCCGCTGAACCTGTCCGGCGACCAGGAGGGCTGCGTGCTGGAGAACGGTGTCGTGCGCACCCCCAAGGGCTTCCGCGAGGCCTTCGAGCAGGTCAAGGAAGGCGGCTGGACCGCGCTGGACTGCGACCCCGAATATGGCGGCCAGGGCATGCCCTACACGATGGGCGTGGCCACCGGAGAGATGTTCGTGTCGGCCAACATGGCCTTCAACATGTATCAGGGCCTGACCCACGGCGCCTATTCCGCGATCCACGCCCACGGCACCGACGACCAGAAGCGGACCTGGCTGCCCAAGATGGTCAGCTGCGACTGGACCGGCACGATGAACCTGACCGAGCCCCATTGCGGCACCGATCTGGGCCTCTTGCGCACCAAGGCGGAACCGCAGGATGACGGCAGCTACCTGATCACGGGCCAGAAGATCTTCATTTCGGCCGGCGATCACGACATGGCCGAGAACGTGGTCCATCTGGTCCTGGCCAAGGCGCCGGGCGGCGGCGAGGGCACCAAGGGCATCAGCCTGTTCATCGTGCCGAAGTTCCTGGTGAACGCGGACGGCTCTCTGGGCGACCGCAACGGCGTGTCCGTGGGCGCGCTGGAGCACAAGATGGGCATCCACGGCAACGCTACCTGCGTGATGAACTATGACGGAGCCAAGGGCTGGCTCTTGGGCGACCTGCACAAGGGCATGCGCGCCATGTTCACCATGATGAACGAGGCGCGTCTGGGCGTGGGCCTGCAGGGCTATGCCGCGGCGGTGCCCGCCTATCAGAATGCGCTGGCCTATGCCAAGGACCGCCTTCAGGGCCGTGCGGTGACCGGCGCGCAGAATCCGCAGGGCGCCGCCGATCCGCTGATCGTGCATCCCGACATCCGCCGCAGCCTGCTGGACCAGAAGAGCTTCATTGAGGGCGCTCGTGCGCTGGCGCTGTGGGGCGCACATCTGATCGACCGCGGCCACTTGGCCGGCGACAAGGACGCCGAGGGGCTGGTGTCGCTGATGACGCCGGTCATCAAGGGCTTCCTGACCGACAAGGGCTTCGAGGCGACGGTGCTGGCCCAGCAGGTCTTCGGCGGCCACGGCTATGTCGAGGAATGGGGCATGAGCCAGTTCGTCCGCGACGCCCGCATCACCATGATCTACGAAGGCGCGAACGGCGTGCAGGCGCTGGACCTGGTCGGCCGCAAGCTGGCCCAGGACGGCGGCAAGCATGTCATGGCCTTTTTCGACATGGTGAAATCCTTCTGCAAGGAGCAGTCCGGCAACGAGGCCCTGGCCGCCGACTTCATCGACCCGCTGAAGGCCGCGTCCAAGGACCTGCAGGCGGCGTCGATGTTCTTCATGGAACGCGGAATGAAGAACCCGAACGACGCGCTGTCGGGCAGCTACGACTTCATGCACCTGTTCGGCCACGTCACGCTGGGCTTCATGTGGGCGCGCATGGCGGTCGCGGCACGCAAGGCGCTGGAGGAAGGCGCCGGCGATCAGGCGTTCTACAAGACCAAGCTGGCCACGGGACGCTACTACATGAAGCGTCAGCTGCCGATGACGGCCACACACCTGGCCCGCATCCAATCCGGCGCGGCCACCGTGATGGAGCTGGAAGCGGAGGCGTTCTGATCCCTTGTCGAGCCCGCGCGACCGTCGCGCGGGCCGATGATCCGGATGCCTCCGGCGGGGATATTTGAGTGAAGAAGAAGCATCCCCGGCCCGCGCGCGGCCATCGGCATCATGCGCGGACCGGGGACTTCTCCTTCAGCGGTCATCGGCTTCCCAGCCTGTCCCGCACCCGCCAGCTTCAGGGCGAATCGTTGAGAAAGGGTTAACCCGCCCCTTCTTCTTCATGAAAATATCCCGCGGGGGGTCCGGGGGGCGCGAAGCCCCCCGGCCGTTTCGGCCCGGCGCCATCCGGGCGATCTAGGAGGAACCATGACCGACGCATTCATCTATGACGCAGCGCGCACTCCGCGCGGCAAAGGCCGCCCCGACGGCAGCCTGCACGAGGTCACGTCGCTGGCCCTGTCCGCCCGCCTGCTGAACGCCGTCAAGGCGCGCAACGGCATTGAAGGCCATGCGGTCGAGGATGTGATCTGGGGCAACGTTACCCAGGTCAAGGAGCAGGGCGGCTGTCTCGCGCGCAGCGCCGTTCTGGCCTCGGACCTGGACGAGCGCATCCCGGGCCTGTCGATCAACCGCTTCTGCGCCAGCGGCATGGAGGCCGTGAACCTGGCCGCCAACCAGATTAAGGGCGGCGCGGGCCAGGCCTATATCGCCGGCGGGGTCGAGATGATGGGCCGCGTCGCCATGGGCAGCGACGGCGCCGCCATTGCCGTCGATCCCAGCCTGGCGATGAAGTCCTATTTCGTGCCGCAGGGCATCAGCGCCGACATCATCGCGACCGAATACGGCTTCACCCGCGCCGATGCCGACGCCCTGGCGCTGGAAAGCCAGCGCCGCGCGGCGCAGGCCTGGGCCGAAGGTCGCTTTGCAAAGTCCATCGTCCCCGTTCTGGACCAGAACGGCCTGACGATCCTGGACCGCGACGAATACATGCGCCCCGGCACCACGGCGGATGACCTGGCAAAGCTGAAGCCCGCCTTCAAGGAGATGGGCGAGATGATGCCCGGCTTCGACAAGGTCGCGCTGCTGAAATATCCGCATCTGACCCATATCGACCACATCCACCATGCCGGGAACTCCTCGGGCATCGTGGACGGGGCGGCGGCCGTGCTGATCGGGAACGCGGAATTCGGCCGCACCCATTGCCTCAAGCCGCGCGCCCGCATCCGCGCCACCGCCAAGATCGGCACCGATCCCACGATCATGCTGACCGGCCCGGTGCCCGTGACCGAGAAGATCCTGAAGGACAGCGGCATGGCCATCGGCGACATCGACCTGTTCGAGGTCAACGAGGCCTTCGCCTCGGTCGTGCTGCGCTTCATGCAGGCCTTCAACGTCGATCATTCCAAGGTCAACGTGAACGGCGGCTCCATCGCGATGGGGCACCCCCTGGGCGCCACCGGCGCGATCATCATCGGCACCCTGCTGGACGAGCTTGAGCGCCAGGACAAGCAGGTCGGCCTGGCCACCCTGTGCATCGCGTCCGGCATGGGCGCGGCCACGATCATCGAACGCGTCTGATGACCGTGCTGCGCAAGGACAACGTGGCGCTGACCGAGGGGGTGTCGGACTATCCGGCCCCCTTCGGCCTGGGCCGCGGCCACCTGCACTATCGCCACCTGACCGAGGTCGGCGGGCTGACGCAATTCGGCATCGCGCTGGAGACGCTGCATCCGGGCCGGCAGTCCAGCCAGCCGCATTGGGAAAGCCACGAGGACGAGTTCCTCTATCTGCTGGAGGGCAGCCTGACCGTCATCGAGGACGGCGTAGAGACCGTGCTGCATCCGGGCGACGCCTGCGCGTGGAAGGCGGGCGATCCGGTCGCCCATTGCCTGCGCAACCACACCGGCGCGCCCGCCACCTATCTGATCGCGGGCAGCCGGGACCCCCGGAACACCTGCCATTACCCCGGACTGGACCTGCTGGACACGCCGCAGGGCTATACGCATCTGGACGGAACCCCCTATCCGACCGAGGGAGAGAGAACATGACCGATTTCACGATGGAGAAGGGCGCCGACGGCGTCGCGATCATCACCTGGGACGTGCCGGGCAAGTCGATGAACGTGCTGTCGATGGACGGCGCGACCGCCCTGGGCGGGCTGATCGACGACGCGCTGGCCGACGAGACCGTCAAGGGCATCGTCATCACCAGCGGCAAGAAGGACTTCGCCGCCGGGATGGACCTCAAGGTCATCGCGGGCATGAAGGACGCGAACGGCGCGCAGGGCGTCTTCGACGGCGTCATGACGCTGCATCACCTGCTGCGCAAAATCGAACTGGCGGGGATGGACCCCAAGACCAAGAAGGGCGGCAAGCCGATCGCGGCCGCCCTGCCCGGCACCGCGCTCGGCATCGGGCTGGAGCTGCCGCTGGCGACTCATCGCATCTTTGCCGCAGACAACCCCAAGGCCAAGATCGGCCTGCCCGAGATCATGGTCGGCATCTTCCCCGGCGCGGGCGGCACGACGCGTCTGGCCCGCAAGCTGGGCGCGATGATGGCCGCGCCCTTCCTGCTGGAGGGCAAGCTGTCGGACCCGAAGAAGGCCAAGGCCGCCGGTCTGATCGACGAGGTCGTGGAGGACCCGCTGGCCGCCGCCAGGGCCTGGGTGCTGTCGGCGACCGATGCCGACATCGTCAAGCCCTGGGACGCCAAAGGCTACAAGATGCCCGGAGGAGAGCCGTTCCATCCGGCGGGCTTCATGACCTTCGTCGGCGCCTCCGCGATGGTGCATGGCAAGACGATGGGCGTCTATCCGGCGGCCAAGGCGCTGCTGTCGGCGGTCTACGAGGGGGCGCAGGTGCCCTTCGACCAAGCGCTGAGGATCGAGGCGCGCTGGTTCACGCATGTGCTGATGAACCCGTCCTCCACCGCGATGATCCGCAGCCTGTTCATCAATAAGGAGGCCCTGGAGAAGGGCGCGAACCGCCCCGAGGCACCCGACCAGTCCGTCCGCAAGGTCGGCATCCTGGGCGCGGGCATGATGGGCGCGGGCATCGCCTATGTCAGCGCCATGGCCGGGATCGAGGTCGTGCTGATCGACGCCGCGCAGGAGAGCGCGGACCGCGGCAAGGCCTATTCGACGGGCCTTCTGGACAAGGCCATCAGCCGCAAGAGGGCGACCGAGGAGAAGAAGGCCGAGGTTCTGGCCCGCATCACCGCCACGACCGATTACGCGGCCCTTGAGGGTTGCGATCTGATCGTCGAGGCGGTCTTCGAGGACCCGTCGGTCAAGGCCGAGGTGACGAAGAAGGCCGAAGCCGTGATCCCGTCCGGTGCGATCTTTGCCACCAACACCTCGACCCTTCCGATCAGCGACTTGGCGCGTGCCAGCGCGCGGCCCGAGCAGTTCATCGGCATCCACTTCTTCAGCCCGGTGGACAAGATGGCGCTGGTCGAGATCATCAAGGGCAAACAGACCGGCCCGGTGGCCGTCGCCAAGGCCCTGGATTTCGTGCGCCAGATCCGCAAGACCCCCATCGTCGTCAACGACGAGCGGTTCTTCTATGCCAACCGCTGCATCATCCCCTACATCAACGAGGGGATCCGCATGGTGGCCGAGGGCGTGAACCCCACGCTGATCGAGAACGCCGCCAAGATGATGGGCATGCCGCTCGGTCCGCTGCAGCTGGTCGATGAGACCTCGATCGACCTGGGCGTCAAGATCGCCAAGGCCACCAAGGCCGCGATGGGCGACGCCTATCCCGACGACGCGGTCGACGCGGTGCTGTTCTGGATGGCCGATCAGGGCCGCATGGGCCGCAAGTCGAAATCGGGCTTCTACGCGTATGACGAGGCGGGCAAGCGGCAGGGCCTGTGGGAGGGTCTGGACGCGCGCTTCCCGCGTGCCGACGACCAGCCCACGCTGGAGGACGTCCAGCACCGCCTGATGTTCGCGCAGACCCTGGAGGCCGTGCGCGCGCTGGAGGAGGGCGTGTTGGAGGATATCCGCGAGGGCGACGTGGGCGCGATTCTGGGCTGGGGCTATGCGCCCTGGTCGGGCGGGCCGTTCGGCTGGCTGGACATCCTGGGCGCGGACCGGGCGGTCGCCATCTGCGACGACCTGACGGCGCGCTTCGGCGCCCGCTTCACCGCGCCGCGGATGCTGCGCGAGATGGCCGACCGGGGCGATGCCTTCTATGCCCCCGCCCGCTCGGACAGCCGCGTGGCATGACCGTTCCGGATGGGCCGCGCTTGTGGCCCATCCGCACCACCCCCTGTGGCCGCCCCGACACCGGGTGAAACTTTCCGCACCGCTTCCCGTTGAACGGGCGGAAATTCGCCATATTCTGCGGTCGGGCCCAATGCCTTCGCGGGCCTGACCAAGGGGACGATTGATGAGTGACGAGACGAAACGCCGCGCCGAGGCCGCCCAGGCCCAGATCGACGCGCTGACGGGGCAGACGCTGCCCGATCCCGCACCCGAACCCCGCGACCTCTCCGATGCCGACCCCAGGACGCAGGCCGCGATCCGCGCCCGCATGGCCGAGATCGACCTGAAGGACAGCCAGTCCATCCTGCGCTTCGGCACCCGCGCCCAGGCCGACCTGCAGCAGATCAGCCAGGCGATGCTGTCCGACGTCAAGACGAAGGAGGTCGGCCCCGCCGGCGACAGCCTGCGCGAGGTCGTGACCACGATCCGCGGATTCTCCACCACCGAGCTGGACATGCGCCGCAGCCGCAGCTGGTGGGAGAAGCTGCTGGGCCGATCCGCCCCCTTCGCCAAGTTCGTCGCCAATTACGAACAGGTGCAGACCCAGATCGACCGCATCACGGCCGAACTGGAGGGCCATGAGCAGAAGCTGCTGAAGGACATCCGGTCGCTGGACATGCTCTACGACCGCACGCTGGCCTTCTATGACGAGCTGGCGCTCTACATCGCGGCGGGCACCGAGAAGCTGGCCGAGCTGGACCGCGAGACCATCCCCGCCAAGGAAGCCGAACTGGCCGCCCGCCCCGAGCCCGATCAGCTGATCGAGGCGCAGGAGCTGCGCGACCTGCGCACGCTGCGCGACGATCTGGAGCGGCGCGTCCACGACCTGAAGCTGACGCGGCAGGTGACCATGCAGTCGCTGCCCTCGATCCGGCTGGTCCAGGAGAACGACAAGTCGCTGGTCACCAAGATCAACTCGACCCTGGTGAACACCGTGCCGCTGTGGGAGACGCAGCTCGCCCAGGCCGTCACCATCCAGCGCAGCGCCGAGGCCGCCCGCGCGGTCAAGGAGGCGGGCGATCTGACCAACGAGCTGCTGACCCGTAACGCCGACAACCTGCGCGCCGCCAACGCCCAGATCCGCACCCAGACCGAGCGCGGCGTCTTCGACATCCAGGCGGTGCAGACCGCCAACGCCCAGCTGATCGCGACCATCGAGGACAGCCTGCGCATTGCCGACGAAGGCCGCACGCGCCGCGCCGCCGCCGAGACCGAGCTGACCCGAATGGAGGCCGAGCTGCGCGATGCGCTGGCCTCGGCCACGTCGCGTCAGGACGCGATCCCCGGCCCGCAGGGACGCGGCCGATGAGGGGCGCGCCCCTTCTCGCGGCCGCGGCCGCACTGATGCTGGCCGCCTGCGCCCAGACCGCCGCGCCGCCGACCGTCGCGGGCGACCGCCCCTTGGCCCGCCCCGTGGCAGCCGATGCCGCCGCCGACCGCCAGGCCGAGCTGCGCCGCGCGCGTGCCGAACGCAACCGCGCCGCCAATGCCGCCGCAGCCCAAACCGTCGCGGCCCCCAGCCCGGCCAGCCAGTCGCAGCGCGACCTCTATGCCGCGAACGAACGCCGCCTGGTCGCACAGGGCCGCCTGCGCCGCGACCGGGTGCCCATGGATGCGCCGATCGACGCCGACACGCTGACGCGCAACTTCATGGCCATCGCGCTGCGCGACGAATACAGCCACACCGCCGGTGGGCTGGAACCCGAGAGCCGCAGCGCGCCGCTGCGCCGCTGGCAGGAGCGGGTGCGGATGCAGCTGGAGTTCGGCGCCTCGACCGACATGGCCTCGCGCCCGGCCTGGCGCTCCGAGATCGCGGATTTCGCAGGACGCCTGTCCGCGACCACCCGCCACCCCGTATCGCTGACCGCCGAGGGCGGCAACTTTACCATCTTGGTCCTGAATGAGGATGAACGACGCGCCATCGGCCCGCGGCTGAGCGCGCTGGTGCCGGGGATCCCTGCGCGTGACGTGGCGCTGGTCACCGATCTGCCCGCCTCGATCAGCTGCGCGGTCTTTGCCTATTCGAACGGCGCGGCGCCGGACTATTCCCGCGCCGTGGCGGTGATCCGGGCCGAGCTGCCGCCGCTGCTGCGCAGCTCCTGCATCCATGAGGAGCTGGCCCAGGGCATGGGCCTGGCCAATGACAGTCCCGCCGCGCGCCCGTCGATCTTCAACGACGACGAGGAGTTCGCCCTGCTGACCCGGCATGACGAGCTGCTGCTGCAGATCCTCTACGACCCCCGCCTGCGCCCCGGCATGAGCGATGCCGAGGCCGCCCCCATCGTCCGCCGCATCGCCGCCGAACTGCTGGGCGAGAGCGCTTGAACCGTCCCCCCGCCCGCCCCTAGACTGGGGCGGGATCAGCTGGGGAAAGCCATGTCCATCTTCGACATCCTGGGCGGAGAGTTCATCGAGATCATCGAATGGACCTCGGACGACCGCGACACGATGGTCTGGCGCTTCGAGACGGTCGGGCGCGCGATCAAGTACGGCGCCAAGCTGACCGTCCGCGAGGGTCAGGCCGCGGTCTTCGTCCATGAGGGACAGCTGGCCGACGTGTTCCAGCCCGGCCTCTACCTCTTGGAGACGAACAACCTGCCGGTGCTGACGCGGCTGCAGCACTGGGACCACGGCTTCCGCAGCCCGTTCAAGTCCGAGATCTACTTCATCGACACCACGCGCTTCAACGACCTGAAATGGGGCACGCGCAACCCGATCATCGCGCGTGATCCGGAGTTCGGCCCGGTGCGGCTGCGCGCCTTCGGGACCTACGCGATGCGGGTCGGCGACCCCGCGCGCTTCGTGTCCGAGATCGTGGGCACCGACGGCGACTTCACCCGCGACGAGATCACCTTCCAGATCCGCAACGTGATCGTGCAGGAGTTCTCGCGCGCCATCGCCGCCTCCGACATCCCGGTCCTGGACATGGCCGCCAACACCGATCAGCTGGGCGCGCTGGTCGCCAAGGCCATCGCCCCGGTGATCGAGGCCTATGGCCTGGTCCTGCCGGAATTCTACATCGAGAACATCAGCCTGCCCGCCGAGGTCGAGGCGATGCTGGACAAGCGCACCAGCATGGGGATCATCGGCGATCTGGACCGCTTCGGGCAGTACGCCGCCTCCGAGGCCATGCTGGCCGCCGCCCGCAACGACGGCGGCGCGGGCGCCGGCATGGGCGCCGCGATGGGTGCCGCCATGGGGGCCACGATGCGCGGGCCCTGGGGCGCGGTCCCGCAGGCCGCCGCCGCAACGCCCCCGCCCCTGCCCGACACGGGCGCGACGCGCTGGCACGTGGCCATCGACGGCGCGGCCGCGGGACCCTTCCCGCAATCCGATCTGGCGCGGCTGGTCGCCGACGGGCGGCTGACCCCCGCCACGCTGGTCTGGACCGAAGGGCAGCAGAGCTGGCAGCAGGCCGGACAGGTCCCGGCGCTGGCCCAGGTCCTGGGTGCCACGCCCCCGCCCCTGCCCCGCTGATCCGGGCCGCGCATGATCCCGGCCGAACACCGCTTTCCCTGCGGCCAGTGCGGGGCCAGCCTGACCTTCCAGCCCGGCCAGCGGGAGCTGGTCTGCGACTGGTGCGGCCATCGCCAGACCATCGGTCCCGGCCCCGCCCGCGCCCCCGGGCGGCAGCCCGACGACAGCGGCGACGACCCGGCGTTGCAATGGGGTGACGGCAAACGCCCGCCCGGGGCCGCGCTGCGCGAGATTCCGCTGGAACAGGGCCTCGACCTCTATCGCGGCGCGCCCGAGATCGTGCAGACCGTCCGCACCCTCTCCTGCCCCAATTGCGGCGCGCAGGTCGACCTGGATGCCGACCACCACGCGGGCGCCTGCCCATTCTGCGCGACGCCCGTCGTCACCGATACCGGCCCCACCCGGCGCATCCGGCCGCAGGGCGTGGTGCCCTTCGCGCTGACCGAGGCGCAGGCGCGGGCGGCGATGACCGCCTGGCTGGGCCGGTTGTGGTTCGCGCCATCGGGCCTGACGGCCTATGCGCGCAAGGACCGGCGGCTGGCGGGGGTCTATTCGCCCTTCTGGACCTTCGATGCCGACAGCCAAAGCCGCTATCACGGCCAGCGGGGCGATGCCTATTACGTCACGGTCCAGGACAGGCGCACCGTGAACGGGCGCAGCGAAAGCTTCACCCGGCAGGAGCGCCGCATCCGCTGGACGCCGGTCGCGGGTCAGGTGGCGCGGCAGTTCAACGACGTGGTGATCCCTGCCTCCACGGCGCTGCCGCCCGCTTTCTCCGAGGCGATGAAGCCGTGGGACCTGTCCGCGCTGGCCGATTACGACCCGGCCTTCCTGTCGGGCTTTCAGGCCGAGGGCTATACCGTCGCCCTGTCGGATGGCCATGCCGCCGCGCGGCGGCAGATGGCCCAGGTCATCCATCAGGACGCCCGCCGCAGCATCGGCGGCGCCGAACAGCGCGTCGAGCATGTCGAAAGCCGCTTCGCGAACGAGACCTTCAAGCATGTGCTGCTGCCGATCTGGGCCGCCGCCTATCGCTACAACGGGAAAAGCTACCGCTTCTTGGTGAACGGCCAGACCGGCGCGGTGATGGGGGAACGCCCCTGGTCGGCGTGGAAAATCGCCGCCGCCGCCGCCGTGGCGCTGGTAGCGTTAGCAGCCATCCTGTATCTCAGCCGCTAGGGACCGAACGGAAGGGAGCCGGACATGATCCTCTGCGCAGGCGAATCGCTGATCGACATGGTGCCGCAGGACGGCACGTTCCGGCCCCTGGCGGGCGGCGCGGTCTACAACACCGCCATCGCGCTTGGCCGGCTCGGTCAGGACACGGGCTATCTGTGGCCGATCAGCCGCGATCCGTTCGGCGACCAGATCCTGCGCCCGCTGGCGGATGCCGGGGTGAACACCGACCTCTGCCCGCGCACCGACCGGCTGACCACGCTGGCCCTGGTGACGCTGACGAACGGCGAGGCGCGCTATTCCTTCTACGACGAGGGCTCGGCCGGGCGGATGCTGCTGCCCGAGGATATCGGGCCGCTGCCCGATGCGGTGACCGCGCTGTTCGCGGGCGGGATCAGCCTGGTGCCCGACCCCTGCGGCGGCACGATCGAGGCGCTGATCGCGCAGCACCACGACCGGCTGCCGGTGATGATCGACCCGAACATCCGGCCTTTCTTCATCACCGATGCGGGCGCCTATCGCGCGCGTCTGGCGCGGCTGCTGCCCATGGCCGACATCGTCAAGCTTTCGGCGGACGATCTGGAATGGCTGCACCCAGACCTGTCCCCTGAGGACGCCGCCCATAAGGTGCTGGAGACCGGCCCGCGACTGGTCCTGCAGACCGGCGGCGAGGCCGGCGCCAAGGCCATCTGGGCCGGAGAGACGGTCCATGCCCCCGCCGTGCGCGCGACCGTGGCGGACACGATCGGCGCGGGCGACACGTTCAACGCGGGCGTACTGGCCTCGCTGGACCGCCAGGGCCTGCTGTCCAAGGACGCCATCGCGGCGATCACCGCCGATCAGATCCACGCGGCGCTGACGCTCGGCGCGCAGGCCGCTGCGGTGACGGTATCCCGCCACGGCGCCAACCCGCCCTGGGCGCATGAGATGTCCGCCTGATTTCGGGGAGGGTCCGGGAGGGGCGCAGCCCCTTCCCGGCCAGGGGGTCGGCCGGTGGGTCGCCACCGGTTCAAGAACCGGCGGCCGACGGGGACTGGCCCCCCGCTGCCGTCGCGCGACGCAACGGGCTCAGTCGGCCGGATGCCACCCACCGCTGCGGGGCTCGTCAGGCTCGTCATTCTCGGCCGGAGCTTCAGTCGTGCCGGTGAAGGCCGCGAATCCCGCTTTCTGCCGCGCCGTCCAGCGCAGCGCCAAGTGCAGCCCGTCCTCGCCCGCCTCCTCGCGCTCGACCACGCCGGCCTCGTGCAGCCAGGCGCGCGCGCGGCCGTCGGCGAAGTCCAGGACCATCCGCTCCTCCAGGCGCGGCTCGTCCAGAACCTCGCCCAGCTGGCGGTCGATGGCCGCGATCAAATCGTCCAGCCCCTCGCCGGTCAGCGCGCTGACCGCCTGCACGCCCTCGGTGCGCGCATCGGTGCGGCGCAGCGCGGCGCGGGTGTCCGCGCCCAAGGCGTCGATCTTGTTCCAGACCTCGATCGCGGCCACGTCCTCGTCCACGCCCAGGCTGTCCAGGATCTCGGCCACGTCATGGGCCTGCTCCTCGGTCTCGGGATGGCTGATGTCGCGGACATGCAGGATCAGATCGGCCTCCAGCACCTCCTCCAGCGTGGCGCGGAAGGCCGCGACCAGCTCGGTCGGCAGGTCGCTGATGAAGCCCACCGTGTCCGACAGGATGATCTTGCGCCCCGAATTGCCCCCCTGCGCATCCGGCAGGCGGATGGCGCGCATGGTCGGGTCCAGCGTCGCGAACAGCATGTCCTTGACGAAGACCTCGGCCCCGGTCAGGCGGTTGAACAGCGTGGATTTCCCGGCGTTGGTATAGCCCACCAGCGCCACGATCGGATAGGGCACCTTGGCGCGGGCCGCGCGATGCAGGCTGCGCGTCTTGACCACCCGCTCCAGCTGGCGGCGCAGGCGGGTCATCTGCTCGTCGATGGCGCGGCGGTCGGCCTCGATCTGCGTCTCTCCGGGACCGCCCACGAAACCCAGGCCGCCGCGCTGACGCTCCAGGTGGGTCCAGGCGCGGACCAGCCGCGTGCGCTGGTAGGACAGCGCCGCCAGCTCGACCTGCAGCACGCCCTCGCGGGTGCGGGCGCGGTCGGCAAAGATCTCCAGGATCAGCCCGGTCCGGTCCAGCAGCTTGACGCCCCAGTCCTTCTCCAGGTTGCGCTGCTGGACGGGCGTCACCGGCCCGTCGATCAGCACCAGCTCGACCTCCAGCGGGTCAAGACGCTCCTTGATCTCGGCCAGCTTGCCCTTGCCGAACAGCTTGCCGGCATTGGGCTCGCGCAGGTTGGCGACCTCGGAGCCGACCATCTCGATCCCCGGCAGGGCCAGGGCCAGCGACACGGCCTCGGCCAGCGCATGCTCGGGCTCGCGCCGCTGCGTGCGGGCGCGGCCCAGATCGGGATGGATCACATAGGCACGGGTCGGCTTGGCTGCGGTCTCCGTCAGTTCGGCCAAATCAATCGTCGCCTTCGTAGAGGGTGATGGGCTGGCCCGGCATGATGGTGCTGATCGCGTGCTTGTACACTAGCTGCGACTGCCCGTCGCGGCGCAGGAGCACGCAGAAATTGTCGAACCAGGTGATGACGCCCTGCAGCTTGACGCCGTTGATCAGGAAGATGGTGACCGGCACCTTGGCCTTGCGGACGTGGTTCAGGAACGCATCCTGCAGGTTCTGCTTGTCGCCAGCCATTTGTTATCGTCCGTTTTTCACTGTCCCTGTCCGTTCAACATCTAAGCCGATGCCGAATCCCATGCAAGCGCGGCGCAATGCGCGACCCGACAGGCACAGCATTTGCGCCACACCTAGCGGCGCCAGAAGTCCGGGCTGAACAGCGCCAGCACCGCCAGCGTCTCGATGCGGCCCAGCACCATGGCGCAGGCGAGGACGGCCTTGGTGAAGTCCGGCAGGCCCGACCAGCCCTCCCACGGGGCCGAGGCGATGCCCGCCGTCCCCTCGAAGGTCGGGGTCAGGGGGATGGCGCTGGCCAGCGGTCCGGCATTGGTCAGCGCGGCGATCGACAGGATGGTCGCGGTCTCGAAAGCGATGGCGTGGATCGAGACCAGCGTCACGACCAGCGCGATGGACACCGCGAACAGCATGAAGAAGATGAAGGCCAGATAGGCCCCCTCGCGGCGCAGCCTGCGCGCGATGCGCCCGCCGCCCGAGACGGAATGGGGGTGGATGATCCGCTCCAGCTCGCGCTGTCCGTGGCGGGCCAGCGCATAGACGCGCAGCAGCTTGACCCCGCCCGCCGTGGTGGCGACCCCGCCCCCCATCAGCGCCAGCCCCGCCAGGATCAGCCCCGGCGCGTCCAGCCCCGACCAGGCCCGCGCATCGGCCCAAGCCACCGAGGTCCAGCCCGTCGTGGTTAGATAGCTCAGCGCGCTGAACAGCCCGCCCCACAGCGCCGACAGCGCCCGGCCGATATCGGCCATGCTCGTCGTGTCGGCGGGGGCGGCCCGGTCGGTCTCGATCGCGCCCAGGAAATGGCGCAGGAACAGCAGCACCGCGACCAGCGCGACCAACCCCGCCGCCATGCGCAGCTCGGGATCCGCGATTAGCCGGTCGGTGGCGCGCAGCTCGGACCCGCCGGGCCAGAAGCGCCGCGACAGGGCCGGGATCAGGAACAGGAACACCAGCATCTCTCCGGCGATGCCAGACGCGACACCCGCCGATCCCAGCACCGGAGAGATGCCCGAGGTGGACAGCGTGCCCATCGCCCGCGTCAGCGCGACGAAGGACGGATCGCCCAGCTTCAGCAGCCCCACCCACAGGATCAGCGTGGCACCCGCGTAAAGAGGCCCGATCTGCAGGGCGGCGCGGCCGAGGCGGCTGGCCGGGTCCGCCAGCTGCGCCTCGAAGCGCGGATCGGACAGGTGCAGGACCGGGCGGTGGGGACTGTCGGAGGGGGGCAGGTGCTGGCGGTATTCCTCGCGGCCGTAGGGGTTCGACATGATCTCGAACCCGCCCACGCGCAGGGGCGCCAGGATTGCGACCGCCGCGACCAGCACGAAGAAGCCGCCCATCCAGCCCACCATCGAGCGCCACAGATGCAGCGGCATGGGCAGCAGGTCCGCCGAATAGAGCGAGGCGCCGGTGGTCGTCAGCGAGGACACCATCTCCCACCAGGCGTTGAAATAGCCGGTATCGGGCTGGCTTTCGGCAAAGGGTACCGCAAGCAGCATCGGCAGCAGGCCATAGACGCCCAGCATCAGCAGCAGCATCTCGCGCGCGCGCTGAGATCGGGGATTCGCCTGCGCAGCCAGCCCGATCAGCCCGCAGAAGATCCCCGTCAGCAGCGCCGCATAGAGAAAATTGCGCGCGATTGCATGATATCCCGTGACCGAGGCATAGGCCGCCGGCCCCAGCATCATCAGCGCCGCCAGCCCGCCAAGCAGCACCAGCACCGGCATGCGCGCCAGAAAACCCGCCACCGCCGCGCCCATCAGAAGAAGTCGATCGAGACCTGCAGCAGGCGCTCGACCTCGGGGACGTCATTCGTCAGGGCAAAGATCAGCACTATGTCGCCCTCGTCGATGCGGGTGTCGGCCAGCGGCTTGACCACCCGGTCGCCCTTGCGCACCGCGCCCAGCAGCGCGCCTTCGGGAAAGTCGATGTCGCGGATGGCGCGGCCGGCCATGGGGCTGGTGGACAGGACCTGCGCCTCCATCACCTCGGCCTCGGCATCGCCGATGGAATAGATGTCGCGCACCCGTCCGTGGCGGATGTGACGCAGGATGGTCGAGACGGTCGTCGATCGCGGATTGATATAGGCGTCGATGTCCAGCGCCCCCATCAGCGGCACCAGCGTGGGATCGTTGATCAGCGCGATGGCCATCTTGGCCCCCGCCTGCTTGGCGCGCACGGATGCCAGGATGTTCGTCTTGTCGTCGTCGGTGACGGCCAGGACCGCGTCGGCCTGGGGCACGGCGGCCTCGTCCAGGATCTCGGCCGACAGGCCGTCGCCGTTCAGCACGATGGTGCGTTCCAGCCGGTCGGCGGCGAATTCGGCCCGGCCGCGGTCGCGTTCGATCAGCTTGGCGCGGATGCGGTCGGGCCGCGCCTCCAGCGCCTGCGCCACCGACAGACCCACATTGCCCGCGCCGATGATGGTCACGCGCTCCTGCTTGCGGGCGGGCTTGCCGAAGATGTCCAGCGTGCGGCCGACATCCTCGATATGGCTGAAGACATAGATCTGGTCATGGGCAAACAGCTGGTCGCCCGGTTCGGGCGCGAAGAGCCGCCCCTTGCGGCGCACACCCGCCACGATGGCGCGCAGGCTGGAGAACAGCTCGGTCAGCTGGCGCAGGGGCGTGTTCAGCGCCGGGCAGTCCGGTTCCAGGTCGATGCCCAGCAGCTGGATCTTGCCGTCCATGAAGGTCTCGACGTCGAAGGTCGAAGGCGCCGACAGGCGCTGCAGCGCGGCCAGCGCCACCTCGCGCTCGGGGCTGATGACCACGTCGATGGGCAGATGCTGGGTGCTGTAGAGGTCGGAATAGATCGCGTCCAGATAGGCGCCCGACCGCAGGCGCGCGATCTTGCGCGGCACCTGGAAGATCGAATGGGCGACCTGGCAGGTGACCATGTTCACCTCGTCGGAATGGGTCGCGGCGATGATCAGGTCGGCGTCGCGCGCGCCCGCCTGGTCCAGCACGTCGGGATGGCTGGCAAAGCCGGTGACGCCCTGCACGTCCAGCGCCTCGGTCGCGCGGCGCACCAGGTCGGGGTTGTTGTCGATGACGGTGACGTCGTTGCGCTCGCCCGACAGATGGCGCGCGATCTGCCAGCCGACCTGCCCCGCGCCGCAGATGATGATCTTCATGGCCCGCCCTTCCTGTCCGCGCCCCCTTGCCTAAGCCGGGCGCGCGGCCCGCGCAAGCGGGGGCTACTTGCCCATCACCATCTCGTCCTCGCCGCGCATGCCGCCGACGACGCCCAAGGATTTCAGCTTGCGGTGCAGCGCGCTGCGCTCCATGCCCACGAACTGCGCTGTGCGGCTGATGTTTCCGCCGAAGCGGTTGATCTGGGCGACCAGGTATTCGCGCTCGAACAGCTCGCGCGCCTCGCGCAGCGCCATGGCGGTGACCGCGGGCCCCAGGCTCAGCGTGTCGCTGTTGTCGGGGGTGGCGCCCTGCGGCTCCAGCTCGGCCGGCTGGATCGGGCCGTGCGTCTCGGCCAGGATCAGCACCCGCTCGATCACGTTGCGCAGCTGGCGGATGTTGCCGGGCCAGCGCATGGATTGCAGCGCCGCGACCGTGTCCTCGGGCAGGTCGCGCGGGGTCAGGCCCTGGCTGCGGTGGAACTGCGCGATGAAGTGGCGCGCCAGCACCGCGATGTCGTCGCGCCGGTCGGCCAGCGACGGCACCGCGATGGGCACCACGTTCAGCCGGTCGAACAGCTCCTGCCGGAAGCGCCCGGCCGCGATCTCGGCCACCAGGTCGCGGTTGGTCGAGGACAGCACACGCAGATCGACGCGCACCTTGTCCGCGCCGCCCGCGCGCACGAACTGCTGTTCGGTCAGCACGCGCAGGATCTTGGGCTGGGTGCCCATGGGCATGTCGCCCACCTCGTCGAAATAGATGATGCCGCCATGGGCCTGCTCCAGCAAGCCCGGCTCGATGCCGCGCTCGGGGGTCTCGCGGCCGAACAGCACCTCCTCCATGCGCTCGGGCTCGATCGTGGCGCAGGGGACGGTGACGAAGGGCGCGCCCGCGCGGGGGCTGTGCGCGTGGATGTAGCGCGCGGCCATCTCCTTGCCGGTGCCGGGCTCGCCCGCCAGCATCACCCGGCCGTTCGACCGCGCGACCTTGTCCAGCGCGTCGCGCAGCCGCTTGAAGGCTGCCGACTGGCCCAGCATCTCGGAGGCCCGGTCGCCCCCGCGGCGCAGCGTGCTGTTCTCGCGGCGCAGGCGGCTGGTCTCCATCGCGCGGTTGATGACCACCATCAGCTGATCGATGTTGAAGGGCTTCTCGATGAAGTCGTAGGCCCCCTGCTTGATCGCCGCGACGGCGATCTCGATGTTGCCGTGGCCGGAGATGATGATGACCGGCACGTCGGGGTTGTTGCGCTTGACCTGCTTGAGGATGTCGATGCCGTCCATGCGGCTGTCCTTCAGCCAGATGTCCAGGATCATCAGCGACGGCTCGCGGTCGTTCAGCGCGGCCACCGCCTCGTCGGAATTGGCGGCGGTGCGGGTCTCGAACCCCTCGTCCTTCAGGATGTCCGCGATCAGCTCGCGGATGTCGCGTTCATCATCGACGATCAGGATGTCGCTCATGGTGTCGCCTCGTCTTTTTCTTGTCTGCTTCTTGTCTTGGGCGCGCGGACGGGATGGCGTTCGCGGGGCAGCCGGATCTCGGCCATGGCGCCCCGGCCCTGGGGCGCATCGGTCAGGGAGAGGCTGCCGCCATGCTCCTCGACGATCTTCTTGACGATGGGCAGGCCCAGGCCGGTGCCCTGCGCCTTCAGCGTCACGTAGGGTTCGAACAGGCGCGACCGGTCCGCCGGCAGGCCGGGACCGTTGTCGGTGATGCGGATGCAGACCGCCTCGGGCTCGGCCTCCATGACCACGCCGATCGCCGCGCTCCAGCCCTCGGGCGCATCGCCCGCGACCTCTTCCACGGCCTCGCCCGCGTTCTTCAGCAGGTTCGTCAGGGCCTGGCGCATCATGCCGGGGTCGCAATCCACGATCACCGGCCCCTCGGGGATGTCGCGCGTAACCCGCGCATGCAGCGCGTCCTGCTGCAGCAGCAGGACCTCGCGCAGCAGCGCCGCCATGTCGGTCTCGGCGCGGTCGGGTTCGGGCATGCGGGCAAAGCGGCTGAACTCGTCCACGATGCGACGTAGGTCGTTGGTCTGGCGGATGATCACCTCGGTGTACTGATCCAGCGCGGCGCGGTCGCCTTCGGGGGCCAGCGGGCCGAACTTGCGGCGCAGGCGTTCGGCTGACAGCTGGATGGGCGTCAGCGGGTTCTTGATCTCATGGGCCACCCGGCGCGCCACGTCGCCCCAGGCCGCCATGCGCTGCGCGCTGACCAGCTCGGTCACGTCGTCGAAGGCCACCACATAACCCTCCAGCGCGCCGTCCACGCCGCGCCGGACCGCCATGCGCACCAGCAGGCTCTCGACCCGGCCCTCGCGCATCAGGCGGACCTCGTCCTGGATGGTCTCGGCCACCGAGGCCGAGCGCCGTTCGAACAGCGGCGCGAATTCCGGCACCACCTCGGGCAGCAGCGCGTCGATGTCGCGCTTGGGGTCCAGGCCCAGAAGGCGGCTGGCCGAGCGGTTGACAAAATCGATCTCTCCGGCCGCGTCCAGCCCGATCACCCCCGAGGTGACCGAGGTCAGCACATTGTCGAACAGCCGCCGCTGATCGTCCGACAGCCGGTAGCTCTCGACCAGCTCGGCGCGCTGCGTCTTCAGCTGGCGCGTCATGCGGTTGAAGGCCTGGCCCAGGGTCTGGATCTCGTCGCCGGTGCGGACCTCGGGGACCTGCACGTCCAGATCGCCATGGCCCACCCGGTCGGTCGCCTGCGCCAGAAGGCCGATGGGCCGCGACAGGCGGGAGGCGAACCACAGCCCCAGCCAGATCGCGGCCGCAACCAGAAGCAGCGCGAAGCCCAGATAGACCAGCGAGAATTCCAGCAGCACCTGAGAGCGCATCTCCTCCAGCTGCTTGTAGTCGCCCGCCGTGGCGCGCGTGTCGTCCACCAGCCCCAAGAGGTCGCCGTCCACGTCCCGCGTCACGTAGAGATAGCGGTCGGCGAGGGGCGGCAGCGCCACCAGCGCGCGGAACTCGTCGTTGCCCCAATCCTCGATCAGGGTCAGGCCGTCGGCCTGCGCACGGTCCAGCTGATCGCTGGTCGGGGCCTCGTACCAGAACAGATAGCTGCGCTCGCCCCGCGCGCGGATCTCTCCGGCGCCGTTGATGATGTAGGCCTCGCGCAGGCCGCGCTGGATCAGCCCCTGCCCCTGCGCCAGAAGCTGGCGCATCTCGCCATCCTCGATCAGCGGGTTGGCGCGCCCGGCCTGGGTCAGCACGCCGGCCAGCGCGCGCGCATCCTCGGTCAGGTCGCTGCGGTGCTCGGCGTGATAGGCCTCGGCCGCGGCCTGGGAGGTGGTGACGACCTGCTGCACCCGGTCCGAGAACCAGCCCTCCAGCCCGATATTGACCAGGAAGCCCGCGAACAGCGCCACCAGCACCGTGGGCACCAGCGCCAGCCCCGCAAAGATCGCGACCAGCCGCGCATGCAGGCGAGACGCGGGCGCCGTGCTGCGCCGGGCCGAAATCAGCCGCGCCATGCGCGCGACGATGAAGGCGATCATCACGACCAAGAAGACCAGATCGGCCAAGAGCACCAGTCGCAGCATGTGCCCCGGCTGGCCCCGGCCAAAGGGACCCATCACCGCCAAGGTCGCCGCGGCCAGTACGATGCCGGACAGGACGACCCCCCAGGTCAGCACCCCGCGCCATTGCCGGGGCAGTCGTATCCGGGCCAGCCTGTCCCAGCTGAGCCCCGTTGCCAGGCCTGCCATCAACCCCACCTGCCGTCTTTCGCGGCTTTCGACGTGGGCGCGCGTGTCCTGCGCGCTGCCCCCTGTGGCGGTTTTACATCAGTTTGCGGCGCCGTGTCACCTCGATATTCAACTCGGTCAGTTTCTTGCGCAGCGTATTGCGGTTGATGCCCAGCAGATCGGCGCAGCGCAGCTGGTTTCCGCCGGTCGCATCCAGCGCCACCTGCAGCAGCGGGCGCTCGACCTCGCGCAGGATACGGTCATAGAGGCCCGGCGGCGGCAGAGCGTCGCCATGCAGGTCGAAATAACGCTGCAGATGCGCCTCGACCGAATCCGACAGGCGCGCGCCGACCTGTGGCATGCCGACCACGCTTGCGGTCTCGGGGGCGCGTGCGACCGGGGCTATGGGCGTGGCGGCCTGCACGCGCGGCGCGGATTGCTGGCTCAGCGCCTCGCGCATCTCGGCGGCGCTGATCGCGGGGCCGCTGGCGGTCAGGGCCAGGCGGCGCATCATGTTCTCCAGCTCGCGGACATTGCCCGGGAAGGGATGGGCGCGCAGCATCGCGGCGGCATCGTCCGACAGGCTGCGCTCGGGCAGGCCCTGGGCCGCGGCGCGGGCCAGCAGATGCGCGGCCAGGGGCAGGATGTCGTCCACCCGCGCGCGCAGGGGCGGCACGCTGACCGTCACCCCCGCCAGCCGGTAGTAGAGGTCCGAGCGCAGCCGGCCCGCCGCCATGTCGGCCTGCGGGTCCGACCCGGTGGTGGCGACGATCCGCGGGGCCTGGGCGCGGTCCGGCCCCGCCTCCATCGATTCGATCAGCCCGATCAGCCGGGCCTGCGCGCCTGCGTCGAAGCCCGTCGGATTCTCGATCACGATGGTGCCGCCGCGGGCCTTCTGGGCGGCGCGGGCGATGGCTTCCTCGGTCGCGTCCGACGAGGTCAGGATCGCCAGCCCGCGGTCGCGGCGGTCCGACAGCTCGTGGAAGCTGCGCGCGATGGTCGTCTTGCCGACCCCCGCCTCTCCGGCGATGATGACGGCCAGATCGGCGTTCAGGACCCGCGCGACCATGCGGAACAGCGCCTGCATCGACGGCGCATGCCCGATCAGCGGCATGGCCGGATCGGCGGCCTCGCGCGGGGGGGCCAGCGGCTCGGGGATCGGGTCCGACTTGCGCGGGCGGCGCGCCAGGGCTTGGCCTGCCTTGGCCATCAGGTCGGGCAGATCGAACGGCTTGGGCAGGTATTCGAAGGCCTCGGCCTCGGTCGCGCGGATCGCGGTCACGATGGTGTTCTGGGCCGAGATCACGATGACCGGCAGGTCGGGCCGCGCATCGCGGATGGCCGGAATGCGGTCGATGCCGTTGCCGTCGGGCATCATCACGTCGGTGATGACCAGATCGCCGCGCCCCTCCTCGACCCATTTCAGCAGCTGCGCCAGGCTGCCCGTGGCGTGGACCCGGCAGCCCGCGCGGGTCAGCGCCTGCGTCAGCACTGTGCGGATGGTGCGGTCGTCGTCAGCGATCAGAACGGTGCCGTCCATGATGTCAGGTCCTTATGCCTTGGGCAGGGAGATGCGGAAGACGGTGCGGCCGGGGCGGCTGTCCACCCGGATCAGCGCGCCGTGGTCGGTGATGATCTTGCTGACCAGCGCCAGGCCCAGCCCGGTGCCATTCTCGCGCCCCGAGACGAAGGGCTCGAAGACCTGATCGGCGATGGCGGGCGGAAAGCCCGGGCCGTTGTCCTCGATCTCGATCTGCAGGGGCAGCGGGCGGCCGGTCGGGTCGGCCTCGTCGGGGGGGCGGCGCAGGCCGTGGTCGTAATGGGTGCGCAGCCGGATCGTGCCGCCCGCGCCGCCCGCCAGCGCCTCGGCGGCGTTCTTGACCAAGTTCAGGCAGACCTGCACCAGCTGGTCGGCATCGGCCATCGCCATCGGCAGCGAGGGGTCGTAATCGGTCACCACATGCAGGTCGCGCGCGAAACCGGCCTTGGCCGAGCGGCGCACCTGCTCCAGCACGTCGTGCAGGTTCAGGGGCGCCAGCTTCGGCTCGGACGTGTCGCCGAACCGCTCGACCTGATCCAGGAGCGCCACGATGCGGCGCGATTCGGCGACGATCATCTCGGCCATCTCGCGGTCCTCGGGGGTGGCGTTCATGGCCATCAGCTGCGCCGCGCCGCGGATGCCGGCCAAGGGGTTCTTGATCTCATGGGCCAGCATCTCGGCCATGCCGATGGCCGATCGCGCGGCGCTGCGCACATGGCGCGCCTGATGCAGGCCGTCATCGTCCTGCGGCACGATCAGCAGCGACACCGACCCGCCCGAACCGCCCGCGGGACCGGCATGGACGGCGGCACGCCGCGCCTGATGGTTGCCGGTGCGGTCGCCGATCTCGAACTGGACGCTGGTCTGATAGAGCGCCTCGTCGCTAGCACGCACGCGCGCCAGAAGCGGCCCCAGACCCGGCTGCAGCCGCAGCCGCATCGACATCTCCTCGCCGTCCAGCGCCCGCCCCAGGGTCGAGTTGCGCGACAGGTTCAGCCAGATCTCGGCCGCGTCGTTCATCGCCGCGACCCGCCCGGCATCGTCCAGGATCAGCGCGGGCAGAGGCAGCGCCTCCCATCCCGGTCCGGGCGCGGCCTCGCGGAAATCGGGCGGGCGTGGCGTCATGCGGCCACCCCTTCGGCATCGCCGAAGGCCCGCGAGATCAGCGCCAGCGTGGCGGCGGGGGTCTCGGCGCGCATCATCTGGTCGCGCAGGACCGCACCGTTCGCATCGGCATACCAGCCCAGATGCTTGCGCGCGACGCGCAGGCCCAGCTCGGCGCCATAGAAGTCCAGGATGTCCTCGTAATGCTCGGCCACCAGCTCGGCCAAGGCCGCGCCGCGCGGAACCTCGGGCGCGGGCGTGCCCCACAGCTCATGCGCGATCTGCGCCAGGATCCAAGGTTGCCCCTGCGCGCCGCGACCGACCATGACCGCATCCGCCCCCGACGCGTCCAGCGCGGCCCGCGCGCTGGACGCATCGACCACGTCGCCATTCGCGACCAGAGGCGGGCGCCCCGGCAGCTCGGCCACCGCGCGGATCGCCGACCAGTCGGCCCGGCCCTGGTAGAACTGCGCCCGCGTGCGGCCATGCACGGTCAGCATGGCCACGCCCGCATCGCGCGCCCGCGCCGACAGGTCGGCCGCGTTCAGGCAGTCGTCGTCCCAGCCCAGCCGCATCTTCAGCGTCACCGGCACCGTGACCGCACCCACCACCGCATCGACCAGCGTCATCGCATGGTCCAGATCGCGCATCAGCGCGGCACCCGACAGCCCGCCCGTCACCTTCTTGGCCGGACAGCCCATGTTGATGTCGATGATGCGGGCGCCCATGCCCTGGACGATGCGCGCCGTCTCGGCCATGGGCGCGGCCTCGCGGCCCGCGATCTGAACGCTGACGGGCAGCCGTCCCTCGGTCAGCGCCTTGGCGCGCACCGCCGCGCGGGTCGAGGGGCGGGGCGTCACCATCTCGGTCGAGGCGACCATCTCGGAGACCATCAGGCCCGCGCCGAACCGCGCCACCGCGCGGCGGAAGGGCACGTCGGTGATGCCCGCCATCGGCGCCAGAAAGACCGGCGGTCCAAGGGGCGTGTCGCCAAGCAGGATCGGATCGGGCAATCGCATGGTCTGTTCCTTCACCCTGGGGCCATCGCCCGCAAGAACGGCAGGGGATGGCCGCCCTGCCCATTTCGCGGGCGCGTCCCGGTTGCCGCAATACCGGGCATGTTGCAATCGATTTAAGCAGACCGCGCGTCGCGGCCGCAAGCCGGCCGATGTCGCAACCGCGGCGCGAATGGCCGCGGACGGTGGTGGCGGCCGGGCCGCGGTCGTGCTTGGATGGGCGCGGAAATGCAAGGGGGTGGCCATGTTCCTGTCGGTCTTCGATCTGTTCAAGCTGGGCGTCGGGCCATCCTCGTCGCACACGATGGGGCCGATGGTCGCGGGACAGCGCTTTCTGGACGCGCTGCGCATCCAGCCCTTCGGCGCCCATGGCCTGCGCGCCAGCCTGCATGGCAGCCTGGCCTTCACCGGCAAGGGGCACGCGACCGACCGCGCCACGATCCTGGGGCTGGCGGGCTTCACCCCCGCCAGCATGGACCGCGACGCGGCCGAGGCCGCGCTGGCGCGGAACCGCGAGACGCGGATGCTGCACCCGCAGGGGCTGGGGCCGCTGGCCTTCGATCCGGAGCGGGACCTGCGCTTCAACTATGACCACGCGCTGCCAGGGCATGCGAACGGGATGGTGCTGTCGGCGGTGGATGCGCAGGGGGACGTGATCTTCCGGCAGGTCTATTACTCCATCGGCGGCGGCTTCGTGATGACCGAGGAGGAACTGGCCGACAAGGCGGGCGCGGTGCGCACGGATGCCTCGGCCAGCGTCCCCCACCCCTTCGCCAGCGCCGCCGAGATGCTGGAGATGGCGCAGCGGTCGGGCAAGTCCATCGCCCGCATGAAGGAGGAGAACGAGCTGTGCTTCCGGTCGCGCGCCGAGCTGCAGGTCGGGCTGGAGCGGATCTGGGGCGCGATGCGCGACTGCATGGACCGGGGCCTGTCGGCCGAAGGGGTCCTGCCCGGCGGACTGAACGTGCGCAGGCGCGCCAAAGCGATCCATGACGCGCTGCAGGCCGAACGCAGGCTGAACATGACCGCGCCGCATGTGGTGAACGACTGGATGTCGGCCTATGCGATGGCCGTGAACGAGGAGAATGCCGATGGCGGGCAGGTCGTGACCGCGCCCACCAACGGCGCCGCGGGGACGGTGCCCGCGGTGATCCGCTACTGGCTGGACCATGTGCCGGGCGCGTCGGAGCGGCTCCTGCCCGATTTCCTGCTGACGGCGGCGGCGGTGGGCGGGCTGATCAAGCACAACGCCTCGATCTCGGGCGCGGAATGCGGCTGTCAGGCCGAGGTCGGATCGGCCGCGGCGATGGCCGCGGCGGGTCTGGCCGCCGTCCTGGGCGGCACCCCCCAGCAGGTCGAGAACGCGGCCGAGATCGCGCTGGAGCATCACCTGGGCATGACCTGCGACCCTGTGCGGGGGCTGGTGCAGGTCCCTTGCATCGAGCGGAACGGCCTGGGCGCAATCAAGGCCGTGGCGGCCGCGAGCCTCGCGCTGCGCGGCGACGGCAGCCACATCGTGCCGCTGGACGCCGCGATCGAGACGATGCGCCAGACCGGCCGCGACATGTCCGACAAGTACAAGGAGACGTCTCTGGGCGGGCTCGCCGTGAACGTCCCGAACTGCTAGGGCGTCAGCTGTCCGCGCAGGCGGTAATGCAGGCCGTGAGGCAGATAGTCGGCGCTGCCCTGCCCGTCGAAATAGGCCGGCACGATCATGTTCACCAGCCGCGAGCCGAAGCCCTCGCGCTTGGGCGGGACGACCTCGGCGCCGCCGCTCTCCTGCCAGTCCAGGGTGAAGGCCCCCTCGCGGACGGACCAGGACAGATCGACCACGCCCTGCGGGCTGGCCAGGGCGCCGTACTTGGCCGCGTTGGTCGCCAGCTCATAGAGGGCCAGCGACAGGCCCACCGCCTGCTGGCTGCTCAGCGGCAGCGACGGTCCCGACAGGCGGATGCGGTCGTTGCCGACCAGATGCGCCCCGATCGATCGGGCCGTCACCTCGGTGATGTCGGCGCTGTCGCCCAGGCCGGTGAACAGCCCCTGCGCCTTGGCCAGCGCCATGATCCGCGCGCCGACGGTGTCGCGCGCCTCCTGGATGGTCGCGGCGTTGCGCAGGCTGGAGGACACCACGGTCGAGGTCACCGACAGGATGTTCTTGATCCGGTGCAGCAGCTCCTGCTGCATCACCTGCTCGTTCCGGCGGGCCGTGACCAGGGCGGTCACGTCGACGGTGATGTTCAGCAGACCCGCGACCTGCCCCCGGTCGTCGTAGAGGGGCGCATAGCTGAAGGTCCAGAAGGTCTCCTCGTCGAACCCGTTGCGGGTCATGACCAGGCGCATCTCTTCGCAATAGGTGCCCTGCCCGGACAGGGTCTGGTCCACCATGGGCCTCACCGCGTCCCAGACATCCGACCAGATGGTGCGGAAAGGCTGCCCCAGGGCATTCGCCTCTTTGGCGCCCAGGGCGGGGGCATAGGCGTCGTTGTAGAGCATGATCAGCTCCGGGCCCCAGAACATGGAGGACGCATGGCGCTGCCCCAGCATGGTGCGCACCGCGCTGAGCAGCGACACCGGCCAGCCCGAGATCGGGCCCAGCGGCGTGGCCGACCAGTCGAACGCGCCGATGGCCCGGGCCATGCGTCCGCCATCCCAGGAAAAGCGCCCGAACCGGGTGCCGTCCATCGCAGTGTCGGCCGCCGCCGGGTCCGACTGCACAGGGATCATCGCAAGGATGCCGAAATGAATTTCATGGAAAAATCATCGCCGCTTTCCGGGCAGCCTTCAACAATGAACCACCCCCACCCCGCCCAGGGCGGGGGTTTTCCATCATTTATCAACTGAACCACGACGTTTTCGCACGGATTTGAGCGGGTGGCGGCGGTCTGCCTGCGCCGGGCGTGACGCTTGCCCCCAAGCCCGGCGATTGCTAACGCTTGATCGACAGTGATCAAGACCGAACCAGAAGGCCAAAGCCCCATGTTCCCGCGCATCCCGTTCCCGCATCTTGCCTTGGTGGCGCTGACGACCCTGCCGCTGGCCGCCTGCGACAGCCAGGCGATGACCGACCTGCGCCGCGGCGTGGGCCTTGAGGAGGCCGCCCCCGAACAGCCCGCCGGCCCGCGCCCGCCCGCCGTCTCGCCGCTGGAGCAGCCGATCGAGACCGGCGCCGAGCCCGCGCGCCCTGTCTCGACCGCCGAGCCGCTGACCTATCGCAGCACCGCCTTCGTCGCGCGCGGCAACGAGCCCTTCTGGAACGTCCAGATCAACGAGAGCATGGCCACCTACCGCACCCCCGACGATCAGGACGGCACGCGTATCAGCGTCAACCGCCTGGTCTTTGCGCAGGGCGTCGAATACATTGGCGTGCTGGGCGGGCGGCCCTTTGTGCTGAACCTGCGCGCCACGCCGTGTCAGGACACGATGGCGGACGAGCGGCTCCCGCTGACCGCACGCCTGACCGTCAGCGGCCAAAGCCTGCAGGGCTGCGCCAGCCCCGCGCAGGCACCCGCCGCACCCGCGCCGACTGCCGAAGCGCCTCCTGCGACCGAACCGGCCGCCGGATAACCTCCGCGCGGATCACGCATTCGTGTGTCGATCCGCGCGCCAAAGCCTGCCACTCGCCTGCCAGCCCTGCCCCCGCCGCCGAAAGGAAGCCGCCGATGCGCCGCTCGCGTCTGACCCGCCAGCTGATGGCCACCACCCTGCCCCTGGCCCTGATCGTGGGGTCGGGCGTCGGCGTCGCTACCGCCGACCCGATGCTGGGGCGCAACATGTCGACCTACGGCCTGCCCGGCGGCATCGACACGCCGACCGCCGAGACGCTGCCCGACGGCAGCCTGGGCGCGACCCTGTCGCTGTCGGACTACGCGCGGCGCGGCAACATCTTCTTCCAGGCGCTGCCGGGGCTGACCACGGTGCTGCGCTATGGCCGGGTCGACGGCATCGACGACTTCCGGGCCGAGGGGTTCATCTCGGACCGCTCGCTGGACCTGCGCTATCAGATCGTGGACGAGGACGGCTGGCGCCCGGCGGTGGCCATCGGCCTGCAGGACTTTCTGGGCACCGGCGTCTATTCGGGCGAATACATCGTCGCCACGCGCAACGTGACGCCGACGGTGCGCGCTTCGGTCGGCCTGGGCTGGGGCACGCTGGCGGGCAAGCCGCGGGTGATCGACGTCACCGATCAGGGCGGCACGCCCAACGTGGACGACTGGTTCACCGGCGGGGCCAAGCCCTTCGCCTCGGTCAGCTGGCAGGTGAACGACAAGCTGAACCTGACGGCGGAGTATTCCAACGACATCTATCAGGCGCGCTACAGCAACGGGAACGTCTTCCAGCAGGGAGAGGAGCCGTCCAGCAAGCTGAACCTGGGCGCCAGCTACCGCTTCGGCCGCAACTACGAGGCCGGGATCTATACCATCGGCGGCAACACCTTCGGCGCGCAGCTGACCATCGCGCTGAACCCGCGCGACGCGACCTATCCGTCGGGCCTGGAGAGCGCGCCCGCGCCGGTGCGCCCGCGCCCGGCCCCCGCGCAGGATCCCGAGGGCTGGTCGGGCAGCTGGTCGCAGGACCCCACCGCCCAGCCCGCGATCCAGAAGGCCCTGGGCGACGGCATGGCCGACGAGGGGATGATCCTGGAGAGCATGGCCCTGTCGCCCGCCCGCGCCGAGGTGCGGCTGCGCAACCAGCGCTACATCGCGCAGGCCGAGGCCGTGGGCCGCACCGCCCGCCTGATGACCCGTGCCCTGCCCCCCTCGGTCGAGACCTTCGTCATCACCTCGGTCACCGACGGGATGCCGACCTCCTCGGTCACGGTGCGGCGCAGCGACATCGAGCGGCTGGAGAACACCGAGGCCGGGCAGATCGCCGCCGCCTCGACCCAGTCGGATGCGGCGCCGGCGGCGGGGCTGGTGCCCAGCCCGGACGTCTATCCGCGCTTCCGCTGGTCGGTGAAGCCCTATCTGGACATCGGCATCTTCAGCGCCGAGGACGGCATCACCCATGAGGTCGGCGCCGAGGCCCGCGCCAGCTACGAGATTATGCCCGGCCTGATCGCCACCGGCGCGCTGCGCCAGCGCGCCTTCGGCGACATCGGGCAGCGCGGGCCGGGCATTCCCGGCGGAGGCGCTTTCGACGGACGCGACTACTGCGAAGAGTTCGGCCGGTGCGGCAGGGGCAATTATTTCACCCCCGAGGAATACGAGGCCGATCCCAGCCTGGAGACCACCCCCCAGGGCGTGCCGCGGGTCCGGTCGGACACGCGCATGTATACCGGCAATTCCAGCCCGGTGATCCCCGAGCTGACGCTGGCCTGGTATGCCAAGCCGTCGGACGCGGTCTATACCCGCGTGACGGTCGGCCTGCTGGAGCGCGCCTATGGCGGTGTCTCGGCCGAGGCGCTGTGGAAGCCCGCGACGTCGCAGCTGGCCTTCGGCGCCGAGATCAACCGCGTGCGCAAGCGCGACTTCGACCAGCTGTTCGACTTCCGCGACTATGAGGTCACCACCGGCCACGTCTCGGCCTATTACGAGTTCACGCAGGGCTTCACCGCCCAGCTGGACGTGGGCCAGTACCTGGCCGGCGACGTGGGCGCGACGGTCACCCTGGCGCGCGAGTTCGCCAATGGCTGGCGCGTCGGCGCCTATGCGACCAAGACCGACCTGTCGGCCGAGGAGTTCGGCGAGGGCAGCTTCGACAAGGGCGTGACCCTGTCCATCCCGCTTGGCTGGGCCACGGGCCAGGCCAGCCGCGACCGCGTCTCGACCAACATCCGGTCGCTGTCGCGCGACGGCGGTTCGCGCGTGACGGTCAACGGGCGGCTCTATGACCGGGTGCGCGAGAGCCACACGGTCGATCTCTATGAAGGCTGGGGGAGGTTCTGGCGATGAACGGCGGCAAGCAGATGCGCGCAATCCTGGCGGGCGCCGCGCTGGCGGCGCTGGCGGCCTGCGGCAACACCGGACCCGACGAGAGCGGCCGCGGACCCCTGTCCGAGCTGCTGCGCACCGCCACCGAGACCGTGGGCGCGCGCCGGGCGGCCGAACCCGCCGCGCCCGCGCGCAGCCCCCAGGAGGCCGCCGCCGAGGCGCTGCGCGTCAATCCCGGCCCGCTGATCCAAGCCGGGTTCGAGGGGCTGGGTCGCAACCAGGTCATGGCCATGACCGGGCAGAACGGACGCCTGCGCACCTACATGACCCCCGCCGAGGAGGCCGTCATCCTGCGCGACGGCCTGCTGATCGGCACCAAGGGCCTGGGCCGCGACCTGTCGGTGGCCGAACCCGGCACCGAGGCGCTGATCCGTGCCGGCCAGTCGGGCAGCGGAACGCGCATCATGCGCTACCTGTCGGGCGACGGGCTGGAGCGGCCGCTGCAATTCGCCTGCACCACGGCGCCCGGCCCCAATCCCGGCGTGATCGTCGAGAGCTGCGAGGGGCACGGCACCACGTTCCAGAACAACTATCTGGTGCAGGGCGGGCAGATCCCGGTGTCGCGCCAGTGGATCGGGCCGGGCTTGGGCTATCTGACCATCCAGACCCTGCGCCCCTGAATGCGAACGGACCCTGCCGGTCGACGCTGTGCCTGACCTCTACAGGCCAGCGGCAGGGTCGGACGGCGGGTGGACCGGGGTCGGACTGTTCGTTTCCTGACCTGTGGGTGGATCGGGACGGTCCGGTCCGCATCATCGGTGACCGCGATCTGCCGGGGGGCCTGGCTTCGGATATGCTCCCCGACGCTGACAGCGGTGCCTCGCTGTGATCCGGCAATTATGATCAGGCTGATCGTCGACGGCGATCTGGATCGCGTCCCGTCCTGCTGAAGGCTGGACCGGGAGGTTGCGCGGAACAGCGCAGTGATGCGGCGGCCCGCCCTTTCGGTGCCAGACTACGAGACGACTGTGGCCTTCAGACGCAATACCGCGGAGGTCATTCGCAAGACCTGCGCAGGATGCACGGCGCTGTAACTTGGGCTCGGCACGCTGACGGGCGATCGCACGGCGATCCACGGATGCAGGTTCGTAGCGGTCGACAATCCGGAGTGCAATCCGGCCACAGGCAAGCCCGCTGGTCGTCTTAAGCATTTCAAGCCCGATGCCGGACCCTGCATGACCGAATTCGTGCGAAGTGGTCGCCGGGAGCAGGCGAAGCGCATGCCGAGACGGTTGAGCATTCGGTGCAGCGATACGGGCGCCTCAAGCAAGGAAGTCGAGAAACTCAGGCCGATGCCCACGGCTCGGGCCTACGCATCGGACCGTCAGGTTTCCCTGACGAACGCGGAGACCCGCGTCCCGGCCACCGGCGCGAGCAACGACGGGCCAGTCGGCGGCGATGCGCCCTGCGCGGCGGATAGCGACACCCGCGTCTTTATTATTCGTAATGTCGCGAAAGGGTGGGGCAACTGGGGTCAGCCCGGTCCGATGTCGCCGACCGCCATGGACGCGTCCTGGCGCGACAGGGTGCACGCCCCGGCGGGCAACGGCTGTTGCAGCAGTATCGCGATCGGGGCCTCCGACAAGGCCTGTATCATGGTGACCATGCCGCTCCCCCGGATCTCGGGCAATCGCCTTAGGAGCGGGCTTCAACCACGACGAGGCACGGGACTTCCATAGGGGGAACGAGCATCCCTCAACGGGATGCGCAGCGCTGACGACCCTCCGCCGCAGCACGGTCAGGAATGCGTTCGGGAGAATCAAGATTATGGATAGGGACCGCCCATTTCCCGGTGCGCGCCGTGCAGACGTGCCACCAGGGTGGCCCTCAACATCAAGCGCCTCACACTTGGCCGGGATCAAGCCGCTGCTGGTGCAATTCACGCCTGCAGACGTGAGATCGCTTTCATAAGCGAGAGAAACGCATGCTTCAGGCTCATATGCGCCCTGCCAGTGGGTCGTCGGACGTCAGAACGGCCCTCCGCAAGCACGGGTCAGCACACGGCACTTGGTGCAGGAGTCCCTCCGCACCCCAGCCCCTTCGCGGGACCGGCCTTCGCCACGCAACCGATGTCGGGCCGGGATCACGTGTCCCCTTGCAGCTACGCTGCGGACAACAAAAAAGGGGCTGGCCAATGGCCAGCCCCTTGTGGACCGGATCGTCGGAACGATCCGTTCCGATATCAGCTGTCGTCGTCGTCCGAAGCGACGGCGGCGATGACGCCCAGCAGCAGCAGGGCGGGAACCACCAGGCCAGCGTTCGACGAGGCGGCTTGCTCTTCGACGACGACGGGCTCGACTTCCACGACGGGGGCGACATAGCCACCGGCCAGAGCCGAGGTTGCGGTCAGGCCGAGGGCGGCGGCGAAGGTAGCGAATTTGGTCATGATCATGCTCCGTTTCGTTTGACGGCTGCCATTGCTGGCAACATCGGGGCGACAGTTACACAAACCCGGAGAGTTGAAAAGCTGGATTGAATTGAATCCGCCGTGGGCCTGCATGCACTGTTGCATATTGGCCAACACCGATTTCGCGCCTTTGTTCCCGGCGGCGCAAACCCCCGGAAAACCTGTGACAAATCCGCACTAGCCGCGCCGAAGTGCTTGGGACAGGACGAAAAAAATTGCCGCCGCGCTCACGATCGAGGCACCGGCCGGCGTGTCCAGCCGAAGGCTGGAGCCCAGCCCCAGAACGACCGAGGTACCGGCGATCAGTGCGGCGCCGGCGGCCATCCGCTCGGGGGTGCGCGCCCATGTGCGGGCCGCCGCCGCCGGCACGATCAGCATGGCCGAGATCAGCAGCGATCCGACCACTCGAATCGCGAGGGCCACGGTCACCGCCAGGCACAGCGACAGGATCAGCCGCTCGATCCGCGGATCGATGCCCGCGGCCATGGCCAACTCCTCGTTCAGGCTGCTGGTAACCAGCCGCTGCCAGCGCCAGAGAAGCACCACCATGACCAGCGCCGCCCCCGCCCAGATCAGCGCCAGATCGCCACGCCCCACTGCCAGAATGTCGCCGAAGAGATAGCCCGACAGGTCCGACCGCGCCGACGGCACGAAGCTGATCGCAACCAGGCCCACCGCCAGCGCGGAATGCGACAGCACGCCCAGCATCGTGTCCATCGCCTGTCCCCGCGCCACCAGCGCCGACACCAGGCAGGCCATCGCCACCGCCACCGCCAGGGTGCCGGCATAGATCGACAGATCGAAGGCCAGCGCCAGCGCCACGCCCAGGATCGCCGCGTGGGCGGTAGAATCGCCGAAATAGGCCATGCGCCGCCAGACGACGAAACTGCCAAGCGGCCCGGCCACCACCGCAAGGCCAAGCCCCGCCAGGATGGCCCGGATGAAGAAGTCGTCAAGCATGGGCCGCGCGGTCCCCCGTGTCGTGGTCGTGGCCGCAGCCGGGGCCGTGCAGATAGCCGCCGGTGCCGTCGTGATCGTGGTCGTGGTCGTGGCGGTGGCGGTACAGCGCCAGCGTGCCCTGCGCCTCGGCCCCGAACAGGGCGCGGTATTCGGGGGCGGTGCTGACATGCTGGGGGGTGCCCTCGCAGCAGACATGCCCGTTCAGGCAGACCACCCGATCCGACGAGCGCATCACCACCAGCAGGTCGTGGCTGACCATCAGCACGGCCGCGCCGGTCTGTCGGCGCACCTCCTCGATCAGCTGATAGAAGGCCACGATGCCGGGCTGGTCCAGACCCTGCGTCGGTTCGTCCAGCACCAGCAGATGCGGGTCCGACAGCAGCGCGCGCGCCAGCAGGACGCGCTGGAACTGTCCGCCCGACAGTTGGGTCAGCTGACGCCGCCCCAGGCCCGGCACTCCGGTCCGCGCCAACGCGGCATCGGCCTGCGCGTCGTCCACGCGCACCGGCAGCGACAGGAAGCGCCGCACCGTCATCGGGATCGCGGTGTCCAGCTGCACCCGCTGCGGGACATAGCCGATGCGCAGCGCGTCCCGCCGCATGACCTCTCCGGACGCCAGCGGCATCTGCCCCAGCAGCGCCCGGATCAGCGACGACTTGCCCGAGCCGTTCGGACCGACGACGGTCACGATCTCTCCGGGCAGGATGCGAAAATCGACATGGGCCAGGACGGGTTCGGAGGTGCCGGGCCGATGGACGGTCAGAGCGCGCGACTGGATCAGGGGGGCGATCATGCGGCCCCCTCCTCGGCGGCGCAGGTCGCGCAGAGGCCGAGCGCCTCGATGGTGGCGCGCTCGACCCGGAAGCCGCCCTGGGCCGCGACCGCGCCGAGGACATCGCGGATGGGGGCGGCGGCGGCCTCGGCAACCTTGTCGCAGCTGCGGCAGATCAGGAAGGCCGGGTGGTGGTCCTGGCCCGGATGCAGGCAGGCCGCGAAGGCGTTCAGCCGCTGCAGCCGATGCGCCAGCCCATGCGCGACCAGGAACTCCAGCGCGCGATAGGCGACCGGCGGCTGACGTCCGAAGCCTTCGGCGGCCAGCCGGTCCAGCACCTCGTAGGCGCCCATGGCGCGATGGCTCTCCAGCAGGATCTCCAGCGTGCGGCGACGGACCGGCGTCAGGCGTGCGCCCTGATCGGCCAGCCGCGCCGACGCCTGATCCAGCGCGCGATGCGCACATTCCTGATGGTCGTGCGGCGCGAATGTCGCGGCGATGGCATGGTCGGGGTCGGACACGGAGGCTCCTTCGCGCGCAAGGGCGTTATCTTATAACATTCTGGTTGACTTGTTATCCTGTAACACACAGAACCCCGGCATCGCAACAAACCCCCTTTTCCGCAAGGAGCCTCCGATGCGCAGCCTGTCCCTCTCCGTCCTGCTGGCCATCACCGCCACCCCCCTCTGGGCCGCGCCGCAGGTCGTCGCCGATCTGGCCCCGACCGGCGCGCTGGTCCAAGAGGTGATGGGCGATCTGGGCGAGGTGCGGGTCCTGCTGCCGCAGGGCGCCAGCGCCCATCACTATCAGATGCGGCCCTCGGACGCGCGGGCCCTGCAATCGGCCGAACTGGTGGTCTGGGTTGGCCCCGAACTGACCCCCTGGCTGGACCGCGCCCAAGCCTCGCTCAGCGGTGGTGCCGAGCTGCGCCTGCTGACGGTGGAGGGCACGCAGACCCGTCCCTATGGCGCGGCGGCAGCGCATGACGACCACGACCACGACCACGGCGATCACGATGACGGCGATCACGATCACGACCACGACCACGACCACGATCATGGGGATCATGACCATGCCCATGACGGAATCGATCCGCACGCCTGGCTGAACCCGCAGAATGCGGTCACCTGGCTGGACGCGATCGCCCGGACTCTCTCGGAGCAGGACCCCGAGAACGCGCAGACCTATCAGGCCAATGCGCGCGCCGCGGCCGAGCGCCTGACCGCGTTAGACGCCACGCTGACCGACCGGCTGGCTCCGGTGGCCGATGCGCGTTTCGTGGTCTTCCACGACGCCTACGGCTACTTCACCGACCATTTCGGCCTGCAGCCCGCGATCCCGGTCGCCTTGGGCGATGCCTCAACCCCGTCGGCCGCCCGCATCGCCGAGATCCGCGCCCAGATCGCGCAGTCCGGTGCCACCTGTGCCTTTCCGGAATACGCCCATGACCCGGCCTTGATCGCCACGGTCACCGAAGGCAGCACGCTGACCCTGGGCGGAGAGCTGAGCCCCGAAGGCGGCGCCCTCGCCCTTGGCGCAGGTCAGTACGACGCCTTTCTGACGCAGATGGCGGACACGCTGCTGGACTGTCTGAATAAGCAGTGACGGACCCTGGGCCGGATGGCGAGAAGCGCCTGTCACCCGGCCGAAACACAAAAATCCAGGTCCGTGCAGAATCCTGACTAAAATACTTTGACAAACCTGAATGAATTTGTCAGCTTCACGGCATCACTGATGACCCGCATGAGGCTGACCATGACCGCAACGCGCCCCGCCGACTTTACCCGCCCCGGCACCTCGATCTTGGCCCGGATGCCGCAGCATGATGCCACCGACCTGACCCAAGGCGGCAACCAGGCCCTGATCGTGCTGGACGACCAGGTCTATCAGCTGCGCATCACTCGTGCGGGCAAGCTGATCCTGACCAAGTGACGCCACGATTCGCGCATGAGAAAGGGGCCGACCCGGCGGGTCGGCCCCTTTCTCATGTCGCGCGGCTCAGCCCCGGGGCTTGCCGCCGGGACGCCCGCCCCGGGGCCAGTCGCCCCGCGCCTTCGGTCCGCCTCCACCGCCCGTCCGGCCCTGCGGCTTGCCGAAGGGCTTGCGCGGACCATCACCCTCGCTGCGCGGGCCGCCGAAGGGCTTGCGGTCACCATCGGCACGCGGCTTGCCGAAGGGCTTGCGGTCACCATCGGCGCGCGGCTTGCCGAAGGGCTTGGGCGGGCCGTCACCCTCGCTGCGCGGGCCGCCGAAGGGCCTGCGCGCCTCGCCCGGCTTGCCCGCGAAGCGCGCGGGACGGCCATCGTCGGCGCTGCGGGGCGCGTCGGAGGGGCCGGACTTCTTCCAGCGTGGCTTGTCGCCATCCGCGCGCGGGCGGTCGCCGAAGCCCTTGGCATCGCCGTCGCGCACCGGACGCGGCCCGCCGAAGCCGCCCTCGGCGGATTTCGCGCCCCAGCTGCGGGCCGGACGACCCTCACGCTCGGGACCGGCCGCGAAGCCGGGCTTGCCGCCGGGGCGGCGCGCGGCTCCGTCGCGGGCGGGACGCTCGCCCCCGGCACCGCGCGGGCGCATCTCGCGCGGCTTCTCCTCGGCCTCGCCGGTCAGCAGCCCGCCCAGCTGGTCGCGCATCACCTTGCGCTTGACCTCGGTGACCTGGTTCTTGTCCATGCCGGTCAGCTTGAACGGGCCGTAACCGATGCGAATCAGGCGGTTCACCTGAAGCCCGACATGGGCCATGGCGCGGCGGATCTCGCGGTTCTTGCCCTCGCGGATGCCGACCGACAGCCAGGCGTTCGCGCCCTGCTGGCTGTCCAGCTTGATCTCCATGGGGGCGAAATCCTCGCCCTCAATGGTCACCCCGCGACGCAGCGGATCAAAGGTCATGTCCGAGGGCGTGCCGTTCACCCGCACCCGATAGCGGCGCAGCCAGCCGGTCGAGGGCAGCTCCAGCCGCCGCTTCAGCTCGCCGTCATTGGTCAGCAGCAGCAGGCCCTCAGAGTTCAGGTCCAGCCGCCCCACGGTCATCACCCGCGGCATGTCGCGCGGCAGGGCGTCGAACACGGTCTGCCGGCCCAGCTCGTCATTCTCGGAGGTCACTAGGCCCAGAGGCTTGTAGTAGAGCCACAGCCGCGTCTCCTGCGGCTCGTCCAGCTTCTTGCCGTCGACGGTGATCCGGTCGGTCGGCAGCACGTCCAGCGCGGGGCTGTCGATCTTCGTCCCGTTCACCGCGACGCGACCCTCGATGATCATGCGCTCGGCCTCGCGGCGGCTGGCGACGCCGGCCCGCGCCATCACCTTGGCGATGCGGTCCGCCTGCGTGCGCGGGGCGGTCTGGGGGGTCTTGCGGTCGGGGGTGGTGTCATCGGTCATGCGCGTCTCCTTCGCATCGCTGCGGGGCAAAAAGGGTGCATACGCCCATGCAGCCTTCGTGGAAAGCGTTTCTTTGCCCCGCTTGCGAAGCGCCGCCGGGCTTGCGACAAGCGGGCGATGAGCCCGTTCACCACGCATATGGCCCTCGCGCTGGAGCAGGCGCAGGCCGCCGCCCTGCGCGGCGAGGTACCGGTCGGCGCCGTCATCACCGACCCGCAGGGCCGGGTGGTCGCGGCCGAGGGCAACCGCACCCGAGAGCTGTGCGATCCGACCGCCCATGCCGAGGTCCTGGCCATCCGCGCCGCCTGTCGCGCCCTGGGCTCCGAACGCCTGTCGGGCCACGATCTGTGGGTCACGCTGGAGCCCTGCCCGATCTGCGCGGGCGCGATCTCGGCGGCGCGGATCGCGCGGCTCTACTACGGGGCGGCGGATGCGCGGATGGGGGGCGTGGCGCATGGCGCGCAGGTCTTCAGCCACGCGCAATGCCATCACCGCCCCGAGGTCTATGACGGGATCGCCGCGGACGAATCGCGCCATCTGCTGCGGCAATTCTTTGCCCAAAGACGGTGACGCCACCGCTTGAACCCGCCGCGCGCCCGGATTATACCCCGGTGCAGCGCGGGTGTTGTGTAATGGTAAGACCCTAGCCTTCCAAGCTAGAGACACGGGTTCGATTCCCGTCACCCGCTCCAATCCTCCGGACCGATGATCCGACCGGACCTTGCGGCACTCCCCGCATGTCGGCCGTGCAACGCACGCTGCGGTGACGATCTGTTAACCATTCCCGAGGACTATCCGACAGCTCAGCGCCCGCTCATCGCAGGCCCTCTGCATTGGAGACGATCATGTCCACCGAATTCCCGTTCCGCGCCTCGAGCATCGGCTCCTCCGGCCCCGCCATCCAGAGCATCGTCGTCACCCCCTCCGACAGCGCCGACCTTCCGGTCGCGGTCCGCGCGGTCACGATCAACGCGCCAGGCACGATCGCGTGGATCAACTGGACCGGCGTCGCCTGCATGACCGGGCCGCTGCCCGCCGGGACCTACACCATGGCGGCGGCGCGCATCCGCGCGACCGGCACGACCGCCACCGGCATCACGGGCTGGGTCTGATGCTGGGCATCGGTCTCGGCATCGCGCCCGCCCGTCCCGGCCCCGGCTCTGGCCCCGGCCCCGGCGAGGCCGAGCCGCGCGCCCCGGAGCCCACGGTCGCCAACGGTCGGTTCGACACCGACCTGACGGGGTGGAGCTGCTTTGCGACCGCCCCTGCGGACGGGACGGTCCTGCGCCACGACGCCTGCATGGTGCGGACCGCCGACGGGTTCCTGCGGCTGACCGCGCTGCCGGAGGGCCGCTTCCCGCAGGCGCAGACGCCGATCACCGGCCTGACGGTCGGCCGGACATACACCGTCACCATCACGCATGCCTCGCGGCCCGAACGGGGCGCCGCCGTCCGCATCGCCGAGACCGGCGGCGCCGCACCGACCGGGATCGTGGCCGAGGCGACCGGCATCCTCGATCCCGGTCCGCAGGTCCTGACCTTCACCGCGACCCGGACGACGCATCACCTGCTGCTGACCGCAGGCGTCGAGACCCCCGGCGCGTTCAGCGATTTCGACGACATCGGTATCCGATCCGGCGCGGTCGCCGCGCCCGCGGCATCGCTCAACGCGCTCTATGGCACCGGTCCGGGCCAGATCCCGATGCGGCACGTGTTCAGCGCCGCGCGGCTGAACGCGACGGGCCATCTGCTGTCCTCGGTGAACGCGGGAGGGGCCGGGGCGGTGCTGAACCTGACGCCCGGCTCGGTCGCGGTCCCGGTGACGGGCGGGCGTCTGGACCTGCAGCCGGCGATGAACCTGCGGCTGAGCGGCACGACCACGGCAACCCGTCCCGACCTGATCGGCACGCGCATCTTCATCGTGGCCGACCTGCGCGGGCTGACGGTCGATCAGTATCTGATGGGCAACGGCTCTCCGCAGATGAACGTGTGGATCGCGGCGGGCGGCGCGAGCCTGCGCGTGAACCGCCGCAATCCCGCCACCAATTCCTTCGAGACGGTCAGCGTCGCGCTCAGCCCCGCGCTGATGGGCACGCGACGCCTTTACG
Source organism: Paracoccus sp. NIOT.M2S5SZ12 (assembly GCF_057748165.1). Taxonomy (NCBI): domain Bacteria; kingdom Pseudomonadati; phylum Pseudomonadota; class Alphaproteobacteria; order Rhodobacterales; family Paracoccaceae; genus Paracoccus; species Paracoccus sp. NIOT.M2S5SZ12. The sequence continues at coordinate 145,395 of NZ_JBYLFR010000008.1, forward strand.
AGATCGACTTCACGCCCGGCACGATCAGCGTCTTCGTGAACGGCGTCCTGCGCGGCTCCGCCCCGCACCGCTTCTCGGAGCTCAGGATGTGGGACTTCGCGGCCGGGCAGAACCCCGCCAACGGCAACGGCCTGAATGCCTGGGTCAGCGAGGTGCTGATGCTGCTTCAGGGAGGCGAGCATGTCGCCAATGTCAGCACGATCCGCCAGCGGCTGACCGAGATCCACGCTGTCGGATCATGAGGCGCCCGCGCGGTTTTTCCTCCTTGAGGTGCGCGATGCGCGGAACATGCGCGCCCCTGCCCGGTTGTGCTCGGGCCACAGCAAGGAGACATGGCATGCTCAAGTTCATCGGCGGCACCATCGGCGTCATCTTCATCATCGGCCTGCTGGTCGTGATCGGCATCCTGTCGCTGATCTTCTGAGACGCGCCGGACGGCCCGCATGAAAAGACCCCGCCCGGACGACCGGGCGGGGTCTTTCTCCGTTCAAGGACCTGTCAGGCGCGCAGGCGACCGCCCGTGGCCTTTTCGACCTTCTCGACGATCTTACGGCTGACCGCCTCGATATCGCCATCGGTCAGGGTCCTGTCGCGCGGCTGCAGGCGCACGGTGATGGCCAGCGACTTCTGCCCGCCCTCCAGCCCCTGAAACTGGTCGAAGACCGACACGCCCGCGATCAGCGCCTTGTCGGCCCCGGCGGCGGCGTTGACCAAGGTCAGCGCCTCGACGCCCGCGTCCACCACGAAGGCAAAGTCGCGATCAACGGCCTGCAGCTCGGACAGCTCCAGCGCGGGGCGCGTGGGCGTCCTGACCTTGGGGAAGGGCACCGCGGCCAGCTGGATCGTGAAGCCCACGGCCGGGCCTTTCACGTCCATCTGGCGCAGCACCTTGGGGTGGATCTCGCCGAAGCTGGCCAGCACGTTCGGGCCAAGCGCGATGTTGCCCGCGCGGCCCGGATGCCACCATCCGTCCAGCTTGCGGTTGATCTGGGCGCGGGCGGGGGCGCCGATGGCGTTCAGGATCGCCTCGGCATCGGCCTTGGCGTCGTAAAGGTCAACCTTGCGGCGGCTGCCGAACGGGTCGCGCGGCGCGGTCTGGCCTGTCAGCAGCCCGCTGATGCGGACCGCCTGCTCGCCCGGCTCTCCGCCGGAAAAGACCGGGCCCAGCTCGAACAGCGCCAGATCGGCGAAGCCGCGCGCCTGGTTGCGGGCCGCGGCCTGCAGCAGGCCCGGCAGCAGGTCGGGGCGCAGATGGCTCATCTCGCTGCTGATCGGGTTCTCGACGCGCACCGCATCATCCCCGCCGCCGAACAGCGCCGCCGCCCCCTGGTCGATGAAGCTGTAGGTCACGCATTCGTTATAGCCCAAGGCCGCCGCCATGCGCCGCGCGGTCTTTTCGCGGACCTGCAGGGGCGTCAGCACGGGCTGCGGCACGCCCGCCTGCGCGCGCGGCAGGGGCTTGCCCTGCAGCCTGGTCAGGCTGGCGATGCGGGCGATCTCCTCGACCAGATCGGCCTCACCCAGCACGTCGGGACGCCAGGAGGGGACATGCGCCATTTCGCCCTCAAGCCGGAAGCCCAGGGCCTCCAGCGTGGTGCGCTGATCGGCCTCGGCGATGTCCATGCCGACCAGGCGGCTGGTACGCGCGGGGTCCAGGCGATAGGCGCGGCCCGTGTCGGGCAGCGCGCCGGCGGTCACCACCTCGGAGGCCTCGCCGCCGCAGAGGTCCAGCACCATGCGCGTGGCCAGCTCCAGCCCCGGCAGGGTGAAGTCCGGGTCGATGCCGCGCTCGAAGCGATAGCGCGCATCGCTGTTGATCTTCAGCGCGCGGCCGGTGGCGGCGGTGCTGATCGGGTCGAACCAGGCGGCCTCGATGAAGACCTCGCGCGTCTCCTCGGACGCGCCGGAGGCCGCCCCCCCCATGATGCCCGCGATGCTTTCCGGGCCGTGATCGTCGCAGATCACCACCGCGCCTTCGGGCAGGGCATAGGTCCTGTCGTCCAGCGCCACCAGCTCCTCGCCCGCCCGTGCGCCGCGCAGGACCAGGTCGCCCGCGACCTCGGCCGCGTCGAAGACATGCAGCGGCCGGTTCAGGTCGAAGGTGAAGAAGTTGGTGATGTCCACCAGCGCGTTGATCGGGCGCAGGCCGATGGCGCGCAGGCGCTTCTGCAGCCAGGCGGGCGACGGGCCGTTCGTCACGCCCCGCACCACGCGGCCTGCAAAGAACGGCGCCTTGGCGGCAACCGCGTCGTCGATGGTCACCCCCACCGGGCAGGGGAAGGCGCCCGGAACCGGCTCCACCGCCACCGGCTTCAGCACGCCCAGACCGCGCGCGGCCAGATCGCGGGCGATGCCATGGACACCCAGGGCGTCGGGGCGGTTCGGGGTGATCTTGATGTGGATCATCGGGTCGATCTTCTCGGGCGCGTTCTGCGCCAGCCAGTCGACGAAGCGCTGACCGACCTCGCCCGAGGGCAGCTCGATGATGCCGTCATGCTCCTCGGACAGCTCCAGCTCGCGTTCACTGGCCATCATCCCGTGGCTTTCCACGCCGCGGATCTTGCCCACGCCAAGGGTCGTGTCGATGCCGGGGACGTAATCGCCGGGCTTGGCCAGCACGACCGTGATGCCCGCCCGCGCATTGGGGGCGCCGCAGACGATCTGCTTTTCGCCCTCGTCCGTCATCACCCGGCAGACGCGCAGGCGGTCGGCGTCGGGATGCTGTTCGGCATGGTCGATCCGCGCCAAGGTGAAGCTGCCCAGCTTCGCGGCGGGGTCCGCGATCTCCTCGACCTCCAGGCCCAGGTCGGTCAGCGCCTCGGCGATCTGGTCGAGGGTGGCGGTGGTATCCAGGTGCTCCTTGAGCCAGGAGAGGGTGAACTTCATGGCGTCTGCCTTCCGGGTCGGCCCGCGCGGGGACTTTGCCGCCTTGAACCGTGCCATGCGCTCTGGGTCAAGCCGGATCGGCGGATTTCCGTGGGTCGCGGGCCATTCGGCGGGTTGCGGGATGGTCGGCACGGTGCGACTGTGCGGGCCAAGCAACCCGAAGGTGTCATCATGAGTCTCATGTCCCGTCTTGCCCCCCTGCCCCTGCTGGTCCTGGCCGCCCTGCCCGCACAGGCGCAGGAGACCCCGGCCGAACCCCTCTGCTCGGGTCAGCCCGCCATCTGGCTGGGAGAGGGTCCCGAGGGCAGCGACATCACCGCGACCGATGCCGCCCTGTCGCGCCAGATGAGCACGACCGCCAGCAGCAGCCCCTATGCGATGTTCCGCGTGACGGGCGCCATGCAGGCGCTGCGGCTGGAGGCCATGTCGGACGCCGATCCCTCGCTGCGGCTGGAGACGCCGGAAGGCGATCTGCTGGCCGAGAACGACGACGCGGTCGGCCTGAATTCGCGCATCGAGCAGTCGGTTGGGCCGGGCGACTATTGCGTGCGGCTGGTCCCGGTGGGCGCCACGGACATGACCGCCACGGTGCAGCTGACGCGCCCCGAGATGCCCGCCCTGCTGCAGGACCCGGTCGACACCACCATCGCGGCCTGCACCCCCGAGACCCCGGCCGAGCCGCTGGCCGAGGGCATGCTGGACGCCGCCCTGCCCGCCCGGGCCGAGACCGACGGCACGGTGCGCTATCTGCGCTTCTCGCTGGAGCAGAACGCGCCCCTGACCCTGCGCGCGGTCAGCGTGGGGCTGGACCCGAACATGATCCTCTTCGACGGCGCGGGCGCGCAGATCGCGGCCAATGACGATGCCGACGGCCTGAACTCGCGGCTGGATTTCCCAAGCGGGCTGGCCGCGGGCGACTACTGCCTGGGCGTCGCGCCGATCTCGGCCGGGGATGGCACGATCACCGTCAGCGCCGAGGCGCTGGACCGCGACAGCTATCTGCGCGCCGCCTGGCGCAAGGGAGAACTGGCCCCGCCGCTGGACGGCGACTATCCGATGCAGCAGATCGACCTGGCCACCGACCGCGAGACCGTGGTCCTGCAGGACGGCAGCGCGCAATGGCTGAGCTTCGCGCTGGAGCGCGAGACGGTCCTGATCGTCGGCGCCTATGGCGCGCTGGTGGGCGTGGACGCCAAGCTGGCCCTCTTCGCGCAGGACGGGTCGGTCGTGGCCGATGCCGACGACACGGACGGCAGCCTGGACGCGCGGTTGGGCCCGGTCGTCCTGGCGCCGGGGCGCTATCGGCTGGCGCTGACGGATGTGAACCGCCCCGATCAGCCGGGCGCGCCGATCCGCCCCGTGGGCCTGGTCTTCGAGCGGTTCGAGCGCGTCGACTGAGCCCGCGCCGCCCGGGTCTTGCGTGGCCGTCCGGCGTTCCTATCTCTCTGATGTGCCCGGATGGCGGGCGCATCAGGGAACAGGAGAGCCGTGCAGATGGATGTGCAGCGCGAATTGCTGATCGAGCAGCGGGTGACCAACGAGGCCAAGTCGCCGCTGATCGCCTATCTGCTGCTGATCGTTCTCTGGGGGTTCGGCGTGCACCGCATGTATCTGGGCCGCTGGATCAGCGGACTGTTCATGCTGGCGATCTGGGGCATCGGCTGGCTGACTGCGCCGATCGTGATCGGCTGGCCGGCGGTGGGTTTCGTGGTGCTTTGGTGCATTATCGACCTGTTCCTGATCCCCGGCATGGTAGGCGCTGACCGCGAAGACATCCGGCGGCGGCTGCGCTGACCGCGCGTTGACCGGATGGTGGCGTTTCCGTGATCTGATGCCCGGGATCATGTTATGGCGGTGATTATCACCGCCATTTTCCGTTCGAACCGGAGATTTCACCTTGCGCCTTGATACACACCAATAGATCCTGATCGAACAGCGTGTCACGAACGACGCCAAGTCGCCCGTGATCGCCTATCTTCTGCTGGTCTTCCTCGGGGGGTTCGGTGCGCACAGGTTCTATCTGGGCAAGACCGGGACAGCCGTGACGATGCTGATCCTGTGGATCCTGGGCTGGGTCACCGCGATCATCGGCGTCGGACTTATCCTGCTGACTGCGGTCGGCATCTGGGCCGTTGTCGACCTCTTCCTGATACCGGGGATCATCCGCGCCGATCAGCAGGCCCTGCGCCAGAAGCTGGCCTTCGAGATGGGGGCCTATGCGGCGCCGGTCGCCCCTGCCCTGTCAGCGTCCTCCGGGGCGATGCCTGTCACAGGCTGACGGCTTGCGCCTGCCACCCATGATGGGGCGACAGGCAGCATTCAGCGCGACAGCCCGCCGCTGACGCTCGGCACGTCGCCGGCCGCGAAGCCGTAATGGCGCAGCCAGCGGAGGTCTGATTCAAAGAAGGCGCGCAGGTCGGGGATGCCGTATTTCAGCATCGCGATGCGGTCGATGCCCATGCCGAAGGCGAAGCCCTGCCACTGATCCGGGTCGATCCCGCCAGAGCGGAGGACATGCGGATGCATCATCCCCGATCCGAGGATCTCCAGCCAGGAATTGCCCTCGCCGATCTTCAGCTGGCCGCCTTCCCACGAACACCGGATGTCCACCTCGGCCGAGGGTTCGGTGAAGGGGAAATGCGACGCGCGGAAGCGCAGCTCGACCGATGGCACCTCGAAGAAGGCCCGGCAGAACTCCTCCAGCGTCCATTTCAGATGCGCCATGGAGATGTCGCGGTCGATGGCCACGCCCTCGATCTGGTGAAACATCGGCGTATGAGTCTGGTCCATGTCCATGCGATAGACGCGGCCCGGCGCGATCACGCGGACCGGGGCGCCGTGATCCTGCATGGCGCGGATCTGCACCGGCGAGGTATGGGTGCGCAGCACGTGCGGCGGACGGTCGTCGCCCGGTGCGCGGTGCATGAAGAAGGTGTCGTGCTCCTGCCGCGCGGGATGCTCGGGGGCAATGTTCAGCGCGTCGAAATTGTACCAGTCGCTTTCGACCTGCGGACCTTCGGCGACGGCAAAGCCCATGTCGGCGAAGATCGCCGTGACCTCGTCGGTGACCTGGCTGATCGGGTGGATGGACCCCTGCCGGCGCGGGCGGCCCGGCAGGGTCACGTCCAGCCATTCGTCCTTGAGGCGCGCGTCCAGCGCGGAATCCTCAAGCGCCAGCTTGCGCGCGCGCAGGGCGGCGTCGATCTCGTCGCGGATCTGGTTCAGCGCCTTGCCGGTGGTCTGGCGCTCCTCGGGGGACATGCGGCCCAGCTCGCGCATCATCAGGCTCAGCTCACCCTTCTTGCCGAGGGCGGCCAGGCGCACCTCCTCGATGGCCTGAGGGTCGGAGGCGGCAGAAATGCGGTCCAGCCATTGCTGGCGCAGGGGGGTCAGATCGTCCATCGCGGGGCCTTTCCTGGTTGCGCCCGCGTTAGCATGGCCGGGCGCGCGGGGTAAAGACCGCGCGCCCGTGCCGCCTTATTTCCAGATGTCGCGGTTCACGCCAGGCGCGATTCCGGGGTGATCGCCGATGCGGAAGGTCGGCTCGTGCCCGGCCTTGCGCTGGCGCAGATAGTCGCGGGTGACGACCGCGACGGTCCCCGACAGCGCGACGATGGCGATCAGGTTGATCGTGGCCATCAGCCCCATGCTGGCATCGGCGAAGTTGAAGACGGTCGTGACCGCCTGCATCGAGCCCCAGACCACCATGGCCAGTGCCGCCAGCCGCAGTGCCATGATGCCCGGCTTGCCCGCCCCCAGATAAACGATGGCGTTCTCGGCATAGGAGTAGTTGCCGATGATCGAGGTGAAGGCGAAGAAGAAGATCGCCACCGCCACGAAGATCTGGCCGAAGCCGCCGAAATGGTCGCTCAGCGCGGCCTGGGTCAGGTTCACGCCGGTCAGCTGGTCCGAGGGCATGACATCGGCCAGCAGGATCATCACCGCCGTGGCCGTGCAGACCAGGATGGTGTCGATGAAGACGCCCAGGGCCTGCACGAAGCCCTGGCTGGAGGGGTGGTGCGGGTTGGGCACGGCCACCGCGGCGATGTTGGGGGCCGAGCCCATGCCGGCCTCGTTCGAGAAGAGGCCGCGCTTGACCCCGTTCAGCATGGCCGCCGCGACGCCGCCTGCGACCCCGCCCACGGTCTCCTGCAGGCCGAAGGCCGAACGGACGATGCCGCCCAGGATGCCCGGCACCTCGGTGATGTTCATCACCAGGATGACGACCGCCGCCAGCAGGTAAAGGCCCGCCATGATCGGCACGATGAACTGGGCCGCCCGCGCGATCTGGGGGATGCCGCCGAAGATGATGATGCCCGACAGGATCGCCACGCCGATGCCGACCACACCCGCGCCGATGCCGAAGGCCCCCTCGACCGCCTGTGCGATGGAATTGGCCTGCACCGCGTTGAAGACCAAGCCGAAAGCGATGATCAGCGCGACCGCGAACAGCGCTGCCAGCCAGGGCAGGCCCAGGCCGCGGGCGATGTATTGCGCCGGTCCGCCGCGATACATGCCGTCCGACCCGTGCACCTTGTAGAGTTGCGCCAGCGTGGATTCGGCATAGGCCGTGGCCATGCCGACCAGCGCCACCATCCACATCCAGAAGATCGCGCCCGGCCCGCCCAGGGTGAGGGCCACCGCGACGCCCGCGATGTTGCCGGTGCCCACGCGGCTGGCCAGCGACACCGACAGCGCCTGGAACGGGGTGATCCCGTCCTTGTCCGTCTCGCCCGAGCCGCGCACGCAGCGCCACATCTCGGCGAAGTGGGCGAACTGCAGGAAGCCCAGACGGACGGTGAAGTAGATGCCCACGGCCAGAAGGCCGTAGATTAGGACGTAATTCCAGAAGATGTTGTTCAGGAAATCGACGATGGCGGTCATGCTGGTCTCCGCTGCCTGTTCATGCGGCAGTCTGTAACAGCCATGTGAGCGACCGCAAGCCGCTTAGTCGCGCGGCGTCACCGTCAGCCAGACCCCGCCTTCTGGGCGGAGCGTCAGGATCATCCGCGGCTGCGGCTCGCGCCCCGGCACGCGGGCGAAGCGGAAGCGGGCCAGCAGGGTGGCCAGGATGATCACCGCCTCCTGCAGGGCGAAGCTGGCGCCGATGCAGATGCGCGGCCCCGCGCCGAAGGGCAGGAAGGCGTATCGGTCGGGCGCGGTCAGGAAGCGGTCCGGGTCGAAGGCGTCGGGCCGCTCCCACAGCATGTGGTGGCGGTGCAGCGCATAGACCGGCATCATCACCGTGTCGCCCGGCCGGATCTCGCGCCCGCAGAGCGTGTCGGGGCCTTGGGCCGTGCGCGACAGGAAGGCCGCGGGCGGATAGAGGCGCAGCGTCTCGTTCACGATGCGCATGGTCAGGGGCAGCGCGCCCAGATCGGCGGCGGTGGCGGCGCGACCGCCCAAGGCGCGGCGCGCCTCTTCGGCGGCGGCCTCCTGGATATCGGGGGCGAAGGCCATCAGATAGAGCGCCCAGGCCAGCGTCAGGGCGGTCGTCTCGTGCCCCGCCACGATGAAGGTCAGCAGGTTGTCGCGCAGCTCGTCCCGGGTCATCGTGCGGCCGGTCTCGGGGTCCTGCGCGACCAGCAGCAGGTCCAGCAGGTCGGGCGCGCCTTGGGTCCGGGCCGCCTCGGCCCGCGCGGCGATGGAGCGGTCGGCCAGCGCCTTCATCCGCTTCAGCCCCGGCCCCGCGAACAGCCGCCCCGGCCGCGGCAGCCAGGCCGGCAGGCCCAGCACATCCATCAGCGACAGCTTCGCGGTCTGCGCGATATAGGCGTCGATCGACTGATGCACGGCGTCCCGGTCGAACATCCCGTCGCCCGAGAAGGTCACGTCCGAGATGACGTCGAAGGTCGCGACCACCGTCTCCTGGAACAGGTCCACCGGACCGCGCGCCCCCGCCAGGCGGCGGCAGGAGGCCTCGGCGGCTGCGGTCATCACGGGGCCGAGCGCCTCGACATGGCGCTGCGCGAAGGCAGGGGCGGCGGCGCGGCGCTGCCAGCGCCAATGCGCGCCCTCGGCCACGAACAGGCTGTCGCCGATGGCGGGGTTCAGGATCAGCTTGGTCGTGACCGATTTCGGATAGTCCTCGACCTTCTCCTTCAGGATGCGGCGCAGGGCCGTAGGGTCCATGACCATGTGCCAGCGCACGCCCGTCTTGCCCGACACGATGGGCTGGCGCGTGGCGACGGCCGGGATCAGCTCCAGCACGTTGCGGCGCGCGGTCATGGCGGTGCCCCACAGGCCCAGCGGCACGGTGGCCAGCGGCACCTTGGCGGGATCGGCTTGCGGCATGTCGAACATCGGCGCGGCCCCTGCGCTGTGGTATCCCACCAAGCTGGCGGCCGCGGGGCGCCGGGTCAACCGCCGCGGCCGGGACCGGTTGTCGCGGGCGCTCAGGCGCCGATCAGCTCCGACTGGCGCACGATGACCTCGGCCTGCTTGATCGAGGCGATGTCGACCAGCCGCCCGCGAAAGACCGTCGCCCCCGCCCCTTCGGCCTTGGCCTTCTCCATCGCGGCCAGGATGTCGCGCGCCTCCTGCACGGCGGCCTCGGAGGGCGAGAAGACCTCGTTGGCCAGCGCCACCTGGCTGGGATGGATCGCCCATTTGCCGACCATGCCCAGGGTCGCGCTGCGCAGCGCCTGCGCGCGGAAGCCCTCCGGGTCGCTGAAATCGCCGAAGGGGCCGTCCACCGGCAGCAGGCCATGCGTGCGGCAGGCCGCGACGATCGCCGCCTGCGCCCAGTGCCAGGGATCGGACCAGTGCCGCTGCCCCTCGCGCAGCATGTAGTAGTTTTCCTGAGTGCCGCCGATGCCGGTCGTGGCCATGCCCATGGATGCGGCGAAATCGGCCGCGCCGAGGCTCATCGCCCTGAGGCGCGGCGAGGCTGCGGCGATCTCCTCGACATGGCTGATGCCGGCGGCGGATTCGATGATGACCTCGAAGGTGATGGGCTTGGTGCGGCCCTTCGCGCGCTCGATCGCGGTGACCAGCGCGTCCACGGCATAGATGTCGGCCGCGCAGCCGGCCTTGGGGATCATGATCTGGTCCAGCCGGTCGCCCGCCTGCTCCAGCAGGTCGACCACGTCGCGATACCAGAAGGGCGTGTCCAGCCCGTTGATGCGCACCGACAGCGTCTTGGCGCCCCAGTCCACGTCGCCGATGGCCGCGATGATGTTGGCGCGGGCCTGGTCCTTGTCGGAGGGCGCGACCGAATCCTCCAGGTCCAGGTTGATCACGTCGGCGGCGGAGGCGGCCATCTTGGGAAACAGCGCCGGGCGCGAGCCGGGCCCGAACAGCTGGCAGCGGTTCAGGCGCGCGGGAGGCAGGGGTTGCTGGCGGAAGCTCATGGCAGGGTCCAGTTCGAAAAGATTTGCGTTGCAACAAGCAATAAAGTTGCGCTGCGGCTGCGGCAAGATGTTTTTCCGCAATGCGGCATCGGGCGCGGTTCTTGACGTAGCGGGGCTTTGGGCGCAGGACCGGCCCCGAACACGCGACGGCACGGAGGCAGCGATGACGCGGACGGTCTATGTGAATGGCGACTATCTTCCCGAAGATCAGGCCACGGTCTCGGTCTTCGACCGGGGGTTCCTGATGGCCGACGGCGTCTATGAGGTGGTCAGCGTGCTGGGCGGCAGGCTGATCGATTTCGACGGGCACATGGTCCGGCTGAAGCGGTCGCTGTCCGAGCTGTCCATCGCCAATCCGCTGTCGGACGAGGACTATCTGGCCGCGCATCGCGAGCTGGTCGTGCGGAACGCCATCACTGACGGGCTGGTCTATCTGCAGGTGACCCGCGGCAATCCCGGTGATCGGGATTTCGCCTATCCGCCCGCGGACACCGCGCCGACGGTGGTGATGTTCACCCAGGCCAAGCCCGGCCTGGCCGACGCGCCCGCGGCCAAGACCGGCTGGAGCGTGGTCAGCGTCGAGGACCTGCGGTGGGGCCGGCGCGACATCAAGACGGTGCAGCTTCTCTACCCGTCCATGGCCAAGATGGAGGCCAAGGCGCGCGGCGCGGACGACGCCTGGATGGTCGAGGACGGCCGCGTGACCGAGGGGACCTCGAACAACGCCTATATCGTCACGGGCAACACCATCGTCACGCGCGAGCTGAGCCACGACATCCTGCACGGCATCACCCGCGCGGCGGTGCTGCGCTTTGCCCGCGAGGCGCAGATGCAGGTCGAGGAGCGCAGCTTCACCATCGCCGAGGCGCAGGCGGCGGACGAGGCGTTCATCACCTCGGCCTCGGCCTTCGTGATGCCGGTCGTGTCGATCGACGGGGCGCGCGTGGGGGCGGGCACGGTCGGCCCAGTGGCCACGCGCCTGCGCGAGATCTATCTGGAGGAGAGCCTCAAGACCGCGGTCTGAGTTGCGTCCCGCGACGGCGGGGGGCCAGCCCCCCGCACCCCCCGGCGTCGCGCAGACCTAGAGGCCGCTTTCCGACAGCACCCGTTCGATCACGGGTGCCAGGCGTTCGGCCCAGAGCACCTGCCCCTCGGGGCTGGCGATCAGGTCGTTTCGCACCTCGATCAGCATGTTGGGGCGGCCATGGGCCAGGCCGTGGCGGTCGATGCTGTCGCCGTCCAGATGGCCGTCATAGGGCTGGTTCTCTCCGGTGATCCAGCCCTGGTCGCGGCAGGCGGCGACCATCGCCGGCCCCAGACGCGCGTCGCGGTGCGAATAGAGGATGCCCACCTGCCACGGGCGCGGCGGCCGCCCGCGCAGCTGCGGCGTGAAGCTGTGGATCGCGCAGAGGCAGCGGGCCGGGTGACGCGCGGCCAGCGTGGCCAGCGCGGCGTGATAGGGGCGGTGCAGCCGGTCCAGCCGGCGTTCGCGCTCCGCCGCATCCGCGTCGCGGTTGGCCGGGATCACCGTGCCGTCATAGAGCCGCATCAGCAGGGTCGGGTCGTCCTCGCCCCGGTTCGGGTCGATCACCAGCCGCGAGAAGTCCGACAGGATCGCGGGCGCGTCCATGCGCCGCGCCAGGGCGCGCGTCAGACCCGCGGCCCCCACGTCATAGGCGATGTGGCGCGCCATGTCGGCGGGCGCGATGCCCAGATCGCCGCCCCCCACCCAGTCCGGCACGCGGTTGGTCGCGTGATCGCAGGTGATGAGCCATCGCGAGGGCCGGTCCGCGCCCTCGATGTGGAAAGCCGTCGTGGTGCTGTCATCGGTCATGGTGCAGGCTGTCTACGACGGATGGCGGACAGACGCCAGTTGCCCAAGCGTCCCCTTTGGGGCATAGGTAGCGCTAAACCTGAGACAAGGGCGGGATGATGAGACGACATCGCAACGTGAAGATCGTGGCAACCCTGGGGCCGGCATCCTCGACCAAGGAGGTCATCCGGTCGCTGTTCGATGCCGGGGCCGACGTGTTCCGCCTGAACATGAGCCATGGCAGCCACGACGACCATCGCGCCCGCTTCAACACGATCCGCGAGATCGAGGCCGAGACCGGCCGCCCCATCGCCATCCTGGCCGACCTCCAGGGTCCCAAGCTGCGCGTGGGCCAGTTCCTGGCCGGCGCCCATGACCTGGAGGAGGGCGACGCGTTCCGCTTTGACCTGTCCCCCGAGCCGGGCGACAGCCACCGCGTCCAGCTGCCCCATCCCGAGATCTTCGCGGCGCTGATCGAGGGGTCCGAACTGCTGGTCAATGACGGCAAGATCCGCCTGACGGTGCAGAGCTGCGGCCCCGACTTCGCCGAGTGCACGGTCACCGTGGGCGGCACCATCAGCGACCGCAAGGGCGTGAACGTGCCGGACGTGGTGCTGCCGCTGGCCGCGCTGTCGGACAAGGACCGGGCCGATCTGGAATTCGCCTGCCAGCTGGGCGTCGACTGGCTGGCGCTGTCCTTCGTGCAGCGCGCCGAGGACGTGGAGGAGGCCAAGGTCCTGGCCCAGGGCCGCGCCGCCGTCCTGTCCAAGATCGAGAAGCCGGCCGCCGTGCGGGCCTTCGACGAGATCCTGAAGGCCTCGGACGGGATCATGGTCGCGCGGGGTGATCTGGGCGTCGAGCTGCCGGTCCATTCCGTGCCGCCGATCCAGAAGCGCCTGGTGCGCCTGTGCCGCAGCGCCGCCAAGCCGGTGATCGTCGCGACGCAGATGCTGGAATCTATGATCGACAGCCCGATGCCCACCCGCGCCGAGGTCAGCGACGTCGCCAACGCCATTTACGAGGGCGCCGACGCGGTCATGCTCTCGGCCGAGAGCGCGGCCGGCAGCTATCCGGTCGATGCGGTGCGCACCATGGACAATGTCGCGCGTTCGGTCGAGGCGGACCCGAACTACCGCTCGATCATCGAGGCGGCGCGCAAGGCCAGCCTGTCCTCGGTCCCCGACGCCATCGTGACCGCCGCCCGCGAGATCGCCGAGACGACCGACGTGGCCGCCATCTGCGCCTTCACGCAGTCGGGCAAGACCGTCAGCCTGGTCGCCCGCGAACGCCCCCGCGTCCCCATCTTGGCGCTGAGCCCGATCGAGGCCGTGACGCGGCGCATGGTGCTGACCTGGGGCACGCATTGCGTGATCACGCCCCGCCTGTCGCGCTTCAAGGAGGCGGTCGTGAACGGCACCCGCGCGGCGCGCGAATACGGCTTTGCGGACGAATCGCGCAAGGTCGTGGTGATGGCCGGGGTGCCCTTCAACGTGCCCGGCACCACCAACATCCTGCGCATCGCGCCCTGCGATGACCGCTTGATCTTCGCCACCGACCCGGAATAACGCTAAAGGCTGAAAACCTGGGGGTGGCGATGTCCGATCTTCTTCTGCTGGCGGGGCTTGCGCTCTGCGTGCTGTCCGTGCTGCTGGCGGTCGTCCAGCTGCTGCAGACGCAGCCGCCGCGCGCGGCCGCGCTGGCCCTACTGGGCGGCATCGTGCTGATCTTTGCGGGGGCCTATCTGGACCCCGCCCCGTTCGGGGTCGACACCATCCCGGCCGCCGTCCGCGACGCGACGGGGATGCAGACCGCGCCCTGACCCCTTGCCATGAGGCGCGCGCCTGTGTATGGCGACGCTTCCGTTCCCGCGCGGCCGGCCGACATGGCATTGCCGAGCCGCGCGTTCACTCTGATGAAGGAGATGAAAATGCCGAAGATGAAGACCAAATCCGCTGCCAAGAAGCGGTTCTCGTTCACGGCCTCGGGCAAGGTGAAGGCCGGCCAGGCCGGCAAGCGCCACGGCATGATCAAGCGCACGACGAAGTTCATTCGCGACGCGCGCGGCACCACCGTCCTGTGCGACGCGGATGCCAAGATCGTCAAGAAATACATGCCCTACAACCGCTGATCGAGGACTGAACAATGGCACGAGTCAAATCCGGCAAGGTCACCCACGCCCGCCACAAGAAGGTCCTGGATCAGGCCAAGGGCTATTACGGCGCCCGTTCGCGGAACTTCCGCACCGCCACCCAGGCCGTCGACAAGGCGAACCAGTACGCCACCCGCGACCGCAAGACCCGCAAGCGCAACTTCCGCGCCCTGTGGATCCAGCGCATCAACGCCGCCGTCCGTCTGGTCGACGCCGAGATGACCTATTCGCGCTTCATCAACCTGCTGTCGAAGGCCGGCATCGAGGTTGACCGCAAGGTCCTGGCCGACCTGGCCGTGAACGAGCCCGACGCCTTCGGTGCGATCGTGGCCCAGGCCAAGGCTGCCGCCTGATCATCCCTGCCGGGCCGCGTCGCGCGGTCCGTCCTGAAGGCAAGGAAAGGCCCGCACCCGCTATGACGGGGGCGGGCCTTTCGCATGGGAACCTTTTGTGCGCGACGGATGTTGGTCCGAGATCAACACTGCAACGAAGGAGTGTCCCCCATGGGCGAGATGACCGACAAGGCCAAGGCTGCCGGAAACAAGCTGGCGGGCAGCATCAAGGAAGGCGTCGGCAAGATGACCGACAACGAGCGCCTCGAGGCCGAAGGCAAGGCCCAGCAGGCCAAGGGCACGGCGCAGAATGTGTCCGGCACCATCAAAGGCAAGATGGGTAACGACATCTGATCACGCCTCGCCATCCGCGGTCCGGATGGTGCGTGCTCGCAATCATTGCTCCTGAGGGTCCTCGTGCAGCTGCGCGGGGGCCTTTTTCCGTCGGGATGCCCGCTTGCATGACGCGCGACGGCGGGGGGTCCGGGGGGCTGGCCCCCCGGCCCGTCGCGGGACGCAGATGGCGCCTCAGGACCGGCGCAGCTTGCGAAAGGCGGCCGAGGCGCCCCAGCCCGCCGCCACCGCCACCGCCAGCGACATCAGCCCGTAGAGCAGCGGCTGATCGAAGGCCAGCCGGTACAGCCAACGCTCCAGCCCCACCTTGCGCACCTGGATCGCCGCGCCATAGGCGTCCATGACCGCCCCCTCGCGCAGCAGGAAGATGCGCGCCCGGTAATCGCCCTCGACCAGGTTCGCGGGCAGGCGGATGTCGGTGCGGAACAGCGTATCCTCGACCAGGGTCACCGCCCCCTCCTCCAGCCGGTAGTGGCCGTTCTGCTGACGCAGGCGGATCAGCGCCTCGGTATAGGGGCGCGCGTCGTCGACCTCCTGCGCACCGCCGAAGGCCCGCAGCACCAGCGGCAGAGAGATCCGATAGCGGTTGTCCCAGTCCGGCGACAGGATCTGGGCCAGGGGTCGGGTCGTCGCCACCGCATAGAAGCTGGGCGCCGCGCCCACATCGACCCGGTCGGTGTTCATCCAAATCCCGAATCGGCGCGCCTTCTGCCAGATGGTCAGGGGCTGGGAGGGGGCCTCAATGGTCACGATCACGTCCAGCGGCCCGTCCGGGATCGGCGTCTCGCGCCGCACCGCGCCATAGATCAGGATGTCCGACCCGTCGAAGCTGGTGGTGATCGCCACCGCGCTGTTCGACAGGCCGGCCACGACCTGCTCGGGCGGGACCTCGGCGGCGTCGGGGGCGGTGGGCAGGCCCGGATCGGGAAACAGCGGCCAGCTCTCGGGCGCGGGAACGGGGGGGATCAGCCCGGCCTCGGGCGCGGCGGGCATGGTCGATCCGGCCCCCTGCCCCATCAGCGCGGCCGGCGTCAGCGACAGGGCAAGCCCCAGGATCAGCGCGCGCATCACGCCCCCCGCGAGGTGATGACGAACAGGTCGTCCGGCCGCAGGAAAAGGTCCAGCGCCAGCTTGCCGCAGACCGCCAGCACCAGGAGCGCCAGAAGGATGCGCAGCTGTTCGGCCCGCAGCTTGGCACCAAGCGTCGTGCCGACCTGCGCCCCGATCACCCCGCCCAGTATCAGCAGCACCGCCAGCATCACGTCCACGGTGTTGTAGTTCACCGCATGCATCAGCGTGGTGAAGGCGGTGACGAAGGTGATCTGGAACAGCGACGTGCCCACCACGACCTTGGTCGGCATGCCCAGCAGATAGATCATCGCGGGCACCATGATGAAGCCGCCCCCGACCCCCATGATCGCCGCCAGAACCCCCACCGCGACCCCCACCATCAGGGGCGGGATGACGCTGATGTAGAGGCCCGAGGCCCGGAACTTGACCTTCATCGGCCAGCGATGGACCCACATGTGCTGATGCAGGCGCCGCCGCCCGGCGGGCTGACGGGCGCGGAGCAGCGCGCGCAGGCTCTCCTGCAGCATCATCGCGCCGATCAGGCCCAGGAACACGACATAGCACAGCTGGACGACCAGCTCGACCTGGCCCAGCCTCTGCAGCATGTTGAAGACCAGGACCCCCAGCCCCGATCCGACCATCCCCCCGGCCAGCAGCACGCCCCCCATGCGGAAATCGACGGTCTTGCGCTTCATGTGGGCCAGAACGCCGGACACCGACGACGCGACCACCTGGTTCGCCCCGGTCGCCACCGCGATGGCAGGCGGGATGCCGATAAAGAACAGCAGCGGCGTGATCAGGAAGCCCCCGCCCACGCCGAACAGGCCCGACATGACGCCAACCAGCCCGCCAAGCCCCATCAGGGTGAAGGCATTGACCGAGACCTCGGCGATGGGAAGATAGATCTGCATCGCATCCCGGCCCGTTGCGCACACCCTCACGATGCATCGGGTCGCGGCCAAGGTCAAACCGCTTCCGCCCCTGCGGCACAGGAACGGGTTGAAGCAGAAAGCCGCCGCCGCTAAGCAGATCGGGTCACATCCGCGTGCGCAGGGGGCGCGGGCTACCGGCACAGGGGACAGGATGCGCATTCTCATCACCAATGACGACGGCATCAACGCACCGGGCCTTGAGGTGCTGCACCAGATCGCGACCGAGCTGGCCGGTCCCCATGGCGAGGTCTGGACCGTCGCCCCCGCCTTCGAGCAGTCGGGCGTGGGCCATTGCATCAGCTATACCCACCCCACCATGGTCGCGCGCCTGGCCGAACGCCGCTATGCCGCCGAGGGCAGCCCGGCCGATTGCGTGCTGGCGGCCCTGGGCGACATCCTGAAGGTTGCTCCCGATCTGGTCCTGTCCGGCGTGAACCGCGGCAACAACGCGGGCGAGAACGCGATGTATTCCGGCACGATCGGCGGCGCGATGGAGGCCGCGCTGCAGGGCCTGCCCGCCATCGCCCTGTCGCAGTATCTGGGGCCGCGCACCGCCGATCTGGCCGACCCGTTCGAGGGCGCGCGCCGTCACGGCGCCGCGGTGATCCGCCGCCTGCTGGATCACGGCGACTGGAGCGCGGACGCCGATTTCCGGCTGTTCTACAACGTGAACTTTCCGCCCGTGCCCGCCGCCGAGGTGCGCGGCCTGCGCGTGGTGCCGCAAGGGCAGCGGCAGGGGTCGCGCTTTGCCGCGGTGCCCTACAGCGCGCCGAACGGGCGGCGCTTCATGTGGATCGCCGGCGGCTCGCAGCAGGCCCCGGCGCGCGACGGGACCGATGTGGCCGCGACGATGGAGGGGTACATCTCGGTCACGCCGATGCGGGCCGACCTGACCTGCCACGCGTCGCTGGACCGTCTGGCCGCGGTTCTTGACGATCCGCTGCCCCAGGCCGCCGAGTGAGCGCGGCGCATGAGCGGGGATGACGCCGAACGCAAGATGCGCTTCGTCTACCAGCTGCGCACGCGCGGCGTGACCGACCCCCGCGTGCTGGCCGTGATGGAGGGGATCGACCGCGGCCTGTTCGTGCGCGGCCAGTTCGCCGATCGCGCCTATGAGGACACGCCCCTGCCGATTCCCTGCGGGCAGACGATCAGCCAGCCCTCGGTCGTGGGGCTGATGACGCAGGCGCTGGAGGTCGGGCCGCGCGACACGGTGCTGGAGGTGGGCACGGGCTCGGGCTATCAGGCGGCGGTCCTGTCGGGGCTGTGCCGGCGCGTCTATACCGTCGACCGCCATCGCCGCCTGGTCCAGGAGGCCGAGGCGATCTTCCGCGACCTGGGGCTCCACAATATCATCGCGCAGGTCGCCGACGGCTCGCGCGGGCTGCCCGATCAGGCGCCCTTCGATCGCATCCTGGTGACCGCCGCGGCCGAGGACCCGCCCGGACCGCTGTTGGCACAGCTGAAGATCGGCGGTATCATGGTCGTGCCGGTCGGACAGTCCGACGCGGTCCAGACCCTGATCCGCGTGACGCGGACCCAGGGCGGGTTCGACTATGACGAGCTGCGGCAGGTGCGGTTCGTTCCGCTGGTCGAGGGGTTGGGTCAGACATGACCCCCGGCCACCAGAAGGCAGGCTGAGGACAAGACCATGAGCAGACATGATTTTCGCGCAGGATGCGCGGTGCTGGCCCTGCTGGGGCTGACGGCCTGCGGGGCCGACGGAACCTTCGACCCGGACCTGCGGGGGCTGATGGGCGGCATGGATACCGCGGGCGCGGCCGCCGCCGCCTCGCCCCGCCCCGCCCCGGACGCACGGGGGGTGATCAGCTTTGCCAACGGCCAGGCCGCCGTCGCCCAAGCCGGAGAGACCCCTGCCGCCATCGCCGCGCGCCTCGGCCTGCCCGCCGCGGAGCTGGCCGCGCACAACGCCCTGCCGCCCGACGCGCCCCTGCAGGCCGGCGCGGTGCTGGTCCTGCCGCGCGGCGTGGGCGGCGGGGCACCCGCGGGCACCGCCACCGCGCCGACGACGGTGGTGACCGACCCCTTCGCCGGGCGCGCCGCGGCGGCCCCGGCCGCCTCCCCCGCCAATCCCCGGGAGCATGTCGTGACGGCCGGCGAGACGGCCTGGGCGGTTGCCCGGCGCTATGGCGTCAGCGTGCAGGATCTGGCCAGCTGGAACGGCCTGCCGGCCGACATGAGCCTGCGCACCGGTCAGCGGCTGATCGTGCCGCAGGCGGGCGCGCGCCCCGATCCGCTGGCCGTCACCGCGCCCGGCAGCGGCAGCCCGACGCCGCCGCCGCCCTCGGCCGCGCAGCCCCTGCCGGATGAGGACACGCCCACGGCCGACACGCCGACCCCGGCGGTCGCCAGCACCGATCTGGGCGCCACGCGGACGGCGGCTTCCAGCGGGGGGCAGTTCCGCATGCCCGTCGACGGCGCGATCATCCGTGTCTATGAGAAGGGTCGCAACGACGGCATCGACATCGCGGCCCAGGGCGGGGCCAGCGTCGCGGCGGCGGGCGGCGGAGAGGTCGCGGCCATCACCCGCGACAGCGCCGGAACGCCCATCGTCGTGCTGCGCCATGATGGAGGCCTGATGAGCGTCTATGCGAATCTGGGCGATGTGGCCGTGGCCAAGGGCGACCGGGTCGATGCGGGCGAGGCCCTGGGCACCGCCGGTCAGGCCGGCTTCGTGCATTTCGAGATCCGCCGCGGCTTCGAGAGCCTGGACCCCGAACCGCTTCTGAACTGAGGCGGTCCGGGGCGGTGGGCGTCACAGATGCGTCAGCCGCTCATCCAGCGAGGCGGCGACCTCGCGGCGCACGACCGCGCGCAGGTTCCCCGAGAACCGGGCGCCCATCTCTCCCTCCAGTTCCTCGCGGATCATCTCCTTCAGGCGCGCGCGCATGGCGGCGTCGTCCATGATCTGATCGACGGTCTGGGTGACGATCTGCGCCACGGGAACCTCGGGAACCGCGGGCGGCACCGGGGCCGGGGCGGCCTGGATCTCGACCGGCTGCGGATGCGGCGCGGTCACGGCGGGCGCAACCGAGGCCGGAGCGTCCGACAGGGTCGGCGGCATCAGCCGCCACATCAGCCAGTCGCCCCAGGCCGACAGCAGTTGCATGACCCGCGACCGCCGCCGGGGCGGCGCGGGCGGGACCTCGGCCTCGACGGGCGGCGCGACGACGGCATCGCGAGCGGGTTCGGCGATCAGATCGGGCAGCGGCTCGGCCAGGGGCTGAGGCATGGCGACCATGCCCTGCCCGGCCGCGGCGCGGCGGGCGCGGGGCCGGGGTGCATCCTCGACGGCGGCCGCGCGGCGGGCATGGGGCCGCAGTTCGATGACCGAGGCGGTCGTGCCGGAGAGGATCGCGCGCGGCGAGGCATCCTGGCACAGCCGTTGCAGCATGGCATGGGCGTCGGGCTGAACATCGGCGCGGCTGTCCACCATCTGGCGGATATAGCGCATCTGCGCGCGGATCTGCGCGATCTCCTGCGCGGCCTGGCCCAGGGGCTGATCGTCGATCAGCGGCGGCAGGGCGGCGGGCACGATGGCCGCGGGCTTCGGCGCGCGCTTGCGGGGAGCCGCCTCGGTCTTGGCGCGGCTGCGGCGGGCCGGCGTCGCGGGCGCGGGCTCCGCCGGTTTGGCGGCCTTGGCACGGCGTGGGGCGGCGGGTTTCGCGACCGCTTCGGAAGCGGGTTTCGCGGCGCGGCTGCGGCGGGGCTTCGCGGCCTCGACGACCGGGATCTCGGTGTCGGGGGCGGGGGTGCGGCGCGCCTTAGCCATGGCGCACCGCCGATGCCGGATCAGTTCCGGCCGATGGCGCGCAGGACGCGGTCGAGGCTCTCGCCCTGCTTGCTGGTTGCGGGCGCATCGCGGACCGCATTGTAATATTGCGATGGGTCATAGGTGGGTATCCCCAGTTGCAGGTTTTCTACCGTCAACAGTCCCATAGCAGCCAGAAGTTGATAATGAGCTAACTGGAGATTCGATTCGGCCGAGATCCGGTCGGCCCGCGCCTCCAGCAGCGACTGTTCGGCATCCAGCACGTCCAGCGTCGTCCGCGCGCCCAGCAGCGCCTCCTCTCGCACGCCGTCATAGGCCTGCTGCGCGGCCGAGATCTGCTGGTCGATCGCGGTGATCTGGGCGCGGGCGACCGCGATGTTGGCCCAGGTTTCCCCGACCTGCTGGCTGATCTGGCGCGAGACGTTCAGAAGCCCCGCCCGCGCCTGATCGCGCTGCGCCATCGCCCGACGATGCGCGGCCGACAGACGCCCGCCGGAATAGAGCGTCTGGCTCAGCTCCAGCCCCACCGATGAGGAATTGCGGCTGCCGTATTCGCCGCCCAACTGCGCCTGCGGGCTGCGCGTCACGCCGATGCCCGCGGTGGCCGACAGGGTCGGATTGCGTTCGGCGGCGGCGGCGGCCACGCTGATCTCGGCCGCGGCGGCCTGTCGCTGCGCCTGGCCGATGGCGGGGTGGCTGCGCTGCGCGATCAGCCGCGCCTCGTCCAGGGTGGCGGGCAGGCTGGGCAGCGGCGGCGGCGCGTCCAGACGGCCGGGCTGGCGGCCGGTCACGGCCAGATAGGTCTCGCGCGCGACCTCCAGCTGACCGTTCGCGGCGGCCAGCGCGGCCCGCGTCGCGGCCAGCTGCGCATCGGCGAGCGCCACGTCGGTCACGGTGATCTCGCCCACGTCGAAGCGGTCCTGGGCGGCCTGACGCTCGCTGCTGAGCACCTCCACCGAGTTCTGCTGCAGGCCGACCTGCTGGATCGCTTCGCGCACGTCGAAATAGGCGACCGTCGCCGCCAGCAGGATGTCCTGTTCGACCCCCACCAGCGCCTGACGCGTGGCCAAGACCTGCTCCTTGGCGCCGTCGATGGCCAGCTGCGAGCGGCCGAAGTCATAGAGCGTCAGCTGCGCCCCGAGCGACAGCGAGGTCGAGCGGACCGTGGTGCTGCCCTCGTCGCGCGACGCGCTCTGGCGGGCGACCCATTCGACGACCGGGCGCAGGGCCGCGACGGCGGCCGCGACATCCTCGTCGGCGGCGCGTAGCACGGCGCGGTTCTGCTCGATCAGCGCGGAATGGCGATAGGCGGCGACCATCGTGTCGGCCAGCGATTCGGCCCGCGCGGGCAGGGCCGCCAAGGCCAGCCCCGGCACCAGGATCGCCGCCGCGAGGCGCGCCCGCGCCCTCACAGCGTGAACCCGCGCTGGCGTTCGAAGCCCGGCAGCATCGGCGCGCGCGCGTTGAAGGCATAGCGCCAGCCGATGACCCCGCCCTTGCGCGTGCCGATGCGGGCGACGCCCAGGGCGCCCTCGGTGAACAGGGCCGCAATGCGCCCGCCCTCGCGCAGCTGATCGACGATGGCGGCGGGGATCTCCTCGACCGCGCCCTCGACCAGGATGACGTCATAGGGGCCCTGCTTGGGGGCGCCCTCGGCCAGCTCGGCGCGCAGGACGGCGACGTTGAAGATGCCGGCCTCCGACAGGCGCGTCTCCGCCTCGGCGGCCAGCTCGGCGTCGGATTCGATCGCGACGACCGCCTCGGCCATGCGCGCGACGACGGCGGCCGAATAGCCCAGCCCGCAGGCCAGATCCAGCACCAGCTCATCGGGCTGGATGTCCAGCGCGTCGACCAGCTTGGCCAGGGTCCGCGGCTCCAGCAGCACCCGGCCGCCACCGATGTCCAGGTTCTCGCCGGTATAGGCGACGGCCCGACGGCTGGCGGGCACGAAATCCTCGCGCGGGATGGTCAGCATCGCCTCGATCACCGGGAACTTGGTGACGTCGGCGGGGCGCACCTGCGTGTCCACCATCATCGTGCGGCGCGCGGCGAAATTGCTCATCTGGGGGAACCTCTGCTTGGGCTGTTTGGGCGACTATTGCCATGTTTCCCGAAACGGGGCAACGCCGGACATCGGCGCGGGCGATCGCGTCTTGCAAGGGTCGCGGCAATCCGCTAGGACACGGCCACTCTCGACGGCGGCGGGTTGGCGGAGAGGTTACGCACCGGATTGCAAATCCGTGAAGACCGGTTCGATTCCGGTACCCGCCTCCACCGACTTTCCGCGAGGGACCAATCCCCATGCTCTATGACGCCACGACCCGCATCGCCGAGGCCGCTTTGTGCCTGCGCGCGCGGTTGGGCGGATCGGCGGCGCTGCGCGAGCGGCTGGTCTGCGGGGCGCGCCCGGAAGCGGCCGCGATCTGGGTCCATGCCGCATCGGTCGGAGAGCTGACCTCGGCGCGCACGGTCATCGACGCCCTGGCCGCCCGCCACGACCTGCTGGTCACCACCAACAGCGAGACCGGGCGCGCGCTGGCGCAGGGCTGGGGCCTGGCCGCGCGGCTGGCGCCGCTGGACCTGCCCGGCGCGCTGGCGCGGTTCCTGGACGCGGCCCGCCCGCGCCTGGCCGTCACGGTCGAGGGCGAGTTCTGGCCGCTGCGCTCGCGCCTGCTGGCGCGGCGGGGCGTGCATCAGGCGATGATAGGGGCGCGCATGTCGGAACGCTCGGCCGCGACCTGGGGGCGGTTCCCGCGCATCATCGGGCCGATGCTGGACCGCATCGCGGCGCTGTCGGCCCAGGACCAGGCCAGCGAGGCGCGGCTTCTGGGGCTGGGTCTCAGGGCCGGGACGGTGCTGCCGCGTCTTGACCTGAAGCTCCTGGCTCCGGCCGCCCTGCCCGCCACGGCCGTGGACGCGGGCCGCGACCGCACCATCCTGGCCGCCTCGACCCATGAGGGCGAGGACGCGCGGGTCCTGGATGCCTTTGCCGAAATCCGCGCCGCGCGGCCCGACCTGCGGCTGATCCTGGCGCCGCGCCATCCCGACCGGGGCGACGCCGTGGCCGCGCTGATCGCCGCGCGCGGCCTGCCCGTCGCGCGGCGCAGCGCGGGTGCCGCGGACGCGGCTCCCGGCGGCGTGCTGCTGGCCGACACGTTGGGAGAGATGGCGCGCTGGTACGACCGCGCCGGCATCTGCGTCATCGGCGGCAGTCTGGTCGATCACGGCGGTCACACCCCCTGGGAGCCCGCCGCCCATGGCTGCGCGCTGATCCACGGCCCGCATGTCGGCAATTTCGTCGAGCCCTTCGCGATGCTGGAGGCGCATGGCGCGGCGCGCGAGGCGGGCGATCTGGCCGCGACCCTGGCGCGGCTGGTCGACGCGCCTGACGAGGCCCGCGCCATGGGCCGCGCGGCGCGCGCCCTGCTGGAGGCGCGGGCGGGCGATCCGGGCCCGCTGATCGCGCGGCTGGAGGCGCTGGCGGACGGGCTTGCAAGCACGCGCGGCCGACCCGATATCCCCGGGTGATGACGGGAGCGTTTCGATGATCCGCTATGCCTTGCGCTGCGAGAAGGGCCATGACTTCGACGGCTGGTTCCGGTCCTCGGACGGGTTCGAGGCGATGCGCGATGCCGGTCAGGTGACCTGCGCGACCTGCGGATCGGCGCGGGTGGACCGGGCACTGATGGCGCCTGCGGTCGCCGACAAGCGGTCGCTGCGCGAGGCGCGCAACCCCGCCGAGGCCGCGCTGGAGGCGCTGCGCGAGCAGGTCGAGAGGAACTCCGATTACGTCGGCCTCAGCTTTGCCGAGGAGGCCCGCGCCATGCACGAGGGCCAGCGCCCGGCCCGCGCGATCCACGGCGAGGCCCGCCCCGAGGACGCCCGCAAGCTGATCGAGGACGGCGTGCCGGTGGCCCCCCTGCCCTTCCTGCCGCGGCGGCGCGCGAACTGATCGCGCCCCTTGCGGTTTGCCGCACCCGCCCCTAAAAGCCCCGCCGACGCACATCCTTAGGCTGGAGGCCCGTGATGCCGCTTCTGGTAATGAAATTCGGCGGCACCTCGGTGGCCGATCTGGACCGGATCAAGAACGCCGCCCGCAAGGTGCAGCGCGAGGTGGAACGGGGCTATGACGTCATCGTCATCGTCAGCGCCATGTCGGGCAAGACCAACGAGCTGGTGGGCTGGGTCGAGCAGACCTCGCCGCTGTTCGACGCGCGCGAATACGACGCGGTGGTCAGTTCCGGAGAGAACGTGACCGCGGGCCTGATGGCCCTGACCCTGCAGGAGATGGACGTGCCCGCGCGCAGCTGGCAGGGCTGGCAGGTGCCGATCAACACCACCGCCGCCTATTCGGCCGCGCGCTTCGTGGACATCCCCCGCAAGAATTTGGACCAGAAGTTCGCCGAAGGCTTCAAGGTCGCGGTGGTCGCGGGCTTCCAGGGCGTCTCGCCCGAGGGCCGCATCACCACCTTGGGCCGCGGCGGATCGGACACGACCGCGGTGGCCTTTGCCGCGGCCTTCGGGGCGGAGCGCTGCGACATCTACACCGACGTGGACGGGGTCTACACGACCGATCCGCGCATCACCTCCAAGGCGCGCAAGCTGCCGCGCATCGCCTTCGAGGAGATGCTGGAGCTGGCATCCCTGGGCGCCAAGGTGCTGCAGACCCGCTCGGTCGAGCTGGCCATGCGCTACAAGGTGCGGCTGCGGGTGCTGTCCTCCTTCGAGGATACCGACGAAAATTCCGGCACGCTGATCTGCGATGAGGATGAAATCATGGAATCGAAAGTCGTCAACGGCGTCGCCTCTTCGCGCGACGAGGCCAAGATCACCCTGGTGACGGTCGAGGACCGGCCCGGCATCTCGGCCGCGATCTTCGCGCCTCTGGCCGAGGCCGGCGTGAACGTCGACATGATCGTGCAGAACATCTCGGAAAAGGATTACGACGACCATCCGGGGTCGGTGACCGACATGACCTTCTCGGTGCCGATCAACCAGGTCGAGCGCGCCAAGCGCGCGATGGAGGAGGCCCGCCAGGCCGGGACCATCGCCTATGACGAGCTGGTCGTGGATACCGAGGTCGCCAAGGTCAGCGTCGTCGGCATCGGCATGCGCAGCCATGCGGGGGTCGCCGCGCGCATGTTCAAGGCGCTGGCCGATGAAAACGTCAACATCAAGGTGATCTCCACTTCCGAGATCAAGATTTCGGTGCTGATCGATCGGAAATACATGGAACTGGCCGTGCAGGCGCTGCATGATGCCTTCGAGCTGGACAAGGCGTAAGCCATCCGGTCCGGCCCCGGTGCCGGGGCCAAGACGCAGGCGGAAGGCGGGCAGGCGATGCAGGATCGCACGGACAGCGACTCGCGCAAGCTGCTGCGGCGGCTGAAGGAAATCCTGGCCGCCGCGGGCGGGGGCCAGGACCGTCTGGACCAGATCACCCATCACATCGCCGATTCGATGGGGACCGAGGTCTGTTCGATCTATCTGTTCCGCGACGCCGACACGCTGGAGCTGTGCGCGACCGAGGGTCTGCGCCCCGAGGCCGTCCACCAGACGCGGCTGCGCCTCGGCGAGGGCCTGGTCGGCCGCGTCGCGCGCACCGGACGCCATGTCAACACCGCCAACGCCCCCGCCGAGGCCGGTTTCCGCTTCATGCCCGAGACGGGCGAGGAGGTGTTCCCGGCCTTCCTCGGCGTGCCGATCCAGCGCGTGGGCGAGCGGCTCGGCGTGCTGGTCGTGCAATGCGCGACCGCGCGGCAATTCTCCGAGGACGAGGTCTATGGCCTCGAGGTGGTGGCCATGGTGCTGGCCGAGATGACCGAACTGGGCGCCTTCCAGGGCAGCCAGACCGACAGCCTGCCGCTGGCGCACCGCTTTCCGCTGATGATCCGCGGCGCGACCGGCCAGGAGGGCTGCGCCGAGGGCCGCGTCTGGCTGCACGAGCCGCGCGTGGTGGTCGCGAACCCGGTGGGCGACGATCCCGACCGCGAGCTGGCCCGCCTGCACGAGGGCGTCGAGACGCTGCGCAGCACCGTGGACCGGATGCTGGGCGCGGTGGACATGGGCGGCGGCGGAGAGCATGCTGCGGTGCTCGAGGCCTATCGCATGTTCGCCCATTCGCGCAGCTGGCTGAAGCGCATGGAGGAGGACATCCGGCTTGGCCTCTCCGCCGAGGCCGCCGTGGAGAAGGAGCAGTCCTTTGCCCGCGCCCGGCTGGAGATGGCGGCCGACCCCTATCTGCGCGACCGGCTGCATGACCTGGACGACCTGTCGAACCGCCTGCTGCGCATCCTGACCGGCCAGGGCAGCGATACCGGCGCCGAGATGCCCGACAACCCGATCCTGGTCGCGCGCAACATCGGCCCGGCCGAGCTGTTGGAATACGGCCGCCGCCTGAAGGGCGTGGTGCTGGAGGAGGGGTCGGTCGGCAGCCACGCCGCCATCGTCGCGCGCGCGCTGGCCATCCCGCTGGTCATCCATGCCGGACGCATCGTGTCGGAGGCGCTGAACGGGGACCCGATCCTGGTCGATGGCGACCAGGGCGTGATCCACCTGCGCCCCGAGGAATCGGTCCACAAGGCCTTCATGGACAAGATCGCCATGCAGGCCGCGGCGCAGGACCGCTATGCCGGGCTGCGCGACCTGCCCGCGACCGCGACCTGCGGCACGACGGTGCAGCTGTTCATGAATGCCGGCCTGATGGCCGACCTGCCCTCGCTGGAGGGATCGGGCGCCGAGGGCGTGGGCCTGTTCCGGACCGAGCTGCAGTTCCTGGTCCGCAACCACGTTCCCCGCCGGGCGGAGCTGGCGGGCCTTTACGCGCGCGTCATGGACAACGCCCAGGGCAAGCCCGTGCATTTCCGCACGCTGGACATCGGGTCGGACAAGGTTCTGCCCTACATGAAGCCTCAGGACGAGCCGAACCCGGCGATGGGATGGCGCGCGATCCGGGTGGGCCTGGACAAGCGCGGCGTTCTGCGCATGCAGCTGCAGGCGCTGATCCGCGCCAGCGTCGGGCGGCCGCTGCACGTCATGTTCCCCTTCATCGCCGACATGGCCGAATACGAGGCCGCGCACCGCATCCTGATGCAGGAGATGGCGCGCGAGCAGCGGCTTGGCCATTCCATGCCCAGCGACATCCGCGTGGGCGCCATGCTGGAGACGCCGTCGCTGGCCTTCGCGCCCAAACGATTCTTCGAGATGTGCGACTTCATCTCGATCGGCGGCAACGACCTCAAGCAGTTCTTCTTCGCCGCCGACCGCGAGAACGAGCGCGTGCGCCGCCGCTACGACACGCTGAACGTGTCCTTCCTGGCGCTGTTGCGTCAGATCATCGCCCGCTGCGAGGAGGCGCGCGTGCCGCTGTCCTTCTGCGGCGAGGATGCCGGCCGCCCGGTCGAGGCGCTGACCTTCGCCGCCCTGGGCATCCGGCGCCTGTCGATGCGCCCCGCCTCGATCGGCCCGGTCAAGCACCTGATCCGCCGGGTCGACCTGACCGCGCTGGCCCGCGTCATCGAGGAGGCCGAGGCCCGCGGCGAGGAGAACCTGCGCCCCGTCGTCACCGCCTGGCTGGCGCGTCAATGACGCCACGATGATCCGGCCTTGCGCGCGCGTCGCGCAGTTGACGCTTGCCCGGCGCGCCGCTATCGGCGGATAACCGGGCAAACCATCCCGTACGCTTGCTGCGCTGCGGCGCCCGCCCTATATTCCCTCATCCCTGTCGAGATATCCCCGGTCATGAAGCGTCGCCAATTCCTCAATGCCGCCACCGCCCTGGCCGCCGGCGGATCGCTGATGGCGGTCCCCGCGCAGGCGCAGGCCCCCGCCGAAACCGATCCCGCAGCCTACGGCCCGCCCATGCCCGAACCCTTCGGCTTCGAGCAGGTGGCGACGCTGGCGCAGGAACGCTCGGCCCGGATCTATGTGCAGCCGGTGGCCGATCTGGTCGGCACCTTTGCGAACCTGAACTATGACAGCTATCGCGGCATCCGATTCCGGCGCGAGGCCGACCCACTGGCCGCCCATCCGAATTTCGGGCTGGACCTGCTGTCGCCCGGTTCGATCTTCTACGAACCGGTCAAGATCAATCTGGTGCGCGAGGGCATCAGCCGCCCGATTCCCTTCGACCCGGCCATGCTGGACTTCGACCCGGCGGTCTTTCCCGACGGCCCCGACCTGACCACCATCGGAGAGATGGGCTGGTCCGGTTTCCGCATGCGCACGCCGCTGAACCGGCCCGGCGTGATGGACGAATTCATCGTCTTTCAGGGCGCCAGCTACTTCCGGGCGGTGGCGCGCGGCACGATCTACGGCCTCTCCGCGCGGGGCCTGGCCATCAAGACCGGCAGCCCCGACGGCGAGGAGTTCCCGCTGTTCACCGACTTCTGGATCGTGGAGCCGGAAAAGGGTGCCGAAAGTGTGCGGATCTATGCGATCCTGGACAGCCGCTCGGTCTCGGCCGCGTTCCAGTTCGACGTGACGCCCGGCGCGGTCACCATGGTGCGCACCCGCGTCGCCCTGTTCCCGCGGGTGGACCTGCGCGAGACGGGAATCGCGCCGCTGACCTCGATGTTCTGGTTCAGCCCGGCCTCGCGCCGGGTGGTCGACGACTATCGCCCGGCCTGCCATGACAGCGACGGGCTGCAGATGCAGACCGGCGCCAACCAGGCGCTGTGGCGCGGGCTGATGTCGCCGCGCAACCTGCAGATCAGCAGCTTCGTGGACCGCGACCCCAAGGGCTTCGGCCTGGTCCAGCGGCCCCGCGACTTCGAGACCTATCAGGACGCCGAGGCGCTCTATCACATGCGCCCCTCCGCCTGGATCGAGCCCGAGGGCGCGTGGGGCGAGGGCGAGGTGCGCCTGATCGAGATCCCGGTCGAGAACGAGTTCAACGACAACATCGTCAGCTACTGGCTGCCCTCCGGCGTCATTCCGGGCGGCGAGCGGACCGAGTTCCGCTATCGGCTCAGCTTCGCGGCGCTGCCGCCCACGAACCTGCCCCTGGCCAAGGTGCGTCAGGTCCGCTCCGGGCGCTCGATCAACGTCGAGACGACGCGCAGCTACATCATCGACTTCGACCTGGGCCTGTTCCGCGAGACGCTGCCGAACTATCAGGTCAGCGCCTCGGACGGGCGCATCGTGCATGCCTATGTCAAGCCGCTGCCCGAACAGGGCGTGCTGCGCCTGGCCTTCGAGTTCGAGCCGGGCCGCGCGGCCCTGGTCGAACTTCAGGCCCTGCTGACCGACCCCGACGGCCTCGCGCTCAGCGAGACCTGGATGACGCGCTGGACCGCATGATGATGGATCAGCACGACACCCCGGCCGGTCTGCACGACGCCCCGGCCCGCGACGCCGTCGTTCCGCCGCCCGCCCCCCTGACCATGCCGGTCCAGGATTTCGCGGCCCCGCCCGCGGGCGGTCCGGGACGGCGCATGAACAGCCTGCGCGTCTGGATGGCGCGCCTGATCGCTTTCGGCGGCACGGCGGCGCTGGCGGTGGTGGGCTTCACGCAGATGCTGGCGGCCTTCGGGGCCGATCCCACGCCGATGCAGATCGCGCTGCTGGTGCTGTTCGTGCCGACCTTTGCCTGGGTCGGCTTCTCGTTCTGCGGGACGCTGGCGGGCTTTCTGGCGCCGCGCCTGCGCACGCCGGAGGGTCCGAACGCCGCCCGCGTGGTCGTGGTCATGCCGATCTATCACGAGGATGTCGCCACCAGCACTGGCCTGCTGGTCGCCCTGGGGCAGGAGTTGGCCGCCGAAGGCATGGCCGACCGGACCGAGATCTTCGTGCTGTCCGACACGCGCGACCCCGTCGTCGCCGTGAACGAGACGCTGATCATCGACGCCGCCCGCGCCCGCTGCCCGGTGCCCCTGTGGTATCGCCGCCGCCTGACCAATGACGACCGCAAGTCGGGCAACCTGGCCGAGTTCGTGCGCCACTGGGGCGGCCGCTACGACCAGATGGTCGTGCTGGACGCCGACAGCGTCATGTCGGGCGCGACCATCCGGGCGCTGTCCGCGCGCATGGCCGCCGACGACCGCGTGGGGCTGATCCAGACCATGCCGATGCTGGTCGGCGGAGAGACGATCTTTGCCCGCCTGACCAAATTCGCGGGCCGCGTCTATGGCCCGATGATCGCGCGCGGCGTCGCCGCCTGGTCGGGCGACACGGGCAACTACTGGGGGCACAACGCGATCATCCGCGTGACCGCCTTCGCCCAGGCCTGCGGCCTGCCGCGCCTGCCCGGCAAGCCGCCCTTCGGCGGCACGATCCTCAGCCACGACTTCGTCGAGGCGGCGGCGCTCTGCCGCGCGGGCTGGAGCGTGCGGCTGGACCACGACCTGCGCGGCAGCTTCGAGGGCTGCCCGCCGACGCTGCTGGACATGGCGGTGCGCGAACGCCGTTGGGCGCAGGGCAACCTGCAGCATTCGCGCCTGCTGGGCGTGCGCGGCCTGCGCGGCGTCAGCCGGGCCCACATGATCATCGGCATCATGGGCTTTCTGATGAGCCCGCTGTGGCTGGCGCTGATCCTGGTCGGCCTGATCCTGTCGGCCACCGTGCTGCTGTCAACGCCGGAATACTTCCCGACCGCCTATCAGCTGTTCCCCGACTGGCCGGTCTTCGACAGCCGCCGGATGCTGTGGCTGTTCGCGCTGGCCATGGGCCTGCTGCTGCTGCCCAAGTTCATCGCGACCTTCCGGGCCTGGGCGCGTCCGCTGGCGCGCAATTCGGGCGGCCGGGTGCGCATCTTTGCCAGCGCGCTGTTCGAGACGATCCTGTCGGCGCTGATCGCGCCCGTGCAGATGCTGGTCCAGACCCGCCAGATCTTCGAGATCCTGTCGGGCCGCGACAGCGGCTGGAACGCCCAGACCCGCGCAGGCTCCATGCCTCCCTGGGGCGTGGTGCTGCGCCATCACTGGGCGCATGTGGCCCTGGGCGCGGGGACGCTGGTGGTGCTGGCGACCTTCTCTCCGGGGCAGCTGATCTGGCTGTCGCCGATCCTGGCGGGGCTGATCCTGTCACCGCTGACCTCTCGCCTGTCGGCCAGCCCGGTCTTCGGGCGGTGGGCGCGTATGCGCGGCCTGCTGGTCACCCCGGAGGAGCGCGACCCGCCAGCCATCCTGACCCAGGCCACGGCCATCACCCGCAGCCTGCCCCAGGCCGTCACCGGCCGCGACAGCCTGACCCGGCTGGCCGAGGACGAGACCCTGCTGGCGCGCCACTGCGCCATGCTGGCCCCCCTGCCCCATGACCTGCCGCGCGGCGTGCGCCTGGCCCGGATCACCGCCGAGGCCAAGATCGCCCATGCCGCCACCCGGCACCAGGCGCTGGACGACATGGACCGCGCCGAGACCGACGCGATGCTGCTGGACCCGGCGCTGCTGACCCGCTGGAGCCGACTGCCCGCATGAACCGCCTCATCGCTCTGGATATGCTGCGCGGTTACGCGCTGGTCAGCATCATGGTCAATCACATGCCGATCTCGGTCATGCGCGGCTGGACCCTGCCCAACTTCTCGATCTTCGACGCATCCGAGATGTTCGTGCTGCTGTCGGGCTTCCTGGTCGGCATCGTCTGGCGCAGCATCGAGGCACGAGAGGGGCGCGCAGCCGCCCGCCGCCGCTTTGCCCGCCGCGCGTTCGAGGTCTGGCGCGCCATGATCATCGGCGCGGTGCTGATGGCGCTGTTGTCGGCGGCGCTCTGGGCGCTGGAACGGCCGCATACCGCGATCTGGAACCAGTACGCGGTCTGGGTGCTGGAGAACCCCCTGGGCTTCATCGGCACCGTCGCGACCTTCTGGGTGCAGCCCAACATCATCGACGTGCTGGCCGTCTATGTCATCCTGATCACGCTGGCGATCGTGGTCGTGCCGCTGATGCTGCGCTGGCCGCTGCTGGTCGCGGCGGGGTCGGTGGCGCTGTGGTGGCACGCGCCGCAGTTGAACGCCCTGATCCCCAACCACCGGACCGAGAACGGCTTCCTGTTCAACCCCTTCGGCTGGCAGATGCTGTTCTATACCGGGACGGCCATGGGCCTCTATCGCGAACGGCTGATGGCCGCGCTGTGGCCGTGGCGGCACCTGGTGACCGTGCTGGCCATCGGCATGTTCGCCTTCGGCAGCGCCATCGTCATCGGCGCGCGCATCGGCGAGCCCGCGCTGGAGTTCCGGCAGGCGCTGATGCGCGTCTATGGCACGATCGACAAGTGGAGCCTGGACGGCACGCGCTATCTGGCGATCATGGCGGCGGCCTGGCTGGTCGCGGTGCCTTTGGCGCGGGTGGCGGAGTGGCTGGCCGCGAGCCGTCCCGGCGTCGCGCTGCAGCAGATCGGCAAGGGGGGCTTGTTCTCCTTCGTGGCCTGCGTGCTGCTGTCGGTCCTGGGCGACGCCTTCCAGATGACGCCCGCCGATCAGCCGATGTGGCGCAGGCTGGCCGTGGACCTGTGGGCCTGCGTCACGCTGTGGTGGCTGTCGGTCCTGTGGCTGCGGCACGGCGCGCCCTGGCAGAAGGCGCGCAAGGCCCGCAAGGCCTGAGCAGGCTCAGTCGTCGGCGGCCAGAAAGCCGCCCGACTGCCGGTGCCACAGCCGCGCATAGATGCCGCCCTGCGCCAGAAGCTGCGCATGGGTGCCCTGTTCCACGATCCGGCCCTGGTCCATAACGACCAGCCGGTCCATGGCCGCGATGGTGGACAGGCGGTGCGCGATGGCGATGACCGTCTTGCCCTGCATCAGCAGCTCCAGCCGGGACTGGATCGCGGCCTCGACCTCGCTGTCCAGGGCGCTGGTGGCCTCGTCCAGGATCAGGATCGGCGCGTCCTTCAGCGCGACCCGCGCGATGGCGATGCGCTGGCGCTGGCCGCCCGACAGCTTGACGCCGCGTTCGCCCACATGCGCCTCCAACCCCCGGCGGCCCTGGCTGTCGCTGAGGGCGGGGACGAAGCCGTCGGCCTCGGCCATGCGCAGGGCGTCCTGGATCTGCGCCTCGGTCGCGTCGGGGCGGCCATAGGTGATGTTCTCGCGCACCGAGCGGTGCAGCAGCGAGCTGTCCTGCGTCACCACCCCGATGGCCGCGCGCAGGCTGTCCTGCGTGACCGTCGCGATGTCCTGCCCGTCGATGGTGATGCGCCCCGCGTCGATGTCGTGAAAGCGCAGCAGCAGGTTGATCAGCGTCGATTTCCCCGCCCCCGACCGGCCGACCAGACCCACCCGCTCTCCGGGCCGCAGATGCAGCGTCAGGTCGTCCAGCACCGCCATGGGCTGCGCCCCCGCCGGTCCGCCATAGCGGAAGGTCACGCCGTCGAAGCGGATCTCGGCCGGGCCGGGGCGCAGGGCGACGGCGCCCGGCGCGTCGCGCACCTCGCGCGGCAGGGACAGGCTGGTGATGCCGTCGCGGACCGTGCCGATGTTCTCGAAGAGCGCCGCGAACTCCCACATGATCCAATGCGACATGTTGTTCAGCCGCAGCGCCAGCGGCACGGCGATGGCCACCGCCCCCACCGCGATCAGGCCCTGCGTCCACAGCCATAGCCCCAGCCCCGCGACCGAGGCCACCAGCCAGACGTTCAGCAGGTTCAGCACGATGTCCTGCAGGCTGGACAGGCGCATCTGCCGGTGGACCGTGCCCAGAAAGCGGTCCATGCCCTGATGCATCCACGCCTCCTCGCGGTCGGAATGCGAGAACAGCTTGACCGTGGCGATGTTGGTATAGCTGTCCACGATCCGCCCGGTCATGGCGCTGCGGGCATCGGCCTGCTCTTGCGCGACGCGCCCGAGGCGCGGCACCACATAGGACAGTAGCAGCCCGTAGGCCACGGCCCAGATCATGAAGGGGATCGCCAGCCGCCAGTCCTGCGACGCCGCCAGCACCAGCGCGCCCAGGAAATAGATCAGGACATAGCTGCCGACATCCATGATCTTCATGGAGACCTCGCGCACCGCCAGCGCGGTCTGCATCAGGCGCTGCGCGATGCGGCCCGCGAACTCGTCCTGGAAATAGCCCACCGACTGGCGCAGCAGCCAGCGATGCGCCTGCCAGCGGATGCGCTGCGGAAAGTTGCCCATCAGCGACTGGTGCAGGATCAGCGAGGTGACCGTGTTCAGCGCCGGCATGACGACCAGCAGCACGACCGCCATCACGATCACTCCGGTGCCGTGCCTGTCCCAGAACGCGTCGCGAGGCGTGTCGGCCAGCTGATCGACCAGCGTCCCCAGCCAGTTGAACAGCGCCAGTTCGATCAGCGCGATCAGACCCGACCCGATCGCCAGCGCGACCAGCCAAGGCAGCGTGCCGCGGCTGTAATGCAGGACGAACTGCCACAGGCCCGGTGGGGGCATGCTGGGCGGATCGTCGGGATAGGGGTCGATGCGGCGTTCGAACCACGCAAACATGGGGCAGCCTCTCGCGGTCGGGATGGGCCGCAGTGCTGGCCCCTGCCGCCGACGAAGTCAAGCGCCCCGCGGCGGCTGATCTTTGTCTGTTGCAGGGAACGGGCGCCCGCTCCCCCGGTTGGGACGGCAGGACAACCGCGAAAGGGCGAAAGCGATGAGCATGAACACGTTGAAGGATCTGTATCTGGACCAGCTGAAGGACCTCTATTCCGCCTGCAAGCAGTCAATGCCCGTGGTGACCGAGATGGGCCGCGCCGCGACCTCGCGCGAGCTGGCCGAGGCGCTGATTGCGGGCAACGAGGGCATCGCGCGGGGCATGGAGGCGCTGGCCGGCCTGTGCAACCAGCACGGCGAGGACCCGACCGGAGAGCATTGCAAGGGCATGGAGGGGCTGGTGACCGAGGCGCGCAAGCATGCCCTGCAGGCCGAGTTCGGCAATGCGGATGTGCGCGACGCCGCGATCATCACCCAGTATCAGCGCCTGACGCATTACGCGATCGCGGGCTATGGCTGCGTGCTGAGCTTTGCGAACCGGCTTGGGCTGGACAGCGACGGTGCGGTGCTGCGCGACTGCCTGGAGCGGACGCGCGACGGCGACGTCCACATGACCCGCATCGCCGAGACTGAGGTGAACGACGCCGCGGCCCAGGGCTGATCACAGACCGTTCCCGGCGGCAGGGTGCCGCCGGGGACGCCATCGTCACAGGGTGCCGGCGCTCATCTCGCGGGCGATGCGGTCGGCCTGACGGATCGCCCGCGCCGCGATGGTCAGGGTCGGGTTCCCGGCTGCCCCGGTCGTAAACTCGCTGCCATTCGAGATGAGCAGGTTCGAGATGTCAGGCGACCGTCCCTGCCCGTTCACCACCCCGTCCTCGGCCCGTTCCGACATCCGGTTGGTGCCGAGGTTGGGGGGTAGGGCGGCGTCGGCAGGGTCCGCGTGGCCCTAACGCCCGATACATGGCCTGCCCCCGCTCATAGGCGCGGTTGCGCATGGCGATGTCGTTGGCGTGGTCGCTGAAATTGACGTTCGCGACCTTCAGCCCAAACTTGTCCACGGTGTCGGACGAGGTGACGCGGTTCGTCTCCTGCGGCATGTCCTCTCCGACGATCCACAGCCCGGCCATGTATTAGTACTGGTCCAGCGCCGAGGTGAACTCGCGCCCCCAGCTGCCCGGGTCCAAGAAGGCCGCCATGAAGGGCAGGCCCAGGGACAGCGTCTCCCGATCGTATCCGCCGACGAAGCCGCGGGACGGGTCGTGGCGCGCCTCGTTCTGCATGATGCCCGCCATGGTTATGCCGCGCCACATGCGCACCGGCTTGTCGACGATGCCATAGACCGACCCGATCGTATGCCGCATGGAGTTGCGCCCGACTTGGCCGCTGCTGTTGGCCAGCCCGTCCGGGAACATGCTGCTGGCGCTGTTCAGTAGCAGGCGCGGGCTCTCGAAGCTGTTGCCCGCGACGGCCACCAGACGCGCGGCCTGGAACTGCAGGGCGCCGTCCTTGTCGAAGTACTCGACCCCGGTGACGCGGCCCTGGTCGTTGTGCAGGATGCGCGCGACATGCGCGTGATCGCGGACCTCAAGGTTGCCGGTCGCCTCGCCCTTGGGAATGTCGGTCTAGGCCGCCGACCACTTGGCGCCCCATTTTCAGCCCTGAAAGCAGAAGCCCGTCTGCTGCCAGGCAGGACGTTCGACAGTGTCGACGCTGTCGATCGCCGTGCGCCCGGTCTAGATTTCGGTATAGCCGATGGCCTTGGCCCCCGCCTCGAACGCCGTGTCGTTGTTGCTGCCGGGCAGGCCGGGAAACTCTCCGGTGCGCGTCACGACCAGCTTGGCCTCGGCCTTCTCGTACCAGGGGGCCATCTCGGCCGCGTCGATGGGCCAGTCCAGCAGATTGGCCCCCTCCACCGCGCCATAGATGGTCAGCGCCTTCCAATCATGCTCCTGAAAGCGGATCGAGGCGCCCGCCCGATGGGTCGTGATGCCGCCCACCGCCTTGACGATCCTGGCCGGCAGGCCGCTGAAATCCTTGGCCACGCGCCAGTCGCCGCTGGTCGTGCACGGGTCGGTCCAGGCCAGCTGGCCGAAGCTTTCCCATTCGTCGTTGATGTAGTCCTCGGGCAGATAGCGCCCGCCCGCCTCCAGCGCCACGACCTTGACGCCCTTCTGCGCCAGTTCGTTGGCCAGCACGCCGCCGCCCGCGCCGGTGCCGATGATGACGACCACGCTGTCGTCGGTCAGCTCGAATTTTGCAGCCGTTGCCATGATCCGTCCCCTCACAGCCAGTCGATGTCGTCGAAGCCACGATAGATGTAGCCGCCCTGCGAGAAGCTCTCGCCCTCATAGCCGAAAATCGGCCAGACCTCTTTCTGGTTGTAGAGCCCATGACGTGCCACGGGATTTTTCCTCCATCTACGATTAGAGTCCGGCCCATGGAGAGGACGGACGATGAAGAAGGCACGACTGACGGAAGAGCAGATTATTGGCATCTTGCAGGAGCATGAGGCGGGGGCAAAGTGTGCTGACCTGTGCCGCAAGCACGGGATGTCGGAGGGCACGTTCTACGCTTGGAAGGCGAAGTATTCCGGGATGACGGTGTCAGAGGCCAAGCGGCTGAAGGCGCTGGAGGACGAGAACGCCAAGCTGAAGAAGTTGCTGGCCGAGCAGATGCTCGACATGGCGGCGATGAAGGAACTCTTGTCAAAAAAATGGTGACGCCCGCCGTGAAGCGCGAGGCTGTCGCGCATCTGAAGGCCCATCTCGGGCTGTCAGAACGGCGGGCGTGCGAGATTGCGGGCGCGGATCGCAAGATGGTGCGCTACCAGTCGCAGCGTGCGCCTGACACGGC
>NZ_JBYLFR010000009.1:0-162218 GCF_057748165.1 Paracoccus sp. NIOT.M2S5SZ12
TCGCGGCCGTCAGCGTCGTCTTGCCATGGTCAACGTGACCGATGGTCCCGATGTTCACGTGCGGTTTCGTCCGTTCAAACTTTGCCTTTGCCATGTCGGCCTCCTGGATCCGCGGGGCATGGCTGAAGGGCCCCGGATTGACATGGGCCGCGATCTATAAGGCGCAGGCGGGGAAATCAAGGGGAGGCATGCGTCGCCGCGTGCGATCGCCCCGCCCGAGCGGCCCCGACGCCCCGCGCTGCCGGAACCGCCGCACGCCCCATATCGTTTCAGGCGCAAGGGGCCGGACGATGCCGTCCGCGCCCGTCCACGAAGGGGGAAACACGATGAGCCTGATGAAAAGCCTGACCAAGGTCGCCGCCGGCGTGATGCTGGCCAAGGGGATCGGCGGGATGATGAACAACCAGCACGGCGGCAGGCCGGGTCACCGCAAGGTCGGCGGCGGCCTTCTGGACAACCTGCTGGCCAACAACACCGGCAGTTCGGGCGGCAGCCTGAACCAGATGCTGGGCCGCGCCCTGGGGGGCGGCACGGGCGGCGGGGCGCACGGTTCCCTGGGCGGTCTGCTGGACAGGCTGGGTGGCCAGCCGCGTGGCACCGGGGCGGGCGGCACCGGGGGCCTGGGCGGCATGCTGGGCGGTCTTCTGGGCGGCGCAGCGGCGGGCGGCGCGGTCGGGCATCTGGCGACCAAGGGCTCGCAGGAGCGCAACAACGCGACCTTCGGATCGCTGTTCGACGATGCGCTGTCCCATGATGCCGAACCGCAGGTCGCGCCCACGCCGGAACAGAACGCCATGGCCGGGCTGATGCTGCGTGCCATGATCCAGGCGGCCAAGTCCGACGGTCATGTCGATGACGCGGAACGCCAGCGCCTTCTGGGCCATCTGGGCGATGATCTGGACGCGGACGAGCGGCAGTTCATCCGCGACCAGATGGCCGCGCCCGTCGATGCCGCCGCCCTGGCCCGAGACGTGCCCGAGGGGATGGAGCGTCAGATCTATCTGATGTCGCTTCTGGCGATCGATTTCGACAGCGAGGCCGAGGCCCGCTATCTGAACGACCTGGCCGTGGCGATGAAGCTGGACCGCGCAGCGGTGAACGACATCCACCGCGAGGCGGGCGTGATGCCGCTCTACAACGCCTGAGACGATCCGGACGATTGACGGGGGGCCGCGATCCGCAGGGATGGCAGCCCCTTTTCGTGGCGGCGGGCGTCAAAGATCAGCCGGAACAATCGCCCGCCCCTGCGGTTGGCCTTCGCAACCGACCCAAGGAGGCCCCATGTCCGAGACGCCCGTCCACCCGCCCTTCCGCAGCGGCGCCATCACCGATCCGCGCCTGCCCGCCCCCGACTTTCCCGCGCAGGAGCAGCCCTTTCCGGGACTGGCCCGCGAGATGGACCCGCGCCCCGATCACGGCGAGACCAGCTATCGCGGCACCGGCCGCCTGGCGGGCAAGCGCGCCCTGATCACCGGCGGCGACAGCGGCATCGGCGCGGCCGCCGCCATCGCCTTCGCGCGGGAGGGGGCGGACGTGGCCATCACCTATCTGCCGGACGAGCAGGCCGATGCCGACGGCGTCGTAGACCTGATCGAAGCCGAGGGCCGCGTGGCCATAGCCATCCCCGGCGACCTGCGCGAGGAGGCCTTTTGCAAGGAGATGGTCGAAAGCGCCGTGTCGCAGTTGGGCGGGCTGGACATCCTGGTCAACAATGCCGGCCGCCAGCAGTTCTGCAACCGGCTGGAGGACCTGACGACCGAGGATTTCGACGCCACGATGAAGACCAACGTCTATGCGCCCTTCTGGGTGACGCGGGCGGCGCTGCCCCATATGGGCGCGGGCGGGTCGATCATCATCACGTCCTCGGTGCAGGCCTTCTCGGGGTCAGCACATCTGTTCGACTATGCCCAGACCAAGGCCGCGAATGTGGCCTTCGCGCAGTCGCTGGCCAAGCAGCTGGCCCCGCGCGCGATCCGCGTGAACGCGGTCTGCCCCGGCCCCTACTGGACCGCGCTGCAGATCAGCGGCGGCCAGCCGACCGACAAGGCGCAGGAGCATGGCGCGAGCCAACCCCTGGGCCGCCCCGGCCAGCCGGTCGAGATCGCGCCCATCTATGTGCTGCTGGCCTCGGACGAGGCCAGCTACATCACCGGCGAATATTTCGGCTCGGTCGGCGGCGGCGGCCTCTAGCCCCGTCACGCGAAACGGTTGTCGCGCGGGAAGCCGCGCGGCGCCATGCGGCCCGTGCCGCCGCGCTTGCCCAGCCATTCGGTCAGGTCCGGCTCGTGCCGCGTCTTGCCGCCCGTCATCGGCCAGGAGAGGCCCTGAGCCAGCACCAGGCAGACGGCATCGACCAGTTCGTCGTCCTTGACCAGCCCGCCGCCCTTGCCATAGCGCTGCAGCCGCACGCCCTTGCCGCGCGACATCTCGGGCAGTTCCGCCAGCGGGAAGACCAGCATCTTGCGGTTCTCTCCGATGACCGCCACGTGATCGCCGCTGACCGGACGGCACAGTCGCGCGTCGCCGTTCAGCACTTGCTTGCCGCTGCGGGTCTGCGCCAGGATGTCGGCGGCACCCACCACGAAGCCGTCCCCCGCGCGCGACGCGACCAGATACTTCGCCCCCTCCCGCCAGGGGAACATGGCGATCACCTCGGCCTCGTTGGGCAGGTCGATCATCAGGCGCAGCGGCTCTCCCATGCCGCGCCCGCCGGGCAGGGTGTTGACCGGGATCGTGTAGAACCGCCCGTTCGACGCGAAGACCATCAGCTTGTCGGTAGTCTCGGCATGCAGCGCATGGCCGGGGCCGTCGCCATCCTTGAACTTCAGCTCCGCATCCAGCGGCTGGTGGCCCTTCATGCTGCGGATCCAGCCCATTTTCGACAGGATCACCGTCACCGGCTCGCGCTCGATCATGGCCTCCAGGTCGATCACGGGCATCTCGGTCGCCTCGCTGATCGTGGTGCGGCGCTGCCCCTCGGGGCGCGACTTGCCGAAGAGGTTGCGCACTTCCTTCAGCTGATCGGCGATGCGTGCCCATTGCGCAGTCTCGCTGTCCAGCATGGCCTGCAATCCCTCGCGCTCGGCCAGCAGGGCATCGCGTTCGGCGCGCAGTTCGACCTCCTCCAGCTTGCGCAGGGCGCGCAGGCGCATGTTCAGGATCGCCTCGACCTGGACCTCGGACAGGCCGAACTCGGCGGCCATCACCGCCTTGGGGTCGTCCTCGGTGCGGATGATCTCGATCACGCGGTCCAGGTTCAGATAGGCGATCAGATAGCCCTCCAGCACCTCCAGCCGGGCGGCGATCTTCTCCAGCCGGAAGCTCGCGCGGCGGACCAGCACCTCGCGGCGGTGGTCCAGGAAGGCGCGCAGCACCTCCTTGAGCGAGCAGACCTTGGGTACGCGCCCGTCGATCAGCACGTTCATGTTCAGGTTGAAGCGGATTTCCAAGTCGCTGGCGCGGAACAGCGCGCCCATCAGCTGATCGGGGTCCACGTTGCGGGCGCGCGGCTCCAGCACGATGCGGACATCCTCGGCGGATTCGTCGCGCACATCGGCCAGGATCGGGATCTTGCGGGTCTGGATCAGCTCGGCCAGGCGCTCGATCAGCTTGGACTTCTGGACCTGATAGGGAATCTCGGTGACGACGATCTGCCACAGCCCGCGGCCCAGGTCCTCCTGGCTCCAGCGCGCGCGTAGCCGGAACGCGCCGCGGCCGGTGCGATAGGTCTCGGCGATGGACTCGCGGCTCTCGACCAGCACGCCGCCGGTCGGAAAGTCCGGCCCCTGGATGATCCCGGCCAGCGTGTCGTCGCGCGCATCCGGTGTCTTGATCAGATGCAGGCAGGCGTCCACGACCTCGTGCAGGTTATGGGGCGGGATGTTCGTGGCCATGCCCACCGCGATGCCCGACGCGCCGTTGGCCAAGAGGTTCGGGAAGGCCGCAGGCAGCACGACCGGCTCGGTCAGTGTACCGTCATAGTTCGGGCGGTAATCGACCGCGTCCTCGGCCAGCCCCTCCATCAGCGCCTCGGAGGCGGCGGCCAGGCGGGCCTCGGTATAGCGCGCGGCGGCGGGGTTGTCGCCGTCAATGTTGCCGAAGTTCCCCTGCCCGTCCACCAGCGGATAGCGCATGGCGAAATCCTGGGCCAGACGCGCCATGGCGTCATAGATCGCGGCATCGCCATGCGGGTGATAGTTGCCCATCACGTCGCCGGTGATCTTGGCCGACTTGCGGAACGCCCCGTTGGGCGCCAGCCGCAGTTCGCGCATCGCATAGAGGATGCGGCGGTGCACCGGCTTCAGCCCGTCGCGCGCATCGGGCAGCGCGCGATGCATGATCGTGGACAGCGCATAGGTCAGGTAACGCTCGCCGATCGCACGGCTGAGCGGTTCGGAATGGGTGCCCTTTTCGGGCTGGGGGATCAGATCGTCGGCCATGGGCCGTGGATAAGGCGGGCCGGGCCGCCGGTCCAGATCGAAAAGGGCCGCGGGCCGATGGCACGGAACGCGGCGCGGCGCGTGGCGTTGGACCCGCAAATCGCGTAACGATTTCGGGAACGGGGCCGCGGCGGCGCGCTTCGGAGGGAGAGGGATGACGAGGCCATGATCCGGTTGGGACTTCTGACGCTGCTGACGCTGGCGATCCTGTTTCTGGTGCTGGACGGCATGGGCGGGCAGGATCTGCGCGCCGAACGGGCGGGGACGGCCCCCGCGGCCCCGGTCAGCGCCGCGCAGGATGCGGGCGCCCCCACCCTGACCGCGCCGCCCTCGGGCACGCTGCCGGCGACGCCCGCGGTCGCGGTGCTGCCCGCCGCCAGCCAGACCCCCGAGCGCGTCCAGCGCTTTCCCGGCCCGCCGCTGGAGCCGTCGCCCGAATATCCCTCGGGCACGCCCGACGCCCCGCAGGAGGCGCCCGAGGCGGGGCCGGTCCTTTATGTCACCGGCGACCGGGTGAACATGCGCGTGGGTCCGGGCACCGATTTCGCCGTGGTGACGGGCCTGTCGGGCGGCACGGCGGTGACCCCGGTCGGCTCCAGCGCGGCGGAATGGGTGCAGGTACGCACCGCCGACGGCCAGGCGGGCTTCGTCGCGGGCCGGTTCCTGTCGCCCGAGGCGCCATGAGGCGGGTGCTGATCACCGGCTGTTCGTCGGGCATCGGTCTGGACGCGGCGCGCCATCTTCAGGCGCAGGGCTGGCGCGTGGTGGCCACCTGTCGCAGCGCGCAGGACATCGACGCGCGGCGCGCCGAGGGGATGGAGTGCCTGTTCCTGGACCTGGCCGATCCGGAGAGCGTCGCGGCCTGCGTGCGGGACGCGCTGGCGGGCGGGCCGGTCGATGCGCTGGTCAACAACGCGGCCTTCGCCCTGCCCGGCGCGGTCGAGGACATGCCGCGCGACGCGCTGCGCGCCATCTTCGAGGTGAACCTGTTCGGGACGCATGACCTGACGCGCCGCCTGATCCCGCATTTCCGCGGGCGCGGCGCAGGACGGATCGTCACGATCAGCTCGGTCCTGGGGCTGGTCGGCATCCCGTGGCGCGGCCCCTATGTGGCGACGAAATTCGCGCTGGAGGGGCTTACCGACGTGCTGCGCCTGGAGATGCACGGCACCGGCATCCACGTCACCCTGATCGAGCCCGGCCCCATCACCAGCCGCATCCGCGAAAACGCCATCCCGCATTTC
The DNA here is from genome assembly GCF_057748165.1 of Paracoccus sp. NIOT.M2S5SZ12. Lineage (NCBI taxonomy): Bacteria > Pseudomonadati > Pseudomonadota > Alphaproteobacteria > Rhodobacterales > Paracoccaceae > Paracoccus > Paracoccus sp. NIOT.M2S5SZ12. The sequence goes on from NZ_JBYLFR010000009.1 coordinate 5,684, forward strand.
GAGCGATGGGTGAACTGGCGGGCCAGCCCGCGCGCCGACCAGTACCGTGCCAGCCTGCTGAAGCGTCTATACGAACCCTCCGGCAAGGACCGGTTCGAGCTGCCGCCGCGCGCCGTCAGCCAGCGCATCCTGACCGCGCTGACGGCGGCGCGGCCCGCCCCGCGCTACTATGTCACAACGCCGACGCGGATTTCGGGCGTCGCGCGGCGGGTTCTGCCGACCCGCGCACTGGACTGGTTTGCGCGGCGCAACTAGATTGGCGGGCGAAAGGCGGTGTCCCCCATGCCCGATCAATCCCTGTTCCTCGTCACGATCCTGTCCGTCGGCGTCGTGATCGCCATTCTGCTGACCGGCATCGGCGGCTTCGCAAAGGGCGGCGACTTCAATCGCAAGCACGGCAACCGCATGATGCGCTGGCGCCTCTATGCCCAGGCCGCGGCGTTGGTCATCATGATGCTGTTCCTGTGGCTGAGGGCCGCGTGATGGTCGTCCTGAACCGCATCTATACCCGCACCGGCGACAAGGGCGACACGGCGCTGTCCGACGGCACCCGCGTGCCCAAGCACGACCCCCGCGTCGAGGCCTATGGCACCGTGGACGAGCTGAACGCCACCCTGGGCCTGTGCCGCCTGCACGCGACGGGCGATCTGGCCCGCCAGATCGGCGTCATCCAGAACGACCTGTTCGACTTGGGCGCGGACCTGGCGCGGCCGGACATGGCGGCGGATGACAGCGTCGGATACCCCGTGCTGCGCATCATCGACGCGCAGGTCGACCGGCTGGAGGCCGAGATCGACGCGATGAACGCGGATCTGGCGCCGCTGCGCAGCTTCATTCTGCCCGGCGGCAGCGCGCTTGCCGCGCATCTGCACCTGTCGCGCACCGTCGCCCGCCGGGCCGAGCGCCGCGCCACCGAACTGCTGGCGGGCGGCGACGTGAACACTGCCGCGATCCGCTATCTGAACCGGCTGTCGGACTGGCTGTTCGTGGCGGGCCGGGTGGTGAACGGCAACGGCGCGGACGACATCCTGTGGGTGCCGGGCGCCAGCCGTTAGCGCCCGACATCACGGCGGCAGGGCGAAAACGCTGCGTCCCGCGGCGTTTTTGCCCTGTCCTTGCCCGATGTTGCTGTCTAACAATCCCGCCGACAGATGACGCAAACCAAGGGAGAGAGGCCGATGAAAGTCCTCGTGCCAGTCAAGCGCGTGATCGACTACAACGTGAAGGCCCGCGTGAAGGCGGACGGATCGGGTGTCGATCTGGCCAACGTGAAGATGTCGATGAACCCCTTCGACGAGATCGCCGTCGAGGAGGCGATCCGTCTGAAGGAGAAGGGCGCCGCCACCGAGATCGTCGCCGTCAGCATCGGCGTCAAGCAGGCCGCCGAGACGCTGCGCACCGCGCTGGCCATGGGCGCCGACCGCGCCATCCTGGTCGTCGCCGCCGATGACGTGCATCAGGACATCGAGCCGCTGGCCGTCGCCAAGATCCTCAAGGCCATCGTCGATGCGGAACAGCCGCAGCTGGTCATCGCCGGCAAGCAGGCGATCGACAACGACATGAACGCGACCGGACAGATGCTGTCGGCCCTGCTGGGCTGGAGCCAGGCGACCTTCGCCAGCAAGCTGGAGATCGCGGGCGACGCGGCCCAGGTCACGCGCGAGGTCGATGGCGGCCTGCAGACCATCGAGGTCAAGCTGCCCGCCATCGTCACCGCCGACCTGCGCCTGAACGAGCCGCGCTATGCGTCGCTGCCCAACATCATGAAGGCCAAGAAAAAGCCGCTGGAGGAGAAGACCGCCGCCGATTACGGCGTCGACGTCACCCCGCGCCTGACGGTCGTCAAGACCCGCGAGCCCGAGGGCCGCAAGGCGGGCATCAAGGTCGGCTCGGTGGACGAGCTGGTGTCGAAACTCAAGGAAGCGGGGGTCGTGTGATGGCTGTTCTTCTTCTGGCCGAAGTCACCAATGGCGAACTGAACCGCGACGCGACGGCCAAGGCCGTGGGCGCCGTGGCCTCTCTGGGCGACGTGACGGTGCTCTGCGCCGGCGCGCAGGCCCGTGCGGCCGCGGATCAGGCCGCGACCATCGCGGGCGTGTCCAAGGTCATGGTGGCCGAGGATGCGCGTTACGGCCACCGCCTGGCCGAACCCACCGCGGCGCTGATCGTGGGGCTGGCGGGCGATTACAGCCACATCGCCGCCCCCGCCACCACGGATGCCAAGAACGTCATGCCCCGCGTCGCGGCGCTTCTGGACGTGATGGTGATCTCGGACGTCTCGGCGGTCATCGATGCGGACACCTTCGAACGCCCGGTCTATGCCGGCAACGCCATCCAGACGGTCAAGTCGGGCGATGCGACCAAGATCATGACCATCCGCACGGCCAGCTTCGACGCGGCCGGTGAAGGCCCCGCCGCGCCGGTCGCGGATGCGACACTGGCCGACGACCCGGCCCTGTCGAAATGGCTGAACGACGAGGTCGCGCAGAGCGACCGCCCCGAGCTGACCTCGGCCGGGCGCGTCGTGTCGGGTGGCCGCGCGCTCGGCTCCAAGGAGCAGTTCGCGATCATCGAGACCCTGGCCGACAAGCTGGGCGCCGCGGTCGGCGCATCCCGCGCGGCGGTCGATTCGGGCTATGCGCCGAACGACTGGCAGGTGGGCCAGACCGGCAAGGTCGTCGCGCCGGAACTGTATGTCGCGGTCGGCATCTCGGGCGCCATCCAGCACCTGGCGGGCATGAAGGACAGCAAGGTCATCGTCGCCATCAACAAGGACGAGGAGGCGCCGATTTTCCAAGTGGCCGATTACGGCCTGGTGGGCGACCTGTTCACCGTCGTCCCGGAACTGACCGAAAAGCTCTGATCCCTTGGACAGCGCCGTGCGGCCGCCCCCATCCGGGGGCGGTTTTGCATTGCGGCACCCGCGCCCCCGCCCTATCGTCCGCGCGTCGAACAGGGAGATGTGGGTATGGCGGTTCAGTCGGTGGGCGTGATCGGGGCGGGTCAGATGGGCAACGGCATCGCCCATGTCTTTGCGGTCGCGGGCTATGACGTGCTGCTGACCGACATCAGCCAGGATGCGCTGAACAAGGCCGTCGCCCTGATCGACCGCAACCTGGAACGCCAGGTCAGCCGCGAGAGGATCGCCGCCGACGACAAGGCCCGCGCCATGGCCCGGATCAGCACCACGCTGCGCCTGCAGGACCTGGGCCGCTGCGACCTGGTGATCGAGGCCGCGACCGAGCGCGAGACCGTCAAGCAGGCGATCTTCGAGGATCTGGTCCCGCATCTGAAGCCCGAGACGATCCTGACCTCCAACACCTCGTCCATCTCGATCACGCGGCTGGCGTCGCGCACGGACCGACCCGAGAAGTTCATGGGGTTCCACTTCATGAACCCGGTCCCGGTGATGCAGCTGGTCGAGCTGATCCGCGGCATCGCCACCGACGAGGCCACCTACAAGACCCTGCACGAGGTCGTCGCGAAGCTGGGCAAGACCTCGGCCACGGCCGAGGATTTTCCCGCCTTCATCGTCAACCGCATCCTGATGCCGATGATCAACGAGGCGGTCTATACGCTCTATGAGGGCGTGGGGTCCGTCAGCAGCATCGACAGCGCGATGAAGCTGGGCACGAATCATCCGATGGGTCCGCTGGAGCTGGCCGACTTCATCGGCCTGGACACCTGCCTCGCCATCATGAACGTGCTGCATGACGGGCTGGCCGACACGAAGTACCGGCCCTGCCCGCTGCTGACCAAGTATGTCGAAGCCGGCTGGCTGGGCCGCAAGACCGGACGCGGCTTCTACGACTATCGCGGTGAGACGCCGGTCCCGACCCGCTGACAGGTCTGCGGGCCGGACGATCCCGCCCGGCCCGCATTTTCCTCTGCCGACCGCGCCTCAGGCGTCGGTCTTGGCGTCGCGCTTTTCCATAAACTGATCGAACTCGGCTTTGTCCTTGGCCTCGCGCAGGCGGGCCAGGAACTCGACGAAGTCGCGATGCTCGTCCTCAAGCCGCTTCAGCGTCTCGGCGCGATAGGCGTCGAAGGCGCTGTTGCCGGTGCTGGGGGCGGAATAGAGGGGCGCGATGGCGCGCTTGGCGGTTCCGAACATGCGTTTGCTCCAGATCATGTAGGCCAGAAGGGCAAGGCCCACGGGCCAGGCGGCCATGAAGGCCAGGACGGTCGCGACGATCCAGGCCGGGCGGCCGCGCCGGTCCAGCCAGTCGCGTCCCCGCGTCAGCAGCTCGCCGATCCGCTGGCCGGTCGAGGCCGGGCGAAGCACGGGTGTTGCGGTGGTCATCGATGGGTCTCCCGATGTTAATGTGAATTACATTTACATAGATGGGAGACGCTCCCGTTTCCGTCAAGGGCGGCAATGCGAATTTCACTCGGGGATCAGGCCCAGTCCGCGCAGATAGATCAAGGCGCCGCTCTCCAGCATCTCCGACGGTCCGACGGGGCTGCGGCCGCCGGGCTTGCCGCGACCGAACAGCTCGACCACGCCGTGGCTCAGCGCCCAGATGTGGTTGGCGACCATCCGTGCCGGGGGGCGGCTGTCCTCGGGCAGGCGCGCGGCCAGAGCCTCGGCGGCGGTGACCAGCACGCCCTGCGCCCGTCCCGAGGCCGTCGCCAGATCCGAGTTCCCCGCGACCGAGATGCCGCTTTCGAACATCGCCATGTAGTAGCCCGGCCGGTCGGCGGCGAAGTCCAGATAGGTCTGCCCCATGCGCAGGAAGGCCGTCAGCGGCCGCGGTCGCCCGCCGTCGAAGGCCGCCTCCAGCCGCGCGGCGAATTCCAGGAAACCCTGCCGCGCGACCTCCTCAAGCAGGTCGTCGCGGCCCTTGAAATGGCGATAGGGTGCGGCGGCGGACACGCCCGCCCGGCGCGCGGCCTCGGTCAGGGTGAAGGCCTGCGGCCCTTGCTCCTGCACCAGGTCCGCGGTCGCCTCGACCAGCGCCTGTCGCAGATTGCCGTGGTGATAGGACTTGCGGTCGGGGTCCCGGGGGGCGGGCACTACATGCCTTCGCCGAAATAGTCGCCCACCAGCGCCTCCAGCGCATCGGCCAGGGCCCGGGCCTCGGGACCGCTGGTCGTCACGCGGATCTGGCTGCCGCGCGGCGCGGTCAGCATCAGAAGACCCATGATGCTGTCGCCCGACACGCTCATCCCGTCCTTCTCGACGCGGGCCTTGGCGTCAAAGCGCTCGACCACGTCGACGAACTTGGCGCTGGCGCGGGCATGCAGGCCCTTGACGTTGATGATCGACAGATCGCGCGTCACAGGCTCGGTCATGCGGGATGGCTTCCGTTGTCGAGACGCGCCTCGGGCGGCACGTTGTAGGAATCGATGTACTTGCGACCGGCCTCTGCGGCGTGGCCGACCGCATCCGGCACGCTCAGGTGGCGCGACTTGGCCAGCTTGACCAGCATGGGCAGATTGGCCCCGTAGAGGATCGTGCGCCCGCGCACCGCGCATGCCGGCAGCGACAGGTTCGACGGAGAGCCGCCGAAGAGATCGGTGACCAGGATGACCCCGTGCCCCCCGTCGACCGCATCCGCCGCGGCCTTGATTTCCGCCGTCTTTGCCGCGCGGTCGTGATCGTCCTCGATCGCGACGGCCGCGATGCCGACCTGAGGCCCCACGACATGCTCGACCGCCGAGAGATACTCCCGGGCCAGTCCGCCATGTGCCACTATGACAATTCCGATCAACGCGCCCCACCAAGCCCAAAGAACCGCCCGAACAGCCGAACCATCATGACGCCTGCCTCTGCACCATCGGTGCGCTCGAGGCCGTGACCTCGGTGGCTGCCTGCGGCGCGGCCGCGGCACGGCGTTCCAGTTCCCTGTGTCTTATTGACACCGGCCAGCCCGCATCCGCAAGCGCAACCGCCATCTTTTCGACCAAAGTGACGGAACGGTGTTGCCCTCCTGTACAGCCGAAGCCGACCGCCAGATGCGATTTCCCCTCATCCGTGTGCGCGGGCAGCAGAAACTGAACCAGATCGCGAGTGCGCTGGAAGAACTCGGCGAATCGCGGATCGGCGGCGACGTGGTCCTGGACGCGCGGGTCGCGCCCGTCCAGCGGCCGCAAGGCCGCGTCCCAGTGCGGATTGGCAAGGAAGCGACAGTCGAACATCATGTCCAGACCGCGCGGCACGCCCCGCTTGTAGCTGAAGGAGTGCAGCGACAGGCCCAGACGCCGGTCCGGGCGCACGTCGAACCACTGCATCAGCTCGGCCTTGAGGTCGTGCGGGGACAGGTCGGTCGTGTCCACCAGCACGTCGGCCCGCGCCCGGATCGGCGACAGCAGGTCGATCTCGGCCAGAACGCCCGCCATGGGCGCCGCATCCGGGGTCAGCGGATGGCGGCGACGCGTCTCGTTGTAGCGACGGACCAGGACGTCGGCGACGCAGTCCAGATACAGCACCTCTGGCACGAAGCCCGGCAGGCGGGTCAGCCTGTCGATCAGCTCGATCACGTTGGCGGCCGAAAAATCGCGATTGCGAACGTCCAGCCCCAAGGCCAGCGGCGCGTGCCGGGGCGGCCCGTCCAGCAGACGAGGGATCAGCGACAGCGGCAGGTTGTCGATCGCCTCGAAGCCCAGATCCTCCAGCACGTTGATCGCGGTGGAGCGCCCGGCCCCCGACGGTCCCGTCACAAGAACCAGCCTCTGCGCGGCGAAACTGTCGACGTCCTGATCCATCGGTCGGCTCCTCGATGTCCTGCGACCCCGTCGGTCAAATCGCGTCGGTCCGCTCATGCAAGACGATGGCCCGTCATCAGCTGCCGCAACGCAGCGTAAAGATGGGGCCGATAGGGTCCCAGCACAAGCGGAACCCGGACCCCCAGCCATTCATGATACCGCATCTGTGGCAGACGATCCTCTTCGGTGCGCCCAAGATCGCAGGCCAGCATGACCGCGGTTGGAGGGGCGGGCGCCGCGCCCAGAATGCCCACCCCGCGCGCCTCGATCCGCCCCAGCAGCGGCAGCGGCGCCTGCGCGATCAGGCGGCCCGCCGACAGGCGCAAGTCGGTGCGGTCGTCGGCGACCAGCGCCGCCCCCACCGCCATGAGTTGCAGCGCAAGGGTGGACTTGCCAGCCCCGGACGGCCCCAGGATGACGAGACCCTGCCCCTCGACCGCGACCGTCGTCGCGTGAATCTGGATCATACGAATCACCCCCGGCCAGATACTGCCCGATAACCAGTTAATTTTCCGCCTCGATGCCGAGCGGAAGCGCCGCATTCCGTCATGGTGGCGATAACATTTAATGTTTCCGCTAACCGTTTGCGCTGTCAGATTTCGCCCCGAATCCACCATGCTATAGGCCGGGAAAGCCACCCCGCCGGGGTCGCCGCCCTCAGCCACGGAGCATGCCATGACCACGCGCGTTAACCCCTCCTGCCGTCTGGAAGACCAAGGCATCACGGGGTTGGGTCAGGTCCACTACAACCTGCTGGAGCCCGCCCTGATGACCCAGGCGGTCGCCCGCGGCGAAGGGCAGCTGGGCCTGGGCGGCACGTTCCTGGTCTCGACCGGCGCGCATACCGGACGCTCGCCCAAGGACAAGTTCGTCGTGCGCACCCCGTCGGTCGAACAGACGATCTGGTGGGACAACAACAAGCCGATGGAGCCCGAGGCCTTCGACCGGCTGCATGATGACATGCTTCAGCACATGAAGGGTCGCGATTACTTCGTGCAGGACCTGTTCGGCGGCGCCGACGCCGAGAACCGGCTGGACGTGCGCGTGGTGACCGAACTGGCCTGGCACGGCCTCTTTATCCGCCACCTGCTGCGCCGCCCCAAGGCGGAGGAGCTGGTGAGCTTCACCCCCGACTTCACGATCATCAACTGCCCGGGCTTCAAGGCGGACCCGGCACGGCACGGCTGCCGGTCTGAGACCGTCATCGCGATGAACTTCGACAAGAAGCTGATCCTGATCGCCAACACCGCCTATGCCGGCGAGAACAAGAAGTCGGTCTTCACGCTGCTGAACTACCTGCTGCCGGAAAAGGGCATCATGCCCATGCATTGCAGCGCCAACCACGCGCCCCGCGACCCCGAGGACAGCGCCGTCTTCTTCGGCCTGTCGGGCACCGGCAAGACGACCCTGTCGGCCGACCCGTCGCGCGTGCTGATCGGCGATGACGAGCATGGCTGGTCCGACAGCGGCATCTTCAACTTCGAGGGCGGCTGCTACGCCAAGACGATCAACCTCTCGGCCAAGGCCGAGCCGGAGATCCATGCCACCACCAGCCGCTTCGGCACCGTGATCGAGAACATGGTCTTCGACCCCGAGACGCTGGAGCTGGACTTCGAGGACAACTCTATCACCGACAACATGCGCTGCGCCTATCCGCTGGACGCGATCTCGAACGCGTCGCAGACCAGCCTGGGCGGGCACCCGAAGAACGTGATCATGCTGACCTGCGACGCCTACGGCGTGCTGCCGCCCATCGCGCGGCTGACGCCCGCGCAGGCGATGTATCACTTCCTGTCGGGCTTCACCTCCAAGACGCCGGGCACCGAGGTCGGTGTGACCGAGCCGATCCCGACCTTCTCGACCTGCTTCGGCGCCCCGTTCATGCCGCGCCGCCCCGAGGTCTATGGCAAGCTGCTGCAGGCCAAGATCGCCCAGCACGGGGCCAGCTGCTGGCTGGTGAACACCGGCTGGACCGGCGGCGCCTTCGGCACCGGCTCGCGCATGCCGATCGCGGCGACCCGCGCGCTGCTGGCCGCGGCGCTCGACGGCAGCCTGAACGACGTGGAGTTCCGCCGCGACCCGAACTTCGGCTTCGACGTGCCGGTCAGCGTGCCGGGCGTCAGCGACGTCCTGCTGGACCCGCGCCGCACCTGGGCGGATCCGGCCGCCTATGATGCGCAGGCCAGGAAGCTGGTCCAGATGTTCTGCGACAACTTTGCCCAGTATCTCGACGCCATCGACGACGAGACCCGCGCCGCCGCGATCGGCTGAGCGCCACCGCCGCAAAAACCGAAAAGGCCGCGCAGCATGCGCGGCCTTTTCTCATGGCGTCGGGCGGCGTCAGCCGTCCGTCAATCAGGTCGGCTCACAGGCCCAGGCAGTGGCGCATGATCGCCTTCTGCGCATGCAGCCGGTTCTCGGCCTCGTCCCAGATGACCGATGCCGGGCCGTCCATCACCGCGCTGGTGACCTCGTCCTCGCGATGGGCGGGCAGGCAGTGCATGAAAAGCGCGTCCCCGCGGGCGCGCGCCATCAGCGCCTCGTTGATCTGATATCCGCGCAGCTGGTTATGCCGACGCTCCTTGGCCGATTGCGGGTCGTGCATGCTGACCCAAGTGTCGGTGACGACCAGATCCGCGCCGATGACGGCCTTCGCCGGGTCGCGCTCGATCGTGACCGGCCGCCCCTGCGAGGCCGCGAAATCCAGACAGGCCGCCTCGGGGTCCAGCGGCGGCGGCCCGGTGAAGGTCAGGTCGAACCCGAACTGCCCCGCGGCATGGGCAAAGCTGGCGAATACGTTGTTGCCGTCGCCCGACCAGACGACCTTCTTGTCGGCGATGGGGCCGCGATGCTCCTCAAAGGTCATCACGTCCGCCATGATCTGGCAGGGATGGGTGCGGTTCGTCAGCCCGTTGATGACCGGCACGCTGGCATATTCCGCCATCTCGTGCAGGGTCGCCTCCTCGAAGGTGCGGATCATGATCAGGTCGACATAGCGCGACAGGACCCGCGCGGTGTCGGCGATGGTCTCGCCGTGACCCAGCTGCATCTCGGACCCCGACAGGATCATCGTCTGCCCTCCCAGCTGCCGGACGCCCACGTCGAAGCTGACCCGCGTGCGGGTCGAGGGCTTTTCGAAGATCAGCGCGACCATGCGCCCGGCCAGCGGCTGCTCGTCGTCCAAGGTCCCCTTGGGGCGCCCGTTGCGGGCGGCCTTCATTGCGTGGGCGCTGTCGATGATGCTGCGCAGGGCGGTGCGGTCGGTGGTATGGATATCCAGAAAATGGGTCATCGTCATGGTCTTTCGGCTTTTCTCCAGCAAGCCCCGCCGAACGGACGGGGTCAAGGGGCGGATCGGGCTTTCTGCGCGCCTGCGCGGCAGGCCCGTGATCCGGCCGGAGAGGAAGGTGATCTGGGTAGGGCAACGGCAGGGCGCGCGCGCCTCATCGGAGACGGGACAGCGCGCGGACCGTCCGCCCCTCGCCCGGAAAGCCTGCGTCGCGACAGGCGGCCATGTCGCGAGGCGTGGTCGGGCCCGGCGCGCCCAGCCGCGCCATGGCGGCGGCCGGCCGTCGCGCCCGATGCGCAGCAGGCCGGCGGCGACCCGGCACACCCCCCAGGGCCGCGCCGCTTGCAGTCGCCATCGTCACGCCGCGGTCAGCCATCCAAGGTTGTGGCGGCCCGATCCAAGCGGGCCACGGCTTCGGCGATCTCTTCGTCGGTGATGGTCAGCGGCGGCAGCAGGCGCAGCGTGTCGTCGGCCGCCGGCACGGTCAGCAGATGCTGCTCATAGGCGGCGCGGACCAGATCGGTGGGCGCGACGCGGCATTTCAGGCCCAGCATCAGCCCCTGCCCCCGCACGCCCTCGAAGACCTGCGGGTGCGCCGCGACCAGCCCCTCCAGCCTCTGGCGGAACAGGGCGGCCTTGCGGTTCACCTCGGCCAGGAAGGCCGGGTCGGCGACGATCCCCATGACCGCAGCGCCGACCGCACAGGCCAGGGGGTTGCCGCCATAGGTCGAGCCGTGCGTGCCCGCGACCATGCCCGCCGCCGCGGCCTCGGTCGCCAGCACCGCACCCAGGGGGAAGCCCCCGCCGATGCCCTTGGCGACCATCATGATGTCGGGCGCGATCCCCGCATATTCATGGGCGAACAGCCGGCCCGTCCGGCCCATGCCGCATTGCACCTCGTCCAGCACCAGCAGCGCGCCGGTCCGGTCGCAGATCTCGCGCAGGCCCTGCAGGCAGGCATCGGGCAGCGGGCGGATGCCGCCCTCGCCCTGCACCGGCTCGACCATGATCGCGGCGGTGCGGTCGCCGGCCGCGGCCTTGAGCGCCTCGTGATCGCCGAAGGGCAGCGTGCGGAAGCCCGGCATCAGCGGGCCGAAGCCCTTGACCATCTTCTCGGACCCCGCTGCGGCGATGGCCCCGGTGGAGCGCCCGTGGAACGCCCCCGAGAAGGTCAGGATCTCGATCCGCTCCGGGTCGCCCGCATGGTCCCAATGCTTGCGCACCATCTTGATGGCCAGCTCGGCCGCCTCGGTGCCGGAATTGGTGAAGAAGACCGTGTCGGCGAAGCTGTGTTCCACCAGCAGGTCGGCCAGCCGCTCCTGCTCGGGGATCTGGTAGAGGTTCGAGACGTGCCAGATCCGCCCGGCCTGCTGGGTCAGGGCCGCGACCAGGCCGGGATGCGCATGGCCCAGCACGTTCACCGCGATGCCCGCGCCCAGGTCCAGGTATCGCGTCCCGTCGGCGGTGATGGCCCAGGAGCCCTCGCCGCGTTCGAAGGCAAGGGGCGCACGGTTATAGGTCGGCAGGACATGCGGGATCATGGATCAGGCCTTTGCAGCGATGGAAGGGGGCGGGCAGGCGATCAGGGATGCGGACCGGTCAGGTCGCATCAGCGTCGGGTGATACGGGCGCGTCGCTTGCTCATGGCGCGAAGGATGCGCAGCTTTGCCCCCCTGCGCAAGCGCGAAAACCCTCTGGACGGCTCGTTTCACGCGATGCAAGAGGGCGTCATGGAAACATCCGGTGAACATCGCGGCCGCACGGTGGCCTTCATGGCGGCGGCGACGGCGCTGTTCGCAGCCACCTCGCTGCTGGCCAAGGCCATCGGCACGGGCGCCCTGGGGCCGGCGCTGCCGCCGCTGATGGTCAGCTTGGGACGCTTTGCCTTTGCGCTGGCGGGGATCACGGCGGTCGTGGCGCTGATGCGACCTCGGCTGACGCGGCCGCGCTGGTCGGCAAATCTGGGCCGGACGCTGTGCGGATGGGGCGGCATCACGCTGATGTTCGCGGCCGTCGCGCGCATGCCCCTGCCCGATGCGACGGCGATCAGCTTCCTGTCGCCGGTCTTCACCATGCTGCTGGCCGTTCCGCTGCCGGGCGAAAGGGTCGGGCCGGTGCGCTGGACCGCCGCCGCCATCGCGCTGGCCGGGGCGGCGATCCTGCTGTGGCAGGGCCCGCGCTGCAACCGGCCGCGGCGCTGGCCTTGGGCGCGGCCTGCGCGATGGGGCTGGAGGCGATCTTCATCAAGCGCCTGACCCGGCACGAGGCGCCGCTGCAGATCCTGCTGGTCAACAACGCGATGGGCACGGGCGTCGCCGCCATGGCCGCGCTGGCGGTCTGGGGCATGCCCAATGCGGCGCAATGGGCGGCGCTGGCGGCGATAGGGCTGCTGATGGCGGGGGGACAGGCGCTGAACCTGGCGGCGATGCGGCGCGCGGATGCCAGCTTCGTCGCGCCGTTCTTCTACCTGATGCTGGTCTGGGCGGCGGGGTCCGACCTGTGGATCTTCGGCGTGCTGCCCGATGCGGTCAGCATGGCGGGGGCGGCGGTGCTGGTCTCGGGCGCGGGGTTTCTGGTCTGGCGCGACCGCAGGCGGGGCGGCGCGGTGTCGCCGCCCGCACCCTGACCGGTCTCAGGGCTTCATGCGATAGCCGGACCGCAGCCAGCGCCAGGCCAGGGTCAGCACCGCCGCGACCACGCCCGCGCAGATCAGCGCGCCGCGCCAGACCGGTGCGTCGCTGACCCCGGTGACGCCGTAGCGCGCCCCGTCGATCAGGTAGAAGATCGGGTTCCAGTGCGACAGCGTGTTGAAAGGCTGCGGCAGCGCCTGCACCGAATAGAAGGTGCCCGACAGGAAGCTCAGCGGCGTGATGACGAAGTTGGTGATCGCCGCCATCTGGTCGAACTTCTGCGCCATGATCCCCGCGAGGATCCCCAGCCCGCCCAGCATCAGCGCCGCCAGCAGCACGAACAGCGCCGCCCACCCGGGATGCGCGATGCCGCGCCCGGTGACCAGCACCATGCCCGTGCCGATCACCGTGGCCACCAGCCCCGCCCGCACCACCGACCCCGTCAGATAGCCCGCCAGCAGCTCCCCCGCCGACAGGGGCGGCATCAGCGTGTCGACGATGTTGCCCTGCACCTTGGCCGCGGTGATCGAGCTGGAGGTGTTGGCGAAGGCGTTCTGGATCACCGTCATCATCAGGATGCCCGGCCCCAGGAAGACCAGATAGGGCAGGCCCATGATCTCTCCGCGCCCCTGACCCAGGGCCAGCGCGAAGACCACCACGAACAGCCCCGCCGTCATCAGCGGCGCAAAGATCGTCTGCTGCCAGACGGCCATGAAGCGCATGACCTCGCGTCGGGCCAGCGTGGCAAGGCCAAGCCAGTTCACGCGACCGAACCGGCGCACCCCCATCGCGGGGCTTTCGGAAAGGGGCGGCATGGCGGGGGTGCGGGCCTCGGTCATCTGGCGGTCCTTGAATTTGTGGCGCATGGCGGCTAAATCTCGGCATCCCGTATGTGACGGGACCAATCGCAGGTTACAAGATGGGGCGGCAGGTCAGACCCGCCCGGAAAGGCTGCCATGTCCTGGACGGATGAACGTGTCGAGACGCTGAAGCGCATGTGGTCCGAGGGCCAGTCCGCCAGCGCCATCGCCAAGGAGCTGGGCGGCGTGACGCGCAACGCGGTGATCGGCAAGGTCCACCGCCTCGGCCTGTCGAACCGCAACGAGGAGCCCGAGGCAGCCCCCGCCTCCGAACCGGTGGTCGAGGCCAGGCCCGCCGCCCGTCCGGCCGCCGCGGCCCAGCCCGCCCCCGCCCAGCCCGCGCCCCAGCCAGAGACAGTCCAGCGTGCGCCCCAGGCCGAGCCCGTCCAGCCCGCCCGCCCCGAACCCGCGGCAGCCCCGACGCGCCCCGAGCCCGAGGTGGCGACCCAGCCCGCCTTCGTGCCAATCCCGCGCCGACCCATCGTGCCCGCGGGCCAGCCGCTGCCGCCGCAGCCTTCCGCGAACGAGATCAGCCCCGAGGCGCTGGCCTCGGTCCGCGAGGTCGAGAAGCGCGCCCGCAAGCTGACCCTGATGGAGCTGACCGAGCGGACCTGCAAATGGCCGATCGGCGATCCTGCCACCGACAAGTTCTGGTTCTGCGGCCTGCCCTCGGTCGCGGGCAAGCCCTATTGCGAGGCCCATGTCGGCGTGGCCTTCCAGCCGATGAGCAGCCGCCGCGACCGCCGTCGCTGATCCCGTCGCGGCGGGCCGCCCGGCCCGCCCGACCCATGCGGTCTTGCCAAGCCCCTCCGCGCCGCCTACTGCGTTCCGACTATGTGATGATATATCATTGCATGATTCGAACGACCACAGAAGGACCGGTCCGATGCCCCTCCGTTTCCCCCTCACCGCACGCCTTGTCATGGCCGCCACGATCGCGCTGACCGGACCTGCCTCGGCCAAGGACAGCTCTCCCGCGCATGACCATGCCCACGATCATGAGCACGCCCACGATCACGGCCATGGGCACGATCACGCCCATCCCGGAAGCGCCGAGGCGCAGGCCATTCATGACGGATATTTCGACGACGATCAGATCGAGCCCCGGCCCCTGTCGGATTACGCCGGCGACTGGCAGTCGGTCTATCCGCTGCTGCAGGACGGCACGCTGGCCCCGGTGATGGCGCGCAAGGCCGAGAAGGGCGACAGGACCGTCGCGGAATACACCGACTATTACCGCATCGGCTATGCGACCGACACGGACCGGATCACGATCGACGGGGATGTGGTGACCTTCCACGCGCGGGGCACACAGGTCTCGGGCACCTATGCCGATGACGGGTTCGCGGTGCTGACCTATGCACGCGGCAACCGCGGCGTCCGCTACGTCTTCGCCAAGACCGCGGGCGATGCCGGCGCACCGGCCTTCATCCAGTTCAGCGACCATGGCATCGCACCGGCTCAGGCCGGCCATTTCCACCTCTATTGGGGCGACGACCGCGCGGCGCTGCTGGAGGAGGTGACGAACTGGCCCACCTACTATCCCGCCGCGATGACCCCCGAGCAGATCGTGGAGGAGATGCTGGCCCACTGAGCCCTCGCCGCCCCGCCCCCGCCGCGCGGTGGGGCCGGCACGCCACGGCGCACTTTTCAACCGGGCGCAACGCGGCTAGAGAGACGCGACCCCGAAAGGACGCACCATGGCCCGCCACCTGATCACCTCGGCCCTGCCCTACATCAACGGCATCAAGCATCTGGGCAACCTCGTCGGCTCGCAATTGCCGGCCGACCTCTATGCCCGCTATCTGCGGGCGCGCGGCCACGAGGTGATGTTCATCTGCGCCACCGACGAACATGGCACCCCGGCTGAGCTGGCCGCCGCCAAGACCGGCGAGGCCGTGGCCGATTACTGCGCGCGCATGCACTCTGAACAGAAGGCCCTGGCCGATGGGTTCGGGCTGTCCTTCGACCATTACGGTCGGTCCTCCAGCGACCGCAACCGCGCGCTGACCCAGCATTTCGCGGGCCGTCTGGCCGATCAGGGCTATATCCGCGAGGTGGTGGAGAGCCAGGTCTACTCCCATGCCGACGGCCGCTTCCTGCCGGACCGCTACATCGAGGGCACCTGCCCCAATTGTGGCTACGACAAGGCGCGCGGGGACCAGTGCGAGAACTGCACCAAGCAGCTGGACCCGACCGACCTGATCGCCCCCCGCAGCGCCATCAGCGGCTCCACCGACCTGGAGGTGCGCGAGACCAAGCATCTCTATCTGCGCCAATCCGCCCTGAAGGGCGAGATCGCCGCCTGGATCGACGCCAAGACCGACTGGCCGATCCTGACGACCTCGATCGCGAAGAAATGGCTGAACGACGGCGACGGTCTGCAGGACCGCGGCATCACCCGCGATCTGGACTGGGGCGTGCCGGTGAAACGCGGCGATCAGGACTGGCCGGGGATGGAGGGCAAGGTCTTCTATGTCTGGTTCGACGCGCCCATCGAATACATCGCGGCGACCGCGGAATGGGCCGATGCGGCGGGCGCGGACGATGCCGCCTGGCGCCGCTGGTGGCGGCTGGACCAGGGCGCGGAGGACGTGACCTACACCCAGTTCATGGGCAAGGACAACGTGCCCTTCCATACGCTGTCCTTTCCCGCGACCCTGATCGGCTCGGGCGAGCCGTGGAAGATGGTCGATTACATCAAGTCCTTCAACTACCTGACCTATCAGGGCGGACAGTTCAGCACCTCGCAGGGCCGCGGCGTCTTCATGGACCACGCGCTGGAGATCCTGCCGGCCGATTACTGGCGCTGGTGGCTTCTGTCCCACGCCCCCGAATCCGGCGACAGCGAGTTCACCTGGGAGAACTTCCAGCAATCCGTGAACAAGGACCTGGCCGACGTGCTGGGCAACTTCGTCAGCCGCATCACCAAGTTCTGCCGCGCCAAGTTCGGCGAGGCGGTCCCCGAAGGCCCTGCCTACGGCCCGGCGGAACAGGCGCTGATCGAGGCGCTGAGCGCGCGCATCCGCACCTATGAGGCCAACATGGCCGCGATGGAGGTCCGCAAGGCCGCCTCCGAGCTGCGCGCCATCTGGGTGCTGGGCAACGAATACCTGCAGGCGGCCGCGCCCTGGACGGTCTTCAAGACCGAGCCCGAACAGGCCGCGATGCAGGTGCGCATGGGCCTGAACCTCGTGCGCCTTTACGGCGTGCTGTCGGCGCCCTTCATCCCCTTCGCGGCGGAGGGCATGCTGCGGGCGATGGGCGCGACCGGTGCCGACTGGCCGCAGGACATCGCCCGCGACCTGCAGGCGCTGGCCCCCGGCCACGCCTTCACCGTCCCCGAGGTGATGTTCGCCAAGATCAGCGACGACGACCGCGCCGCCTGGGAAGCCCGCTTCCAAGGCGTGCGCGCCTGACCCCATCCCCAGACCGGAGAGCGCCATGACCCACTGCATCCTGATCGGAGCCCCCGTGGACGAGGGGCAGCGCCGCCCCGGCTGCCTGATGGGCCCCGCCGCCTATCGCACGGCAGGCCTCGCCGCGACGCTGCAGGCCCTGGGCCACAGCGTCGAGGATCGGGGCGACGTCACCCCCGACGCGCCCGGCGGCGAGACCTGCGCCAACCCGGCCGTTCATCACCTGCCCGAAACCATCGCCTGGACCCGCGCCCTGCAGCAGGCGACGCTGGACGCCCTGCCCCACGGCATGCCGATCATCATGGGGGGCGACCATTCGCTGGCCTTGGGCACGGTCGCAGGCGTGGCCGCCCATGCGCAGGCACAGGGCCGCCAGCAGTTCGTGATCTGGCTGGACGCGCATAGCGACTTCCACACCGTGGCCAGCACCACCTCGGGCAACCTGCACGGCACGCCGATGGCCTATGCGAACGGCATGCCAGGCTTCGACCCCTTCCCGCCCTTCCCCGCACCCATTCCCGGCGAAAACATCTGCATGTTCGGCATCCGCAGCGTCGATCCTGCCGAACATGCCGCGATGGAGCCGACCGAGATCACCGTGAACGACATGCGCGTGCTGGACGAACAGGGCATCGTCGCGCCCCTGCGCGCCTTCCTGGACCGGGTGCGTGCGGCGAACGGGCTCCTTCATGTCAGCCTGGACGTGGATTTCCTCGACCCCTCGATCGCGCCTGCGGTCGGCACGACGGTTCCCGGTGGCGCGACCTTCCGCGAGGCGCGTCTGGTGATGGAACTGCTGCACGAATCGGGCCTCGTCACGTCGCTCGACCTCGTGGAGCTGAACCCCTTCCTCGACGAGCGCGGCCGCACGGCGCGACTGATGGTCGATCTGGTCGGCAGCCTGATGGGCCGGAAGGTCTTCGACCGCCCGACCCGCAGCTACGGCTGAACCCGCCCCTTCTTCTTCACTCAAATATCCCGCGGGGGTCCGGGGGCGCGAAGCCCCCGGCCTCTCTCACCAGACCTTCGCCTCGCGGTCATGGAACCGCTGCGCCGCCGCCGCCACGAAGGCCGCCGGTTCCAGTTTGGTCACGCCCTTGTCCGGCACTACCCCGGCCGCTGCCAGCAGCTTGGCCGCGGCTTCGTCCGCCCCGATCGCCTTCAGATGCGCGAAGGCGTCCGAGACGAAATCGACCGCCGGCTTGAACCTGGCCAGCTTCGCCCCATCCTCGGCCCCCAGCACCAGCGCCACCGCATCGAACAGCACCGACGGCGATCCCGCCAGCTGCGCATCGGCCTGACCGCGCGCCTTGGCGATCATCACTACGCTGCCGCCCTCGGCCTCGACCGCGTCGCGGATGGCCTCGGCCCGGTTTGTGTCGCCCGTGTCCCCGATCAGGATGCCGACCTTGCGACCTTTCAGCGTCGCCTTGGCGCGCTTCATGATCGACAGCGCATCGGAGGGCTTCATGTCCACTGGCTCGCGCGCGGGCACGGCGGCGTCGGGCAGGTCCTCAGCCAGACCCTCGGCCACCATCTCGGCCAGTTCCTCATCCACGACCCGCAGATGGCCCAGCACGCGGCGGATCACATGCTCCAACCCGACCTTCGACAGCTCGAAAGTGATCGCGTCCGCGATATGGCGCTGTTCCACCTCGGTCTGGCTGCGATAGAACAGCCGGGCCTGGCTGTAATGGTCGGCAAAGGTCTCGGACCGCACGCGCAGCTTCTCATCGGGCGTGTTGCCCAGTTCGGTCATCGACCGCACGGTGGCAAAGCCCTGATCGCTGGCCCGGGGACCGGGGTCCTCGCCCGCCTGATCCAGGCTGTTCGGCTCGTAATTCGCACGCCCCTTGGGCACGGCCATCTGCATCATCCCGTCGCGCTGGAAATTGTGCATCGGGCATTTCGGCGCATTGACCGGGATCTGGTGGAAGTTCGTCGTGCCAAGCCGCGATTTCTGCGTGTCCAGATAGCTGAACAGCCGCCCCTGCAGCAGCGGGTCGTCGCTGAAGTCGATCCCCGGCACCACGTTCGACGGCAGGAAGGCCACCTGCTCGGTCTCGGCAAAGAAGTTGTCCGGGTTGCGGTCCAGAACCATGCGCCCGACGATGCGGACAGGGATGTCCTCCTCGGGGATCAGCTTGGTCGCGTCCAGCACGTCATAGGGCTGCTGGGCCGCCCAGTCCGCATCGAAGGTCTGGATGCCCAGATCCCATTCCGGGAAATCGCCCGCCTCGATCGCCTCGTAGAGGTCCTGACGGTGATAGTCGGGATTGGCCCCCGCGGTCTTGACCGCCTCGTTCCAGGTCTGGCTCTGCAGGCCGAGGCGCGGCTTCCAGTGGAACTTGACGAAAGTGGACTTGCCCTCGGCGTTGACCAGCCGGAAGGTGTGGACGCCAAAGCCCTCGATCATGCGCAGGCTGCGCGGGATGCCTCGGTCCGACATGGCCCACATGACCATGTGCATGGATTCGGGCATCAGCGACACGAAGTCCCAGAACGTGTCATGCGCGCTGGCGGCCTGGGGATAGCCCTTGTCGGCCTCCATCTTGACCGAATGGACCAGGTCGGGAAACTTGATCGCGTCCTGGATGAAGAAGACCGGGATGTTGTTGCCCACCAGGTCCCAGTTCCCCTCCTCGGTATAGAACTTGACCGCAAAGCCGCGCACGTCGCGGGGCGTGTCGACGCTGCCCGCGCCGCCCGCGACGGTCGAGAAGCGAACGAAGACCGGCGTCTTGCCCGGCTTGGCCAGAACGCCCGCGCGGGTCAGCTCCGGGATCGGGTCGGTGCATTCGAAATAGCCGTGCGCACCCGAGCCGCGGGCATGCACGATCCGCTCCGGAATGCGCTCATGGTCGAAATGGAAAATCTTTTCGCGAAGGACGAAGTCCTCCAGCAGCGTGGGGCCTTGCGCTCCCGCGCGCAGGCTGTTCTGGTTGTCGCTGATGGGGACGCCGTGATTGGTGGTCAGGGCCTCGCCGCCGGTCTGGCGGGTCTCTCCTCCGGTGCCTCGGCTCTCGGTGATGCGGGACATGGCATGCTCCTCTGCTGGCGCTGTCCCGGCCCAACAGTCCCCGAACCGACGGGTTCCGGATTTGCTGGGCTATGGTTTGTTCATTGGCTTGCCCCGCGGCGCCGCTCCTGCGATATGCAGGGGTGATGATGATGCGGACGTGGCGAAATCGGTAGACGCACCAGACTTTGACAATTGGAGTGCCCGGGCGGGAAATCCCCGGTGCAGAACCGCTCAAATTCGGGGAACGCTGTGGAGGGTCGCGACCCGCCGTGCCAATCCCGAGCCAAGCCCCGATCCGGGGAAGGTGTAGAGACTAGACGGGCGGCGCCTAACGTCTTCGGACCATGGCGAAGGGATAGTCCAGACCACGAACGGGCCCAGGGTCCGGCGGCGAAAGTCGAAGTGGTACGAAAATCTGTTTTCCGCAAGGAAGTGCGGGTTCAAGTCCCGCCGTCCGCACCATCATCATCCCCCGCCGCCGGGGCGGGTCAGCCGACCAGCGGCCGCGCCTGCGCCACGTGGCGCTCGACCAGACGACGGACCTTGGCGCCGCGCACCAGATCGCGCGCCGGGGTGGCGGCGTCGTCGCGCGTGGTCAGGCCGGGGAAGATCGCCTCGATCTCGTCCAGGGCGGCCTGACCCAAGGCGCGCAGCGCCTGCGGGCCGGGATAGAGCGACTCGGTCAGCGCGCCATTCGACGACAGGACCTGATGGTCCTCGCACATCAGGTGGCAGTAGGTGACGGCGTCGACCGTCTCGTCCACGGCGATGCCCGGCAGGCCGGTCAGGTGGCAGGCGGGCGCCAGGACCTCGTCGGTGCCGAACATGCGCTGCGCGATGGCCGAACGGATCAGCACCCGGTGCTGGGGCGAGACAAGCAGATCGGCCTCGGGCTGCCCCGCGCCGAGCGCGCCGGCCGCGATGCGGATCGGGCGCAGCGCCGGGCGCGCGGCCAGGTCCACAGCGTCCAGATGCCGGACGCCGGTCCAGCGCAGCGGCTGATGGCCGGCATCGCGCGTCCAGACCATGTCGTCGGCGCGCAGATCCTCGACCGGGCGCGGGCCCTGCTCGGTCAAGATCATCGTCCCGGCCGCGAAGCAGATGATGTGCAGGTCCAGGATGCTGGGCGCGAACGAGATGCGCGCGACATAGGTCTCGACCGGCAGCGGCGTCGCGTCCAGGACCTCTACCGAATAAAGCTGCGTGATGTCGCGCCAGTCGCGCAGATCGTCCAGCGACGGGCGGAAAAACCTGTCGCCGTTGCGCATCTGGATCATCACGCCTTCCTGATCCATGGTCGTGTTGTCGGGGAAGGTCAGACGATAGTCGACGCGCAGGAAGCCGGTGATCTGGCTGATCTCGCGGCTGCCGTCCACCGGGTCGCGATAGGAGAAGTCGCTGACGCGGCTGCCGTTGTAGGTGGTCGCATAGGCCTGGGTCCAACCCGTCTCGCGCGTGAAAATGGTGCGCGTTTCGCCCAGCAAGCTGACCGGACGGATCTGCTCGGGGCCGACGGCGCGCAGCCCGGTCAGCGCATCGGCTTCGGCCGCAGTCGCCGGAGAACCGGGCGTGGCGTTGATCTGCGGCGCGCGGCCGATCCACATCCAGGTGACGGTGTTGGTCATATCTGATCTGCCCTTTGAAATAGGGCAGGCTTATTCGGGCCGCCTCTGGCCGGCCACTTGACTATAAGTATAGTGTAATATGGACCAAACGGATTAGTACTTGAGTGATCGGTCAAGAAACACAGGTCGCACACGATAAAATGGCCCGGCAATCGGTGTGATTGCCGGCCTGACGCCTGCGGCTTGCCCGTTGTGACGTTACGTCACATCAGGTCTCGACCGGCTGCGGCTCGCGCGGGGGGCGCCCGATGATCTCGCGCAGGGCCTCCAGCTCGATGAAGTTGTCCGCTTGGCGGCGCAAATCGTCGGCGATCATCGGCGGCTGGCTGCGGATTGTCGAGACGACCGAAACGCGCACCCCCTGCCGCTGCAGCGATTCGACCAGCGGGCGGAAGTCGCCATCGCCTGAGAACAGCACCGCATGGTCCAGCCGGGGCGCAAGCTCCATCGCGTCGACGGTCAGCTCGATATCCATGTTGCCCTTGATCTTGCGGCGGCCCATGGCGTCCGTGTATTCACGCGCGGGCTTGGTGACCACGCAGAAGCCGTTGTAATGCAGCCAGTCGACCAGCGGACGGATCGGCGAGTATTCCTCGCCCTCCAGCAGCGCGGTGTAGTAATACGCCCGCACCAGCTTGCCGCGCCGGTCGAACTCCTGGCGCAGCAGCTTGTAGTCGATATCGAATCCCAGTGACTTCGCGGCCGCATAGAGGTTTGCACCGTCAATGAAGATCGCCAACCTGTCGTCTTTGTAGAACATTCGCTGTTGCCTTTGATAAAGCCGGGCGTCCAAGGCACGGGCGCGACCAGGGTGAGGGACCTGACGATGTCTGCCGCCTCATGCCATGAAGCTGTAAAGAATGAGGAAAGCTTGGTTAACCTGTCTTTTGGTATCGTCGCCCTGGGGGCGAACCTTCCCTTGTCGGATCAGGATCCGGTGGTGACCCTGCGCACGACGTTGGGCATTCTGCATAAGCGTCCGGGCATTTCAATCTCTGCCGTCAGCCGCATCTGGCGGAGTTCCGCCGTCCCGGCCGGTTCCGGGCCGGACTATGCCAATGCGGTCGCGCTGCTGCGCACGGCGATGGACGCGGCCAAGCTGCTGGCCTGCCTGCACGGGATCGAGGCCGATCACGGCCGCGACCGCAGCATCGGGCGGTGGGGCGCGCGGGTGCTGGATCTGGACCTGATCGCGCTGGACGACCGGATCAGCCCCGACGCCGCGACGCTTCGCACCTGGATCGACCTGCCCCCGGCGGAACAGACGCGCCGCACCCCGGACCGCCTTCTGCTGCCCCACCCGCGGATGCAGGATCGCGCCTTCGTGCTGGCCCCCCTGGCCGAGGTCGCGCCGGGCTGGTGCCATCCCCTGACCGGCCGCAGCGTGGCGGCCATGCTGGCCGATCTGGGACCGGATGCCCTGGCCGGGATGCAGCCCGTCGCCGCGGCCCATTCGCCGGGTTTTGCTTGACATTCAGGGCTGGTGCGACCATCAGTCCGGTTCGCCCCGAATGTCCGATTCGCAACTGCACAGGTGATCCATGGCCCGCGTAACGGTCGAAGACTGCGTCGACAAGGTTCCGAACCGCTTTGATCTGGTGATGCTGGCATCGCACCGCGCGCGCGAGATCGCCGCCGGCAGCCCCGCCACCGTCGACCGCGACAACGACAAGAACCCGGTGGTCGCCCTGCGCGAGATCGCCGAGGAGACCCAACCTGTCGACGACCTGCGCGAGCGGATGATCGAGTCGACCCAGACCCAGATCGAGGTCGACGAGCCCGAGGAGGACGCCATGGCGCTGCTTCTGGGCGCCGAGGTGGACCGTCCCAAACCCTCGGACGAGGAGTCCGAGGAGCGCATGCTGCGCATGATGCTGGAAGCCAACCAGCGCGCCTGACACCGCCAGCACAGAGGTCTTCGACAGCACCATGATCGACGTCGAAGACCTGCTGGCCCTTGTCCGCAACTACAACCCCCGCAGCAACTGCGCCCTGATCCGCGATGCCTACGAATACGGCATGCGCATGCACGAGGGGCAGTTCCGCCATTCGGGCGAGCCCTACTTCACCCATCCCATCGCCGTCGCCGCCATCCTGACCGAGATGCGCCTGGACGACGCGACCATCGTGACGGCGCTGCTTCACGACACGATCGAGGACACGCGATCGACCAAGGACGAGGTCTCGGCCATGTTCGGCGCCGAGATCGCCGAGCTGGTCGACGGGGTCACCAAGCTGACCAACCTGGAGCTGTCCTCGACCCAGTCCAAGCAGGCCGAGAACTTCCGCAAGCTGTTCATGGCCATGTCGCGCGACATGCGGGTCATCCTGGTCAAGCTGGCCGACCGGCTGCACAACATGCGCACCATCCGCTCCATGCGCCTCGACAAGCAGGTCAAGAAGGCGCGCGAGACGATGGACATCTATGCCCCCCTGGCGGGCCGGATGGGCATGCAGTGGATGCGCGAGGAGCTGGAGGACCTGGCCTTCAAGGTCATCAACCCCGAGGCGCGCAGCTCGATCATCCGCCGCTTCGTCAGCCTGCAGCGCGACAGCGGCGACATCATCGGCCAGATCACCGCCGACATCCGCGCCGAGCTGGAGAAGGAGGGGATCGAGGCCACCGTCTTCGGCCGCGCCAAGAAGCCCTTCAGCGTCTGGCGCAAGATGCAGGAGAAGCAGCTGGCCTTCTCGCGGCTGTCCGACATCTACGGCTTCCGGATCATCACCCGGACCGAGATGGACTGCTATCGCACCCTGGGCGTGATCCATCACCGCTGGCGCGCCGTGCCGGGCCGGTTCAAGGATTACATCAGCCAGCCGAAATCGAACGGTTACCGCTCGATCCACACCACCGTGTCGGGCCGCGACGGCAAGCGGGTCGAGGTGCAGATCCGCACCCGCCAGATGCACGAGGTCGCCGAGGCGGGCGTGGCCGCGCATTGGGCCTATCGCGACGGCGTGCGCACCCGCAACCCCTTCGCGGTCGATCCCGCCGAGTGGATCGCCCAGCTGACCGACCGCTTCGACACCGAGGACCACAACGAGTTCCTGGAACACGTCAAGCTGGAGATGTACCAGGACCAGGTGTTCTGCTTCACCCCCAAGGGCGACGTGATGCAGCTGCCGCGCGGCGCGACGCCGATCGACTTCGCCTATGCGATCCACACCCGGTTGGGCAATTCCTGCGTCGGCGCCAAGATCGACGGCATCCGGGTGCCCTTGTGGACGCGGCTGAAGAACGGGCAGTCGGTCGACATCATCTCGGCCTCGGGTCAGCGGCCGCAGGCGACCTGGCTGGACATCGTGGTCACGGGCCGCGCCAAGGCCGCGATCCGGCGGTCCTTGCGCGAGGAGGATCGCGACCGCTTCATGCGCCTCGGGCGCGAGCTGGTGCGCGTCAGTTTCGAGCATGTGGGCCGCAAGGTCACCGACAAGGCGCTGCGCACCGCCGCCAAGCAAATGGGCCTGCCCTCGGCCGAGGAGCTTCTGGCCCGCATCGGCAGCGCCGAGAACAGCGCCAAGGAAGTCCTGGGCGTCCTCTATCCAGAGCTGGCCGACCATCATGACGAGATCGACGGCAAGCGCCCCTTCGCGGGGCTGGAGGCCGATGCGAATTTCAAGCGCGCCCCCTGCTGCGCCCCCCTGCCCGGAGAGCGCATCGTGGGCATCACCTATCGCGGTGCGGGCGTGGTCATCCATGCCATCGACTGCCCGGTGCTGGCCGAGTTCGAGGACAGCCCCGACCGGTGGGTCGACCTGCAATGGCGCGAGGGGCGGCACCCGGCGGCCTATTCCACGGTGCTGAACCTGACCATCCGGCACGATGCGGGCGTCCTCGGGCGCATCTGCACCTTGATCGGGGCGCAGGGGGCGAATATCTCGAACCTCGAGTTCATCGCGCGCAAGCCCGACTTCTACCGCATCGAGATCGAGGTCGAGCTGCGCGACCATGAGCATCTGCACAACCTGCTGACCGCGCTGGAGGCGGAAAGCGACGTGGCGCAGGTGTCCCGGGTCAGGGATGCGGCGCTGAAACCCTGACCGCGGCGGGCCCTGCCCGTCCCGACAGCCGAACGGGTGGTCTTCGTGTTCAAACGCCGCAAGCCGCGCAGCTATGGCCGCATCGCCACCGAGATGATCTATCCGCGCGGCGGCTGGCGCCGGTCCAGCGCCTATATCGCCCACCGCCTGCGACGCCTGCCCGACCAGCCGCACCGCATCGCGCGCGGGGTGGCGGCGGGGATCATGGTCAACTTCACGCCGCTGTTCGGCTTTCACTTCCTGTCGGCGGCGGCGGCGGCCTGGATCATCCGGGGCAACATCCTGGCGGCGCTGCTGGCGACCTTCGTCGGCAATCCGGTGACGCTGCCCTTCATCGCGCTGATCTCGGTCGGGCTGGGGCGGCACATCCTGGGGCTGGAGGGCGAGCTGTCCCCGCAGTTCATCTTCCACGAATTCACCAAGGCCACCGGAGAGCTGTGGCACAATGCCCGCGCCCTGTTCGGACCCGAGGAGATGCACTGGTACAACCTGGGCGACTTCATGGCGCAGGTCTTCTGGCCCTACATGGTCGGCGGCGTGATCGTGGGAACCGTGGCCGGGATCATCACGCATTACCTGACGGTGCCGATCTTCCTGGCCTATCAGCGGCGGCGGGACAAGAAGATGGCCGAACGCATCGCCCGCGCCGCCACCCTGTCGGCGCGGCGGCGCGAGGCGGCGCGCGCGGACCGGGATCAGGGCTGACCCGCCCTCAGTAGCCCCGCCCGCGATCGACCAGGTTCAGCAGCGGCCGCCCCGCCATGGCGCGGCGCAGGTTCTCGGCCACCACGGGGGCGGCGGTGGCGGGGCGTGTCTCGGCCGCGATATGGGGCGTGACGGTCACCTGCGGATGGCTCCAGAACGGATGCGCGGGGGGCAGCGGTTCGGTCGCGAAGACGTCCAACACCGCGCGGGCATCGGGGTCCTGCGCCAGCCGGTCCAGCAGCGCCGCCTCGTCGATCAGCGTGCCGCGACCCGGATTGATCAGCCAGGCCCCCGGCGGCAGCAGCGACAGGCGGCGCGCATCCATCAGGCCGCGCGTGCCGGGCGTGTCGGGCAGCAGGCAGATCAGGATCTGCGCCGTGGCAAGCCCCTCGTCCAGCCTCTCCAGCGGCAGCGCCCGAACGCCGTCCATCGCCCGCCCCGAAGCGCTGATGCCCGTGACCGGAAAGCCCATGTCGGTCAGCATTACCGCCACCGCCCCGCCCAGGGCGCCGAGGCCCAGCACCGTCACCGGCCGTTCGGCGGCCAGTGGCGGCACCAGCCCGTTGCGCCAGACGCCGTCCTGCGCATAGCGGTCCATGCCCAGATGCGCCCGCATCGTCCAGCCGGTGCAGTACTCGGCCATGCCCTGCCGCAGCCCGGGATCCACCATCCGCGCCAGAGGTTGGGTCAGCGTCGCGTTGCCCACGATGCGCTCGACCCCGGCCCAGAGGCTCTGGACCAGCCGCGCGTTGCGATAGGGCGTGAAATCCGCGATGTCGCCGCCCGGCGCATAGATGATCGCATCGAATGCTGCCGGGTCGCCCTCGCGCCGCACGTCGATCTCGGGGCAGGCCGCGCGCAGCGCCGGGGCCCAGTCATCCCATGCCCCCTCGCGGGCGGAGAAGCGAACCCTCATCGCGGCCTGTGGACATGGGCGGATTGCACGAGGCCGAAGCCCAGCATCAGGATCATCAGCGAGGTCCCTCCATAGCTGACCAGGGGAAGCGGCGATCCCTTGGCGGGCAGCAGCCCCATCACGGTCGCCATGTTGATCGCGAAATAGAGGAAGAACGCGCCCGAGATGCCGATGGTGATCAGGCTGGCGAAGCGGTCGCGGTTCGTCAGCGCCGAATAGAGGCAGAAGCCCAGGATCAGCATGTAGAGCGCCAGAAGCGACGAGGCGCCGATGAAGCCGAACTCCTCGGACAGGACGGTGAAGATGAAGTCGGTGTGCTTCTCCGGCAGGAAGTTCAGCCGCGACTGCGTGCCCTGCATGAAGCCCCGCCCCGACAGCCCGCCCGAGCCGAGGGCGATCTGGCTCTGGATGATGTTGTAGCCCGCCCCCAAGGGGTCGGATGTGGGGTCCAGGAAGGTGTCGATGCGGCGGAACTGATAGTCGCGCAGCAGCTGCCAGTCGGTGCCGCGGCTGTTCATCACCGCCGCGACCAGCCCCACGGCCGCGCCGATCACCACCCCGAAATACCACAGCGACACGCCCGCCGCGAACATCACGATGCCGCCCCCCGCGACCAGCATGATCGATGTGCCCAGGTCAGGCTGCATCAGCACCAGCGCCGTGGGCGCCAGGATCAGCAGGACCGGCACCAGCACCCAGAGCGGCCGCGACACCCGGTTCAGCGGCAGCCAATCGTAATAGGCCGCCAGCAGCAGCACGAGGGCGATCTTCATCAGCTCGGAGGGCTGGATGCGGATGGGCCCGATGTCGATCCAGCGCTGCGCGCCCATGCCGATGACCCCGAACAGGTCCACCGCCACCAGCATCAGGAAGCAGGCCACATAGGCCGCGACCGAGATGCCGCGCCAGAACCACATCGGCACGAAGGCCAGCCCCAGCATGATCACCATGCCCACGGCAAAGCGGATCATCTGCGGCTCGGCCCAGGTGTCCATGCGCCCGCCCGCGACCGAATAGAGCATCAGGAAGCCGATGCAGCAGACGGCGGTGATCAGCAGGACCAGCGGCCAGTTGATGTAGAGGATCTTGCGGAACCCCGTCGGGACCTGTGCCACCTGATAGTCGAGATAGGACATCGTCTTACGCCCTGCTGCGGCCGGGGCGCGGGGCCTCGGGTTGATAGAGTTGCATGGCCTGGTGACGCTCCTCCATGGCGGCGCGCTGTTCGAAGGGGACCGAATCCAGCGGCGGCAGGCCCTTGTTCAGCGCGAACAGCATGATGTCGCGCGCCACGGGCGCCGCCACGGCCGAGCCGCCACCGCCATGCTCGACCACCAGCGACACCGCATAGCGCGGCGCCTGATAGGGCGCATAGGCCACGAACAGCGCATGGTCGCGCCGCGCCCAGGGCAGCTGCTCGTTCGAGATGACGCCGCGCGCGCGTTCGGCGGCGGTGATGTTGCGGACCTGGCTGGTGCCGGTCTTGCCCGCCATCCGCCAGTCCTCGCGCAGGATGCGCGAGGCGCGTGCGGTCCCGCGCGAGCTGTTCATCACCGCATCCATGCCAAGCCGCGCCACTCGCAGCGACGCCTCGCTGATCTCCAGCGGCGGGTAGTCGGGCGGGGTCTGGCGCACGCCGTCGATCGAGCGGATCAGCTGCGGCCGCACCGCGCGTCCCGAGGCGATGCGCGCCGTCATCACCGCCAGCTGCAGCGGCGAGGCCAACACATAGCCCTGCCCGATCGAGGCGTTCAGGCTGTCGCCCACCTGCCAGTTCTGGCCGTGACGCTCCATCTTCCAGGCGCGGTCGGGGGCGATGCCCTCGGCCACGGCGGACATGGGCAGGTCGTGGCGCTGGCCCAGGCCCAGCTTGCGCGCCATCTCGGCGATGCGGTCGATGCCCACGCGCTGCGACAGCTCGTAGTAGTAGACGTCGCAGCTCTCCTCCAGGCTCTTGATCGCGTCGACCGAACCGTGCCCGCCCCGGCTCCAGCAATGGAAACGGCGGTTGCCGAGCGTGGTGTAGCCCGGACAGTAGAAGTTGGTGTTCGCGTCGATCACCCCGGCCTCCAGCCCGGCCATCAGGGTGATCATCTTGAAGGTCGATCCGGGCGGATAGACGCCCTGCACCGTCTTGTCGGCCAGGGGCCGGTGGTCGTGATCCATCAGCGCGCGGTATTCCGGGCTGCTGATGCCGCGCACGAACTTGTTCGGGTCGAAGCTGGGCGAGGAGCAGATGGTCAGCAGCTCTCCGGTCTCGCAGTCGATGACGACGGCGGCGGCGCTCTCGGTGCCCATCCGCTGCGCGGCATAGTTCTGCAGCGCCGCGTCCAGGGTCAGCTGGACCGACGCGCCCTGCTCTCCCTCCTGGCGGGACAGCTGGCGCATCTCGCGGCCGGCGCTGTTGACCTCCACCCGCCGCGATCCGGCCTTGCCGCGCAGCGTCTCCTCCAGCCGGCCCTCGACGCCGATCTTGCCCAGCTGGAAGTCGGGCAGCAGCAGGACCGGGTCCGGGTCCTCGATCCGCGACAGGTCGTAATCGCTGACCGGCCCGACATAGCCCATCACATGCGCGAAATCGCCCGCCCGCGGATAGGCCCGCGACAGGGCCGATTCGGGCGTGACGCCGGGCAGAGAGGGCGCGTTGACCGCGATGGCGCTGAACTGCTCCCAGGTCAGGCGGTCGGCCAGCACGATGGGGGTGATGGCGCTGCGCCGGCCGAACTCCTCGGTCAGCTCGGCGATGCGCGCATCGGTCATGGGGATCAGCTGGGCCAGGCGGTGCAGGACCGGGGCCACGTCGCCGCCCGCCTCCTCGCGCGTCAGGGTGACGCGATAGTTCTGCTCGTTCCCGGCGATGATGATGCCGTTGCGGTCCAAGATCAGCCCGCGCGACGGCGGCAGCAGCCGGATCTTGATCGAGTTGCCGTCGGCCAGAAGCCGGTATTCCTCGGCGTGGTCCAGCTGCATCGACCGCATCTTAAGCGCCAGCGTGGTGACGGTGGCGATCTGGATGCCGGCCAGCATCAGCCCGCGCCGGCTGATCTGGCGGGTGCTGTCCAGGATCTCGCGTTGGGATTTCTTCATGCCGCCTCCGTGACCGCGCCTGCCTGCGCGGCCCTTGTCAAATCGCGTCGCGCCGGGCGATGCGCCGCAGCCCGATCAGCCAGCGGGCGCCGAACACCACCAGCGGATAGGACAGCGCCGTCGCCAGGAACTGCAGGATCACCTGCCCCAGGGCCGAGACCGGCAGCAGGAACAGGACCAGCACCAGACGATAGCCCAGCATCATCGCCCCGATCAGCACGGCCACGCGCAGCCATTCAACCATGAACGGCTGGTCGCGCCAACGGGGCTCGCGCAACCGTGCGGCCTCGGAGCCCAGCAGCACGATCGCGGCCCAGAGGCCCGGCGGACGCATCAGCAGCAGGTCCTCGACCAGCACGACCAGCAGGATCGCGGGGGCCGAGATCTGGTCGGGGCGGCGCAGCACCCAGGCCAGGATCAGCGCCAGCCCCAGATCGGGACCGGGCCAGCCCATGATGCCCGTGGACAGCGGCAGCAGGCGCAGGAACAGCAGGATCGCCGCCACGCCCAGAAAGACCAGCGTGCCCAGCACGAAGGCGCGGCTCGGCAGCTGGATCATGGGGTTGTGCCCGGATCCAGCGGATCGGTGGCGCTGGCCGCCTCGACCGGTGAGACGGGCAGCTGCGGGCCGATCAGCCCCCGATCCTGCGAGCGCACGACCGCGCCGCTGTCCACCACCGCCTCGGCCGGGTGCGAGCGCAGGACGCGCAGGAACTCCAGACGCTCGTAATCGGCCGCCATGCGCAGCCGCAGCCGACCGTCGCTGCCCTGCGCGACCTGACCCACCAGCAGGCCCGGCGGGAACACCCCGCCATCGCCCGAGGTGACGACCCGGTCGCCCGGCCGGATGTTATCGGCCTGTTCCACGAATTCCAGCAGCGGCAGCGGCGTGTTGTCCCCGGTCAGCAGCGCGCGTTCCCCCGTGGGCTGCACCGTGACGGGCAGGCGCGAGGACGGGTCGGTCAGCAGCACGACGCGGCTGGTGCGCTTGCCCACCCCGGCGATGCGCCCGACCAGGCCCAGCCCGTCCATCGTGGCCCAGCCCTCGACGATGCCGTCCTGCGCGCCCACGTTCAGCAGCACCGACTGACGGAAGGCCGAACCGCTGTCCACCAGCACGACCCCGGTCACGCTGGTCAGCGCCGGGTCGATGCGCACGTTGTTCTGCGCCATCAGCTTGGAGTTCTCCTGCTCCAGCTGCACGGCGGCCTCGCGCCAGGCGGACATGCGCTGCAATTCGCGGCGCAGCTCCTGGTTCTGCTCATAGATTCGGGCATAGCTCTGAAAGCCCGCGACCATCTCGGTGACCTTGGTCACCGGCAGCAGCGCCCATTCGAACCGCGGCACGATCCGGTCGATCATGGCGGTGCGCATCATCTCGGCCCGCGGGCTGTCGATGCGCCAGAACAGGAACAGCGCCATGAGCGCAAGCACCGTCACCGCGATCAGGACGCGGCGGACGGGGGTTGCGAAATCGGGGCTCTTCTGCGCCATTCCGGCGCCCTCCGCAAAGGGATCAGCTGTCGTAGTCGATGACGTGGCGCAGCTGCTTCTCGAACTCCAGCGCCTTGCCGGTGCCCAGGGCCACGCAGCTCATCGGCTGGTCGGCCAGGCTGATCGACAGGCCCGTCTGCTCGCGCAACGCCAGGTCCAGCTCGCCCAGCATGGCGCCGCCGCCGGTCAGCATCACGCCCCGGTCGACGATGTCGGCGGCCAGGTCCGGCGGCGTCGCCTCCAGCGCGACCATCACGGCCTCGCAGATGGCCTGGACGGGTTCGGACAGGGCCTCGGCGACCATGGCCTGGCTGATCTCGATCTCCTTGGGGATGCCGTTCAGCAGGTCGCGGCCGCGCACCATCAGCGTCGCGCCGCGCCCGTCATCGGGCATGCGGGCGGTGCCGATGCTGGTCTTGATGCGCTCGGCGGTCGATTCGCCGATCAGCATGTTCTGGTTGCGGCGCAGATAGTTGATGATCGCCTCGTCCATGCGGTCGCCGCCGATGCGGACCGAACGGGCATAGACCACGTCGCCCAGGGACAGGACCGCGACCTCGGTCGTGCCGCCGCCGATATCGACGACCATGGACCCGGTGGGTTCGGTGATGGGCATACCCGCGCCGATGGCCGCCGCGATGGGTTCCGCGATCAGGCCGGCCTTGCGGGCGCCGGCGGACAGGACCGACTGGCGGATCGCGCGCTTCTCGACCGGGGTCGCGCCATGGGGGACGCAGACGATGATCTTGGGCTTGGAGAAGGTCGTGCGCTTGAACACCTTCTTGATGAAATGCTTGATCATCTGCTCGGCGCTGTCGAAATCGGCGATCACGCCCTCGCGCATCGGGCGGATGGCCTCGATGCTCCCCGGCGTGCGGCCCAGCATCAGCTTGGCGTCCTCGCCCACGGCCAGGACCACGCGCTTGCCGTCCTTGACGTGATAGGCCACGACCGAGGGCTCGTTCAGGATGATGCCCTTGCCCTTCACATAGATCAGCGTGTTCGCCGTCCCGAGGTCGATTGCGATGTCGGTCGAAAACAAACCGCCGAATGCCATGCCCGTATCCTTTTCCTGCCGGTTGGCCCGGCCTGCCCTGTTCTGATGTGGTGGAAGGGCCCGCGGCCCTGAATCGCCCTGACAGGCGAGGCCCCGTATAGAGGCCCCGCGCCCATGCGAAAAGCCCCGATCCACGGGGCGGCGGCTTCTTGCGGGTCGGAACGGCATGTCGGGGGCCGATGCGGCCCCCGACGTCACGTCAGTGTGAATACATGCTGATCTGGCGGGCGTCGCTGCCCTGCCCGGTCATCGCGCGGCGCAGGATCAGCCGGTTCAGCGCGCCGACATAGGCCTTGACCGAGGCCAGGATCGTGTCCGTGTCGGCGGCCTGGCCGGTGACGATGCGGCCCTCCTCCTCCATGCGGACGCTGACGGTGGCCTGGGCGTCGGTGCCCTCGGTCACGGCATGGACCTGATAGAGCTGCAGCCGCGCCTGATGCGGAAAGATCTCGCGCACCGCGTTGAAGCAGGCATCGACCGGGCCGTCGCCGGTGGTCTCGGCATGCTTCTCGACCCCGTCCACGATCAGGGTCAGCGCGGCCGATTGCCCGTCGCTGCCGCAGACGACGCGCAGATGCTTGACCTGCAGGTGGTCGGCATCGGTATTGGCGGCGGCATCCTGGACCAGCGCCACGATGTCGTCGTCATAGACCTCCTTCTTGCGGTCGGCCAAGGCCTTGAACCGCACGAAGATGTCCTTCAGCTGGTTGTCGCCCACCTCGTATCCCAGATCGGCCAGCTTGGCGCGGAGCGCGGCGCGGCCCGAGTGCTTGCCCATGGCGATGTTGTTCTCGGTCAGGCCGATATCGGCGGGGCGCATGATCTCGAAGGTCTCGA
The DNA here is from genome assembly GCF_057748165.1 of Paracoccus sp. NIOT.M2S5SZ12. NCBI lineage: Bacteria > Pseudomonadati > Pseudomonadota > Alphaproteobacteria > Rhodobacterales > Paracoccaceae > Paracoccus > Paracoccus sp. NIOT.M2S5SZ12. The sequence goes on from NZ_JBYLFR010000009.1 coordinate 39,377, forward strand.
CATTCTTCAGCACGCCGTCCTGATGGATGCCGGATTCGTGCAGGAAGGCGTTCTTGCCGACGATGGCCTTGTTGAACTGCACCGGAAAGCCCGACACGGCCGCCACCCGACGCGAGATGCCCATGATCTTGGTCGTGTCGATGCCCGTCCGGAACGGCATGATGTCGTTCCTGACCCGCATCGCCATCACCACCTCCTCCAGCGCGGTGTTGCCCGCGCGTTCGCCCAGACCGTTGATGGTGCATTCGATCTGGCGCGCCCCCGCCTCGACCGCGGCCAGGGCGTTGGCGGTCGCCATCCCGAGGTCATTGTGGCAATGCGTGGCGAAGATGATCTCATCCGCGCCCGGCACCCGCTCCAACAGCATGCGGATCAGCGCGGCGCTTTCGCGCGGCGCGGTATAGCCCACCGTGTCGGGGATGTTGATCGTGGTGGCGCCCGCCTTGATGGCGATCTCGACCACGCGGCACAGATAGTCATGTTCCGTGCGGGTGGCGTCCATGGGCGACCACTGCACGTTGTCGCACAGGTTGCGCGCATGGGTCACCGTCTGGTGGATGCGCTCGGCCATCTGGTCCATGTCCAGGTTCGGGATCGCCCGGTGCAGCGGCGAGGTGCCGATGAAGGTGTGGATGCGCGGCTGGCGGGCATGCTTCACGGCCTCCCAGCAGCGGTCGATATCGGGCAGCTGGGCGCGGGCCAGGCCGCAGATCACGCTGTTTTTCGACTGTTTCGCGATCTCGGTCACGGCGGCGAAATCGCCTTCCGAGGCGATGGGAAAGCCCGCCTCGATCACGTCCACGCCCATCTCGTCCAGCATGGCGGCGATTTCCAGCTTTTCGGCATGGGACATGGTGGCGCCGGGCGACTGTTCGCCGTCGCGGAGCGTGGTGTCGAAGATCACGACGCGGTTCTGTTCGGTCATCGGTCTGTCTTTCTTACGAAGTCTGCAAGGGGGGTTGCCCGGGCGCTGACCTGACTGAGCGGCGGCCCGGAAGACCCGCTCAGCGCAGCGTAAGAAGCAGCAGACCGCGGAGATGCACGGCCAGACGCGCGCCATGGGGCGCGGTGCGGGCGGTGGCGATGTGGCGCATCCGGGTCATGACGCGACTATGCCGCCGACGGGGCGGCTTGAAAAGCCCTGATCGACGGGCGCGACGGCCCCCCGATTGTAGCGACACATTTGCGCTGGTCACCCGCGCCCTGCCTGCCTATCCTTTCCGGCACCAAGCAAGAAACGACAACCGACAGATGAGGGCACGCATGACACGCAAGATCGTCGTGGGATTCGACGGCAGCGATGCCTCGGTCCGCGCGCTGGACTTTGCCATCACCCGTGCGCAGGCGCAGGGCGATCACATCCTGATCGCGCATGTGCTGGAATGGTCGCCCTACAGCTTCCTGACGCCGAGCGAGGTCGAGGAGCGCCACCGCCGCCGCAAGGAGGAGCTGCAGCGCGCCGAGGCCGCCATCCTGACCCCCATGGTCAGGCGCGTCGAGGAGGCGGGCATCCCCTGCACCACCGCATTGCGATACGGCCACATCGCCGAGACGCTGTGCCGGATCGCCAAGGACGAGGGCGCGGCGATGATCTTCATCGGCCGGATGGGTGATTCGGGCTTTGCCGCGCGCCTGTTCGGATCGGTCGCGGCGACGCTGGCGCAGGTCGCGCCGGTGCCCGTCGTCATCGTGCCGTGACGCCCGGAAACAAGGGACAATGACAATGAGAACACGCATCACCGCCGCGACCCTTGCGGCACTGGCCGCAGGCCCCGCCGCGGCCCAGGGCATCGACGAGACCGTCAACCAGGTCTTTGCCAGTTCCACCGGCTGGTTCGTCAGCCTGATCTTCTCCAACTTTCCCGGCACCAGCTTTCCTTGGATCGTCGGCTGGCTGGTCATCGCGGCCACGACCTTCACCCTCTATTTCGGGGTGATCCAGCTGCGCGCCTTCGGCCATGCCATCGCCTTGGTCCGGGGCGACTATTCCGACCCGAACGACGCCGGAGAGGTCAGCCACTTCCAGGCGCTTACCACCGCCCTGTCGGGCACCGTCGGCCTGGGCAACATCGCGGGCGTCGCGGTGGCGGTCAGCATCGGGGGGCCGGGCGCGACCTTCTGGATGATCCTGGCGGGCCTTCTGGGCATGGCGTCCAAGTTCACCGAATGCACGCTCGGCGTCAAATACCGCAACGAATACGCGGACGGCACCGTGTCGGGCGGGCCGATGTACTACATGGTCAAGGGCTTCGCCGAACGCGGCCTGCCGGGCGGGCGCATCCTGGCGGTGCTGTTCGCGGTCTTCTGCATCCTAGGCAGCTTCGGCGGCGGCAACATGTTCCAGGCCAACCAGGCCCATGCCCAGCTGATCAACGTGATGGGCGACTATCCCGGCTGGATCACCGGCGTGGTGATGGCGGTCATCGTGTTCCTGGTCATCGTGGGCGGCCTGAAGTCCATCGCCAGCGTGACCGAGAAGATCGTGCCCTTCATGGCCGCGCTTTATGTCGGCACGGCGCTGATCATCATCGGCATGAACTACGACATGATCGGCGCGGCCTTCGGGCAGATCTTCGTTGGCGCCTTTACCAATGACGGCGTGGTGGGCGGCGCCATCGGCGCGCTGATCCAGGGCTTCCGCCGGGCGGCCTTCTCGAACGAGGCGGGCATCGGCTCGGCCGCCATCGCCCACAGCGCGGTGCGCACCAAAGAGCCGGTGACCGAGGGCTTCGTCTCGCTCCTAGAGCCGTTCATCGACACGGTGGTCATCTGCACCATGACGGCGCTGGTCATCATCATCACCGGCCAGCTGGTCAGCGACCCGGCCACGGGCCTCTTCGTGCTGAACGACGCGGGCGACCAGATCCGCACCGTCACCGGCAACACCGGCGTGGCCCTGACCTCGGACGCCTTCAGCAGCGCCTTCGGCTGGTTCCAGTACATCCTGGTGCTGGCGGTGGTGCTCTTCGCCTTCTCGACGATGATCTCGTGGAGCTATTACGGGCTGAAGGCCTGGACCTTCCTCTTCGGCGAGGGCCAGACCAAGGAGCTGGTCTTCAAGGTCCTGTTCTGCATCTTCGTGGTCATCGGCGCCTCGGCCAGCCTCGGCCCGGTCATCGACTTCTCGGACGCAATGATCTTCGCGATGGCGGTGCCGAACATCATCGCGCTGTATCTGCTGATGCCGGTCGTCAAGGCCGAGATGACCCGCTATCTGGGCCGGCTGAAATCCGGAGAGATCCGCAAGTACGAATGACCGCGGCGGCAGGCCGAGGCGGCAGGAGGGGCGGGCGACCGCCCCTTCTTGCTGCGCGTGTCGGGCGTCAGGCGCGTTCGGGGATCATCTGCTGGACGGCCCCCGCGACCAGCAGCCAGACCGAGCTGAGCACCAGCCCCCAGTTCGCCCAGCTTTCGGGATGAAAGTCGACCAGCGCCGCCCAGCCCGCGAACAGCACCCAGGCCAGCGCCACGGGCAGCGAGATCAGCCGCCAGCGTTCGGTCCGCACGGGGTGGATGAACTTGATGTTGGTGAACATCGCGGCGCTCAGCGCGGTGACGATCAGCAGGATCACGGTCCAGTGCGGCTCGACCGCGAACAGGACCAGGATCACCATGTTCCAGCAGCCCGGAAACCCGGCGAAAGAATTGTCGCGCGTCTTCATCCGCGTATCGGCGAAATAGACCACGCTGGTGAACACGATCACGATGATCGCGAACCAGCCCGTCCAGCCCGACAGCAGCCCCGACTGGAACAGCGCGAAGGCCGGGATGAACACGTAGGTCAGGTAGTCGATGATCAGGTCCATCAGCACGCCGTCATAGGCGGGCCAGTTCTTCTTGACGTCGTAGCGTCGGGCCAGAGGGCCGTCGATGCCGTCGACCACGAAGGCCACGACCAGCCACAGGAACATCAGCGCCCACTCGCCCTGCGCGGCGGCCAGCATGGCAAGCATCGACAGGACCGCGCCCGTGGCGGTCAGCAGGTGGACGGCAAGCGCCTTGTGTTTCATGTTCATGACGGGTTTCTCGCAGGTCGCGGCGCAAGGCGCAACCGCGGGCGCATGCTCAGCGCAGGATCGGGGGGCCCTTGGGACGCGCCGCGGGCGGCTCTGCCTGCGGGGGCGTCAAATCGAACAGCAGCGCGCCCGGCGGGGGCGGCGTCTCGGCAAAGCTGATGTCGACGCCGCCGGGCTGGGGCGGCAGAAAGGCCAGCGCCTCGGCCAGGGCCTTGGCGATGGCGGGCTGGCGGTCGGTGGGCGCGCCGGCGATCAGCAGCAGATGCCCGCCGCCCACGACCCCGACCAGCGCCGCCCCCGCGACCAGCCCGCGCAGATCGGCCAGCCGCTCGGCCAGCGGGTCCGACAGAGCGGCGACGGTGCCGGGGTCCGGGGCGGCCAGCCGCAGATGCGCCTCGGCCTCCTCGGGGGCGGCCTCCAGCGCGCCGGTCAGCCAGTCCAGCATCGCCACGTCCAGCATCATCTCGGACGGGTGGCCGGGATTGACCAGCAGCCCCGCCCCGTCCGCACGCAGCAGCGAGGCCAGCACCCGCCCCGGCATCGCCGCATAGGCCACGGGCTGTCCGAAGAACCCCGCCAGACGGTCCTCGCCGTCGCAGGCCAGCGCCATGCGCGTGCCGTCCAGATCGAACATCCGCAGTTCCACCTGGTCATGGGCGGGCTCGCGCTCCAGCGCCACGGCCAGTTCGGTGTCGGCCAGCCGCGACAGCATGCGCGCGCGCTGCGGCGCGTCGGCGTCGTGGAAGGGAACGGGGGCAAGATCATCCAGCGCGCTCATCGCCAACCTTTCGGGCAAGACTGGCCCCTGGCGTAATGGTCGCACCCGGCGCACGCAAGCGTGATTGCCGGGTGCAGGCGCCCTGCCCCATATTGTCCGCATGAAAAGACGCAGCCTGATCCTGACCGCCGCCGCCGCCCTGCCCCTGCTGGCGGCCCCCCGCATCGCCCGCGCCGCCCTGGCGCCCCTGCTGGACGAGGGGCGCGCGCTGGCGCCGCTGCGCGCCATCGCCATCTGGCGGGACGACGGCGCGCAGGGCCGCGAGATCGCGGCTGAGGGCTATCACGGCTTCGGCCCGGACGATCCGACGAACATCAAGTCCGCGTCGAAATCGGTCATGTCGGCGCTGGCGGGCATCGCCATCGGGCGCGGCCTGCTGGAGGGGCCGGACCAGCCCATCGCCCCCCTGCTGCGCGGCGACCTGCCCCGCGACCCCGATCCGCGGCTGGCCCGCGTCACCCTCGGCAACCTGCTGTCGATGCAGGCCGGGCTGGAGCGTCAGTCGGGCCGGAACTATGGCCGGTGGGTCAGCAGCCCGAACTGGGTGCGCAGCGCCTTGGCCGCGCCCTTCACCCAGGACCCCGGCACGCGGATGCAGTACTCGACCGCCTCGACCCATCTGGTCGCGGCGATCCTGACCCGCGTCACCGACCGCCCCCTGCTGGAGGTGGCGCGCGATTGGCTGGGTCCGGTGCCGGGCTTCCGCATCACCGGATGGGACCGCGATCCGCAGGGCATCTATCTGGGCGGCAACCAGATGGCGATGAGCACGCGCTCGCTCCTGGCCTTCGGCACGATGTATGCGCAGGGCGGACAGGCGGGCGGGCGGCAGGTCGTGCCCGCCGACTGGATCGCGCAAAGCTGGCAGCGCCGCACCGCCAGCATCTTCAGCGGGCAAGGGTATGGCTATGGCTGGTTCCTGGGCCGCATGGCCGGGCGCGACGTGCGCTATGGCTGGGGCTATGGCGGGCAGATGATCTATGTCTTTCCGCCCGCCGGGCGCAGGCCCGCCATGGCCATCGCGATGACCTCGGACCCGGACCTGCCGTCGGGGCGCACCGGGCATCGCGACGACCTGCACGCACTGGCCGGACGGATCGCGGCGGCGGTGTGACCGCCGCGCCGCGGGGTCATTCGCCGATGATGTCGCTGGCCTGGAAGTTGCCCAAGTTGCCGAAGATCTGGCCGATCAGGCTGATCTCGGTCACGCTGCCGTCGGTGACGCGGCGCGACAGGGTGACGACGCGGCCCCGCTCCAGGCCGAAACGCTCGACATTCGTGACCACGCCCGAGGGCGCGAAGGAGATGGCGACGACCTGACGGTCGATCTCCTGCGGGGCGGCAGGACCGACCCTGCGCCAGCGCGAGCCGACATAGTACCACCCCGACCCCGTCAGCAGGCCCTGCGCCGAGGGACGCCCGATCAGGCCCGGCAGTTCGTCCACCGTGGTCTGGCCCGGCACGACGGCGGCCAGGTCGATCTCGGGGGGGACATAGCCGTGGTTGCGTTCGATCGGCGCGCAGGCGGCAAGCCCGAGGACGGCCAGAAACGCCAGTGTCATCAGGCTTCTGATGGCGGACATGGGCGGGTTCCCTCCTTGGGGCGGTTGACGCGGCCCGCCCTGCCTAGCAAACTCGGCCACCCTGCTCAAGAATATCAATCCGGCGGCGCCAGCCCGCCCGCGCCCGGCCCAGGAAGGTCCCGCATGCTCACCCCCGAATCGCATCCGCAGCGGCTGCGCGTCGCGCATCTGAACCCCAACAGCCCCACCCCCTTCCACCTGCGCCCCGACGAATCCGTCCGCCAGGCATTGGCCGAGGAAATGGGCCTCGAGGCGCTGAGCCGGCTGGACTTCCAAGGCAGCCTGCGCCCGCATGGTTCCGATGGCTGGCTGCTGACCGGCACGCTGAGCGCCCGCGTCACGCAGCCCTGCGTCGTCACGCTGAAGCCCGTGCGCAGCGACCTGAAGGAGGAGGTGCGCATCCAGTTCACCCCGCACCTGTCGGCGCCGCAGGGCGACGAGGTCGAGATGCCGGACGAGACGCTGGAACCCCTGGGCAGCTTCATCGACCTGACCGCGATCATGGTCGAGGCGCTGAGCCTGGCGCTGCCCGAATATCCCCGCGCGCCGGGCGCCGCCCTGCCCGACGCCCCGGCGGCCGAGGACGCGCCCGCGGACACGCGCCGCCCCTTCGCGGGTCTGGACAAGCTGCTGGGCGGGGGCGATTCCTGACGGCAGGCGCCCTGCGCAGGCCGGGCGTGTCCCGCGGGCAACAGCGCCGCAGCGAATCCGCCGCGCGGCCCCGGAACGGGTGCCTTCGCGGCGGAATCGCGTCACATCAGGCCCGTGCGCGGTGCGTTTGCGGCGCTCTCTCGCCCATCGGGGCTTGCGGGCCGGGCCGTCTTGGCGTATCTGCGCGGTTCATTTACGAATTCACATCTGGTGCGATGGCGTTCTGCGCAGCACCCTGACAACCGAGGTGGTGACATGGCTGTCCCTCAGAATCGCGTAACCCGGTCCAAGCGCAACATGCGCCGTGCGCATGACGCGCTGGTCGCGGGCAACCCGAACGAATGCTCCAACTGCGGCGAGCTGAAGCGTCCGCATCACGTCTGCCCGTCCTGCGGCCATTACGCCGACCGCGAAGTGGTCGCCAAGGCGAACGAGATCGACCTGGACGACGACGCGGCCTGATAACGGCACGCAGCGCCCCTCGATGACCGTCCCGAACGCGAGCACGCCGGCACCGCGCGCCCCCGATCCAGGGGGCAGCGTGGTGATTTCGGTTGATGCGATGGGCGGCGATCGCGGTCCTGCGGTCGTCGTGGCCGGCATGGCCGAAAGCGCCGAGAAGAACCCCGAGATCCGCTTCATCGTCCATGGCGACGAGGCCGAGCTGACGGGCCTGATCGCGCGCCGCAAGGTGCTGGCCGGACGCTGTGACATCCGCCACGCCCAGGGCGTGGTGACGATGCATGACAAGCCCAGCCAGATCGTCCGCAAGGGCGGCGACACCTCCATGTGGTCCGCGCTTGATTCGGTCCGCAACGGAGAGGCGCAGGTCGCGGTCAGCTGCGGCAATACCGGCGCGCTGATGGCGCTGTCGATGCTGCGCCTGCGCAAGCTGCCGGGCGTGAACCGGCCGGCCATCGCCTGCCTGTGGCCGTCGCGCAATCCGCAGGGCTTCAACATCATGCTGGACGTGGGCGCCGACATCCGGGCCGACGCGCATGACCTGCTGCAATATGCGCTGATGGGCGCCTCCTATGCGCGCAACGGGCTGGGACTGGCGCAGCCCCGCGTCGGCCTGCTGAACGTCGGCACCGAGGAGCACAAGGGCCGGGCCGAGCTGAAGCAGGCCCATGAGCTGATCGAGAATCAGGCCCCCGGCCACTACGACTATGTCGGCTTCGTCGAGGGGGGCGACCTGCCCTCGGACCGCGTGGACGTCATCGTGACCGACGGCTTCACCGGCAATGTCGCGCTGAAGACCGGCGAGGGCACGGCCAAGCTGGTCGGCGACTTCCTCAAGGAAGCCTTCTCGAACTCGATCATGTCGAAATTCGCGGCCGTGCTGGCGATGACCTCGCTCAAGCGGCTGCAGAAGCGCATCGATCCGCGCCGCGTCAACGGCGGCATCTTCCTGGGCCTGAACGGCACGGTGGTGAAATCCCACGGATCGGCCGATGCGACCGGCGTCTCCGCCGCGATCAAGCTGGCCTTCACCCTGGCCAAGTCGGGCTTCCAGGACCGGCTGGCCGCCCGCGTGGCCCAGGGCGTCAGTGCCGCGGCCGCCGCCCAGACAGGAGCATCCTCGTGATCCGACGTTCGGTCATCCGCGGCACCGGGCATTACCTGCCCGAGCGCATCGTCGAGAACAGCTGGTTCGAGGACAAGCTGGACACCACCGACGACTGGATCCGCTCGCGCACCGGGATCGAACGCCGCCATTTCGCGGCCGAAGGCCAGACCACCAGCGATCTGGCCATCCGCGCCGCCAAGGCCGCGCTGGACCGTGCCGGCATGGCGGCGGAGGACATCGACGGCATCGTGCTGGCGACCTCGACACCGGACTTCACCTTCCCTGCGGTGGCCACGATGGTCCAGGCCGGGCTGGGGATGAAGCGCGGCTTCGCCTTCGACGTGCAGGCCGTCTGCGCGGGCTTCGTCTTCGCACTGGCCAATGCCGACGCGATGATCCGCGCGGGCCAGGCCGACCGCGTGCTGGTCATCGGGGCCGAGACCTTCTCGCGCATCATGGACTGGACCGACCGCTCGACCTGCGTGCTGTTCGGCGACGGCGCCGGCGCGGTCATCCTCGAGGCGCAGGACAGCGCCGGCGGCAGCGACGACCGCGGCGTGCTGGCCAGCGACCTGAACAGCGACGGCAGCTATCGCGACCTGCTCTACGTGGACGGGGGCGTCTCCTCCACCGGCACGGCGGGACAGCTGCGCATGCAGGGCAACCTGGTCTTCCGTCACGCGGTGGAGAAGCTGGCCCGCACCGCGCATACCGCGCTGGACCGCGCGGGCGTCACCGCGGATCAGGTCGACTGGCTGGTGCCGCATCAGGCCAACATGCGCATCATCTCCGCGACCGCGCAGAAGATGGGCCTGTCGATGGACAAGGTCGTCCTGACCGTGGCCGATCACGGCAACACCTCGGCCGCCTCCATCCCGCTGGCGCTGTCGGTCGCGGATGGCGAGGGGCGCTTCGCCCCCGGCCAGCTGATCGTGACCGAAGCCATCGGCGGCGGCCTCAGCTGGGGCGCGGTCGTCCTGCGCTGGTAAAGGCGCTCTATTTCAGCAAGGCATCCTTGCTGGCCCGGCGGTTCATGCCACCGACGGGTCGGCGCGACCGGTCATGGCCCGATTGACAGGCGACGCAGAGCTGCACGCCCGGCTGCGCGATGCGGCGCGCCTCGGGGATCGGCTCGTCGCATTCGGCGCAATGGGTGGCACTGTCGATCCGCGGGCTACGCGCCGCCGCCGCGCGGGCGCGCGCGATGGCCTCGGCCGTGCTGACCTCGATCTGATCGTTCACCGCGTCGTCGCGCGCCCATCCGCCCGCCATGGCAACCCTCCGTCATTCCTCTCCCCTTCAGGTGGGGGGTGAGGGCGCATGGATCAATGCCGAGGCACGCGGCACGCCCCCGTCGCTGAACCGGGCCGGCCAAGTATCGGATCGGGAACGATTTTGCAGGCTCGTCGTTGACAGCCGGAGGATTTACACCCATCCTCCCGCCATTCAAGAGGATCGACCATGGGCGACAAAACCTTGACCCGGATGGATTTGGCCGAAGCGGTCTTCCGCGAAGTCGGCCTGTCGCGGCACGAATCGGCGCAACTGGTCGAGAGCGTGCTTGAGCACATCTCGGACGCGCTGGCGCGCGGAGAGCAGGTCAAGATCAGCTCCTTCGGCACCTTCTCGGTCCGCGACAAGAACGAGCGGATCGGCCGCAATCCCAAGACCGGCGAGGAGGTTCCCATCACCCCCCGTCGCGTGCTGTCCTTCCGCCCCTCGCATCTGATGAAGGATCGCGTGGCGGCCGGCAACAAGCGCTAAGCCGCGGGCCGCATGGCAAAGGGCGCGGAGGCATTCCGGTCGATCGGCGAGGTGGCCAGCCTGATCGGCGTCGCGCCCCATGTGCTGCGCTACTGGGAGACGCAGTTCGCCGCGCTGAAGCCGATGAAGCGTCCCGACGGCCGCCGCTACTATCGCCCCGCCGACATCGAACTCGCCGCCGGCATCTGCGTGCTGCTGCGCGAGGACGGCATGACCATCCGCGGCGCCATCCGCCAGATCGCCGCCGACCGCGGCACGACGGTCCGTCAGCGCGGCACGGCGCATCTGGCGACGCGCTTCGGAGGCCCGACCTCGCCTGCCCCGTCCCGGCCCGCCCCGACCCAGCCCACCCTGACCCGCGAACCGGAACCGGAGCCCTTGGATGGCGATGCGGTCTGGCTGGCGCGACTTTCCGCGCTGGCGCGGCATCTTCAGCGCCTGCAGCCCGGCGACGCGCGCTGGTCGGGCCTGCGCGGGCCGGTTCTGGGGCTGGCTCAGGCGATGCTTCGCCTGCCCTGATTGGCCCCTATGCGTTTTGTCAAAGATTTCCGTCCCGAGGCCCTTGTGCTGGCCTGCCGGATCGCTCTATAGGATGCGCGTCGGGCCGTGGCGCAGCCTGGTTAGCGCGTCCGTCTGGGGGGCGGAAGGCCGAGAGTTCGAATCTCTCCGGCCCGACCATTCCGAAAACGCCCATCCTTCTCCAAGGATGGGCGTTTCCCTTATCCCCCACCCGCATCAGGGGTCTGCGACATGAATGGCGTTCTGCCCGACAGCGAAATCCGCGACCTGATCGACCGGGGCGCGATCCGCGCCGATGCGCCCGTCATCCCCGAACAGATCCAGCCCGCCAGCTTGGACCTCAGGCTCGGGCATATGGCCTATCGCCTGCGGGCCAGCTTCCTGGCCGGGCGCGGACGGCGCATCGCCGACCGCTTGGACGATTTCCGCATGCACCAGATGGACCTGATCGACGGCGCCGTGCTGGAGCGCGGCTGTGTCTATCTGATCCCCCTGCAGGAGCGGATCACCCTGCTCGCCGGCCTGTCGGCGGTGGCCAATGCGAAATCCTCGACCGGGCGGCTGGACCTGCTGACGCGGCTGGTGACCGACGACGGCACCGAGTTCGACCGCCTGCCCGAAGGCTATGACGGCCCGCTTTATGCCGAGATCTGCCCGCGCAGCTTCTCGGTGCTGGTGCGGCCCGGCATGCGGCTGAACCAGCTGCGCCTGCGCCGTGGCCAAGCCGTGCTGTCGGATGCCGATCTGGCAGCGCTGGACGCCGTCCAGCCGCTGGTCGGCGGCGCCCCGGCGCTGATCGACCAAGGCCTGGGCTTTTCGGTCGATCTGCGGCCGGCATCGGGCGATCTGGTCGGCTATCGCGCGCGTCCGCATAGCGGGGTGATCGACCTCGACCGGATTGGCGCCTATCCCGCGGCCGAGTTCTGGGACGAGCTGCGCACCACCGAAGGACGCCTGATCCTGGACCCCGGCGCCTTCTACATCCTGGTCAGCCGCGAATCGGTCGCCATCCCCGCCGACCACGCCGCCGAGATGGCACCCTATCTGGCCATGGTCGGAGAGTTCCGGGTGCATTACGCGGGCTTCTTCGATCCGGGCTTCGGCATCGGCGACGAGGGGCGCGGCGCGCGCGGCGTCCTGGAGGTGCGCTGCCACGAAGCCCCCTTCGTGCTGGAACACGGCCAGACCGTCGGGCGGCTGGTCTATGAGCGCATGGCCGCGCGCCCCGATCGCCTCTACGGTCAGGGCATCCGCTCGAACTATCAGGGTCAGGGCCTGAAGCTGGCCAAGCAGTTCCGCTAGAGCGGCCCGGTCTGCCACAGGCGGACCTTCAGCCCGCCATGCGCCACGATCGGGCCGGGCGGCTGCCACGGCAGGCCGGTCGCCTTGGCAAGACCCGCCTCGCTGGTGACGATGCCCACGCGCCAGCCGCGCAGGCGGTCGCGGAACACCTGCCCCATCTGCGCGTGCAGCCCGAACAGCGGTCCCTTGCCCCCGATCCGCGCGCCATAGGGCGGGTTCACGATGACGATGCCGGGTTCGGTGTCGGGACGCTGCAGGTCGCTCACCTGCCCCGCCTGAAAGTCGCAGACCGCCGCGACACCGGCGCGGGCGGCATTGGCCGCGCTCATCCGCACGGCGCCCGGGTCACGGTCGCGGCCCAGAAAGCGGATGCCGGGCACCGCCTTCGCGGGCGCGTGCCGCAGCGCGTCCACCGCCGCCACGTCGTGATTGGCAAAGTCTTGGAAGGCGAATGCCCGGTCGCGCCCCGGCAGGATGCCCAAAGCCATCTGCGCCGCCTCGATCACGAAGGTGCCCGAGCCGCACATCGGGTCCAGCACCGGCTGGCTGCCGTCGAAGCCCATCTGCACCAGGAACATCGCGGCCATCGTCTCGCGCATGGGCGCCTTGGCGACGGCCTCCTTGTAACCGCGCTTGTGCAGCGATTCGCCGGTCGTATCCAGGCTGAAGGTCACCAGATCGTCCTCGATCCGCGCCTTGACGGTCACGGCCGCGTCGGGGGCGATGACGGCACCCAGCTCCTCGGTCAGGGCGCGCTCGATGCGCTGCGTGGCGGCACCCGCGTGATAGATGCGGCTGGCGCGGCAGACGGTTTCGACCTTCAGGCGCATGCCGCGATGCAGGAGGTCGGACCAGGGAAACCTGCGCGCCCGCTTGTCCAACTGCGCCAGATGCATGGCGCGAAACCCGCCGATGCGCGCCAGGACGCGCGTCGCACCGCGCAGCGACAGGTTGGCGCGCCACACGTCGGTCCAGCCGCCGCGGATGGTCACCCCGCCCGGCTGCACCACGGGGGTCCAGCCCAAGGCCCGAGCCTCTGCGGCCAGAGGCTCCTCAAGCCCCGGCGTGGCGACCAGGAAGATGTCGAATGTCGTGTCCATGGCCCTGCCCTAGCGCGGCCGGGACCGAAAGGCGAGAGGCTCAGCGCCGCGTCAGCCGCTGCAGCATGCGCATCTTGCGGGCCATGTCGCGGGTCTGCTTCGACTGCCCGGCGCGGGGTGTGGGCTGACCCTTGCCGCGGGACAGGGTGCTGATGCCCTTGTTGATCCCCCAGTTCATGGCGCGCCTGGCCACCAGCTTGGTGAACATGTTGAACAGCTGGTTCATGTTCATCGCGGCATCCCCTCACTCCTCCTCGAACAGGTCCTCGGCAGGACCATCGGGACTCATATCGGCATCGTCGTCGCGCTCTGCAAGGGGCAGGCCCAGACCCTCCGCGGGCGGGCGCGACTCCAGCAGGCCCGCCGCGCGCAGCTCGGCCAGGCCCGGCAGGTCGCGCGCCGATTCCAGGCCGAAATGGTCCAGGAAGGCCTCGGTCACCACATAGGTCGCGGGGCGGCCGGGCGTCATGCGCCTGCGGCCGACGCGGACCCAGCCCATCTCGATCAGCTGGTCCAGCGTCCCGCGGCTGAGGGCCACGCCGCGGATCTCCTCGATCTCGGTCCGGGTGACGGGCTGGTGATAGGCGATGATCGCCAGCGTCTCGACCGCGGCGCGCGAGAGACGGCGGGTCTCGACCGTCTCGGTCTGCATGAGGAAGGACAGATCCGGCGCGGTGCGGAAGGCATGGCCGTCGCCCACCCGCTCCAGCACGACCCCGCGCCCGTCATAGATCCGGCGCAGGACCGCCAGCGCCTCGGCCGGGTCGGACCCGTGGGGCATGCGCGCGGCCAGCTCGCGCAGCGTGACCGGCGCGGCCGAGGCGAACAGGATCGCCTCGACCATGCGGGCCTGCTGGTCCAGGGGCGGCGGGGGGAAATCAGTCGTCATCGGTCTTCTGGCGGTAAAGGATCGGGGCAAAGGTCTCGGCCTGCCGTATCTCCAGCCGCCCCTGGCGCGCAAGCTCCAGCGAGGCCGCGAAGGTCGCCGCCGTCGCGCTGCGCCGCCGCTTCGGGTCGCCCGCCCAGCCATCGGGCAGAAAGACCGACAGGTCGGTCCAGTCGCCCGCAAAGCCGATCAGCCGCCGCATCCGCTCCAGCGCCTGTTCCATGGTGAAGACATCGTGGCGGTCGAAGGCATAGGGGCGGAATTCGTCGCGGGTCTTCAGCCGCGCATAGGCGCGCATCAGGTCGATCAGCCCCGCCTGCCATTCGGTGCGCCGGTTGCGGGCGACGGTCTCGGGCGCGCCGCGGGCAAAGCGCGACTGACCCAGACGGTCGCGTCCCATCAGCCGCGCCGCCATCTGCCGCATCGCGGCCAGCCGTTCCAGCTGAAAGGCCAGATGCGCGGCCATGTCCTGCGCCGACGGCCCCTCGGCCTCGGGGTCGGGCGGCAGCAGCAGGCGCGACTTCAGAAAGGCCAGCCAGGCCGCCATGACCAGATAGTCGGCCGCCAGCTCGATCCTGAGCGCACGGGCCTCCTCGACGAAGATCAGGTACTGCTCGGCCAGCTCCAGCACGCTGATGCGCAGCAGGTCGACCTTCTGCGTGCGCGCCAGCGTCAGCAGCAGGTCCAGCGGCCCCTCATAGCCCTCGACATCGACGATCAGCGCCTCGTCCGCGCGGCGCTGCGCGACGGCTTGGGCCTCGTCGGTGGGGACGGGCTGCAGATAGGGAACCTTCTTGGGCACGGGGCCTCCATGGGCGGGCCGACAGAGTCCGGCCCGCGACGCCTGCTGTCAAGCGGCCAGCGACTGCCATTCCGCCCGGAGCGCGGCCAGATCGGCCGCATCGGGCGCGCGGCGCAGGGCCAGCGCTGCGTCGGCGCGGCGGCGCGCCTCGGCGCCCATCGCCCCCGCCGCCGCCACAACAGGGGCCATGCCCGCCACGTCGCCGTTGCAGTGCAGCACCAGGTCGCATCCGGCGGCGATGGCCGCGGCGGCGCGTTCGGCCTCGCTGCCCGACAGGGCGTTCATGGTGATGTCGTCGGTCATCAGCAGCCCGTCGAAGCCGATCCGCTCGCGGATCAGGCGGATGATCACGGGCGATGCGGTGGCCGGGCGGTCGTCCAGATGCGGAAAGCGGATATGCGCGGTCATGCCTATCGGCAGGTCCGACAGGGCGCGGAAGGGCGCAAAGTCGATCGCGTCCAGCGTGGCCGGGTCGGCCTCGACCGTGGGCAGGCCGTGATGGCTGTCCACCTGCGTGCGGCCATGGCCCGGCAAGTGCTTGACCACCGGCAGCACGCCCGCCGCCAGCAGCCCGTCCGCCGCGGCCCGCCCCATCTCGGCGACCGTTGCCGGATCGGTGCCCAGGCAGCGGTTGCGCAGGAACGGATGCGTGCCCTCCTGCGCCACGTCCAGCGTCGGCGCGCAGTCCGAATCGATGCCCACCGCGCGCAGCTCCTGCCCGATCAGGTGGTAGTAAAGCCACATGGCCCGCACGCCCGCCGCCGCCTGGTCCAGCGGCGCGGGCCATTCCGACCAATGCGGCGCGCGCAGGCGCTGCACGCGCCCGCCCTCCTGATCGACGGTGATGACGCAGTCGCGCCCCACCGCCGCGCGCAGGTCGCCCGTCAGGCGGCGCAGCTGATCGGGGTCCTGCACGTTGCGCGCGAACAGGATGAAGCCCCACGGGTCCGCCTCGCGGAAGAAGGCGGCCTCGTCAGGGGTCAGGACCGGGCCGGCTATGCCGCCCAGGATCGTCGCGGAGGTCATCGCCCTCAGCCGCCGAGCGCCAGGCAGTCGGTGCCCGAGGATTGCAGCGCCGAGCAGAACTGGCGTGCCTCGGACAGGGTGCCGAAGCCCGCGACGCGCAGGCGCCAGAAGGTCCGGCCGTTCGACTGATGCTGCTGGATCACCGGCGACTTGCCGGAGAACAGCCCGCCGTTGCGCCCGGCCAGCCGCTGCCATTCGCCCTGGGCGATGTCGTTGCTGTCGAAGGCGCCGACCTGCACCACGGGGCCTGCCGCGCTGCTGGCGGGGGCGGGTGCGGGGGCAGGTTCTGCGGCGGGGGCCTCGGTGACGGCCGATGCGGGGGCGGCGGCGGCCGCGGGGGCGGCGGCGACGCGGGTCACGCGCGGACGCGGCGCCGGGCGGGCGGACGCCATCACGACGCCGGGATTGGCCTCGGCCTGGGCCTGGACCAGCGCCTCGGCGATGGCGGCCGCCTGGGCGGGGACGCCGTTCTCGTCGGTCACGACCTCGGTCACGGGGCCTTCGGTGGCGGGGGCGTCGATGATCGCGGCCTGATTCACGGCGGCGTCGGCCAGCGCGCGTTCGGCGGCGGCGGCGGCCTCGGCCTCGGCCAGGGCGCGGGCCTCGCTGTCCGACAGCGGCACGATGGGTTCGCCCGCGAAGGTCAGGGGGGTCTCGGAGGGGTTCGACGGCTCACGCGCGGTGGCGCCCAGCTGGCCCATCGCGACGTCGTCCTCGGACAGGTCGACCGGCGCGGGGGCGATGGCGACCTCCTCGGCGGGGACCAGCTGCGCGCCGCCCGCGACCGAGTTCACCGCCAGACCGGTGTGGTTGGTCAGCTGCCCGCCCGGCTCCTCGGCGGTGGTGCGGGCCTCGCCCTCGACCGCGCGGATCACCGGCACGCCGGAGACGTCGCGCGACACCAGCTGCCAGCCCCAGGCCATCAGCCCCACCATCAGCGCCACCGACGCGACCGCACCCATGTAATGGGTCAGCCGCGCCACCCGCGCCGGCAGGCCGTCATCGACGACGTCGCGGCCCTGCGGGGCCTGCGGCGCGGCCGCGGGGCTGCCCTGGTCGTAAGAAAATTCGCGCTTCACCTTGTGTCGCGAGAATACGTAGCCGCCTTCGCGGAAGTCCATCACTGCCATGTTCGCCTGCCCGCCGGTTGTCCCGGATTCACTTTTGCCTGCTCTCAGCACATCCGGCGGCGGCGCGTTCCGTCAGCGCATTTCTTCCGCCGGAGTGACGCCAAGAATACCCAGACCGGATGAAATAACAACGCCAACCGCCCGGACCAGCGCAATTTTTCCCTGGCTTGTGACCGGGTCGCCATCCTGGATGAAGCGCAGCGACAGATCGTCATTGCCGCGATTCCACAGCGAATGCAGCTCGGACGCGATCTCGTAGAGGAAGAAGGCCACGCGATGGGGCTCATGGGCGCGGGCGGCGTGCTCAACCAGGCGCGGCCATTCGGCGACCTTGCGGGCCAGCTCCAGCTCGGCCGGATGGGTCAGGACCGACAGATCGGCCCCGGCCAGGGTCGAATCGTCCGCCGCGATCCCGGCCTCGGCCGCGCGGCGCAGGACCGAATTCACCCGCGCGCTGGCGTATTGGACGTACCAGACCGGGTTGTCCTTGGACTGCTCCAGAACCTTGGCGAAGTCGAAGTCCAGCGTCGCGTCGTTCTTGCGCGTCAGCATGATGAAGCGGGTGACGTCGGCGCCCGCCTCCTCGACCACGTCGCGCAGGGTGACGAAGGTGCCCGCGCGCTTGGACATCTTGAACGGCTCGCCGTTCTTGAACAGCTTGACCAGCTGGATCAGCTTGATGTCCAGCGGCACGCGCCCGTTCGACAGCGCCCGCACGGCCGCCTGCATCCGCTTGACATAGCCGCCGTGATCGGCGCCGAACACGTCGATCAGCTGGTCGAAGCCGCGGTCGATCTTGTCCCAGTGATAGGCGATGTCGGGCGCGAAATAGGTCCAGGCCCCGTCCGATTTCTGGATCGGGCGGTCCACGTCGTCCCCATGCGCGGTCGAACGGAACAGCAGCTGCTCGCGCGCCTCCCAATCCTCGGGCAGCTTGCCCTTGGGCGGCTCCAGCACGCCGCGATAGATCAGGCCCTGCGCCTCCAGCCGCGCGATGGCGTCCTCGATCCGGCCGGTGCCGTAGAGCGCCTTTTCGCTGGAATAGACGTCCATCTCGACGCCCAGAATCGCCAGGTCGCCGCGGATCTGCTCCATCATCGCCTGCGTGGCGAAGTCGCGGATCTCCTCCAGCCAGTCGGCCTCGGGGCGGTCCAGCAGGCTGTCGCCGTATTTCGCCTTCAGCGCCTCGCCCACCGGGATCAGGTAGTCGCCGGGATAGAGCCCCTCGCGGATCTCGGGCGCCTGCCCGTTCGCCTCGCGATAGCGTTCATAGGCCGACCGCGCCAGCACATCGACCTGCGCACCGCCGTCGTTGATGTAGTATTCGCGCGTCACGTCATGGCCGCTGAAGGCCAGCAGCCGCGCCAGCGCGTCGCCGAAGACCGCGCCGCGCACATGGCCCACATGCATCGGGCCGGTGGGGTTGGCGCTGACGAACTCCACGTTGACCTTGGTCCCCGCGCCCATGTCGGAGCGGCCGAAGGCCGTCCCGGCCTCCAGGGCGGCGCGGATCACGCCCTGCCAGACGGCGGGCGACAGGCGCAGGTTGAGGAAGCCCGGGCCCGCGACCTCGGCCGCGGCGATGCGCGGATCGGTCAGGCGCGCGGCCAGTCGGTCGGCGATGTCGCGCGGCTTCATGCCGGCGGGCTTGGCCAGCACCATCGCGGCATTGGTGGCCATGTCGCCATGCGCCGGGTCGCGCGGCGGCTCGACCGTGACATTGGCCGTGTCCAGTCCGGCGGGCAGCTCTCCCGCGGCGATCATCTGGTCCAGCGCCTCGACGACGACGCCGCGCAGATCGGTGAAAAGGTTCATCATGGGCTTCCTGGTTGACGCTTCGGGACTATCCCCTCGGGCCGGGGGAGGTCAACAGCCAGCCCCGCCCCGCAGGCGGGCATGCGCGCGCTAAAGATTGACGCGGCAGCGGCTTTGGTCTAGGCGATGCTGGCCTGCATCCGGCAGGCATCAAGGCGGGGCGTCCGTGACTGCGTCCCAACTTTGCCGCCCTTGCGCAGACGCGCGCGGCATGGAACGCACCGCGCCATCCAAGGGCGCGGCTTATTGGAAAGCCCCTGAATGACCAAATTCTCCGATCTGAAGCTGGACCCCAAAGTGCTGCAGGCCGTGACCGAGGCCGGGTACGAGACCCCGACCCCGATCCAGCAGGGCGCCATCCCGCCCGCCCTGGAGGGTCGCGACGTCCTGGGGATCGCGCAGACCGGGACCGGCAAGACCGCCAGCTTCACCCTGCCGATGATCACCCTGCTGGGCCGCGGCCGGGCGCGGGCGCGGATGCCGCGCAGCCTGGTGCTGTGCCCCACGCGCGAACTGGCCGCCCAGGTGGCCGAGAACTTCGACACCTATGCCAAGCACACCCGCCTGACCAAGGCGCTGCTGATCGGCGGCGTCAGCTTCGGCGAGCAGGACAAGCTGATCGACCGCGGCGTGGACGTGCTGATCGCGACGCCGGGCCGCCTGCTGGACCACGTGGAGCGTGGCAAGCTGCTCCTGACCGGCGTGCAGATCATGGTCGTGGACGAGGCCGACCGCATGCTGGACATGGGCTTCATCCCCGATATCGAGCGCATCTTCCAGCTGACGCCCTTCACCCGCCAGACGCTGTTCTTCAGCGCCACCATGGCCCCCGAGATCGAGCGGATCACCAACACCTTCCTGCATTCGCCCGAACGCATCGAGGTCGCGCGCCAGTCCTCGGCCAGCGAGACGATCACACAGCGCCTGATCGAGCTGACCCCCACCCGCCGCGACATGGCCGCCAAGCAGAAGCGCGACCTGCTGCGCGCGCTGATCGACGCCGAGGGCGAGGGGCTGACCAACGCCATCGTCTTCTGCAACCGCAAGACCGACGTGGATATCGTCGCCAAGGCGCTGGCGAAATACGGATACGACGCGGCCCCCATCCATGGCGACCTGGACCAGAGCCAGCGGACCCGCACGCTGGAATCCTTCCGCGACGGCAAGCTGCGCCTGCTGATCGCGTCCGACGTGGCGGCACGCGGCCTGGACATTCCGGCGGTCAGCCATGTGTTCAACTATGACCTGCCCAGCCATGCCGAGGATTACGTCCACCGCATCGGCCGCACGGGTCGTGCGGGCCGCACCGGCACCTCGATCAGCATCGCGACGCCCTCGGACGACAAGTATCTGACCGCGATCGAGCAGCTCCTGAAGAAGGCCCTGCCGCGTGCCGAGGCCCCGGCCATGGCCGCCGCGCCCCGCGACGCCCGCCCCGAGGCCGAGGAGGAGCGCAAGCCCGCCGCCTCGCGCGAACGCAGCCGCTCGCGCGGCCGCCGTCGCGGCGGCGACGAGCCCGAGGCCGAGCCCGCCCGCGCCGAACAGCTGCGGACGGAACAGCCGCGGGCCGAGCAGCCCCGGACGGAACAGCCGCGCCCCGAGCCGGTCAGGACCGAACCCGTCAAGACCGAGCAGCCGCGGGCCGAACAGCCGCGCCGGGAAGAGCGTCGCGATGATCGGCGGGGCGACCGCCGCGACGGTCGTCGCGGACGGGACGGCGACAATCGCGGCGGAGCGGTGATGGGCATGGGCGATCACGTCCCGCAGTTCATGCTGGTCGAGTTGCGCAGCGCGGTGTCGTCCGACGATGGCGCGACCCCGGAGCAGCCGAAGCCCGCCGCCGAGCCGCAGCCCGATGCCGCCAAGCCCGCCCGCCGGTCGCGCGGTCGCGGACGCGGCCGGGCGCAGGCCGACACGGCCCAGCAGGACGCCCCTGCGACCGAGACGGTGATCGAGGCCCCCGCGCCTCAGGAAGCCGCGCCGGCCGCCGTTGAGACGCCCGCGCCGGCGGCCGAAGAGGCCGTCGCCGAGACGCCCAAGCGCCGCCGCAGCCGCAAGACCGACGACGCGCCTGTCGCCGAGGCCGAAGCCGCGCCGAAGCCCGCCCGCCGCCGCAAGGCCGCCGAACCCGAAGTCGCCACGGCCGAGGACGCGCCTGCTGAAAAGCCCAAGCGCACCCGTCGCAAGGCTGCCGAACCCGAGGCCGCCGAGGCCGCGCCGAAGCCCGCGCGCCGCCGCAAGGCCGCCGAGCCCGAAGCCGCCGTGGCCGAGGACATCCCGGCCGAGAAGCCCAAACGCACGCGCCGCAAGAAGACCGACGCGCCGGCCGAGGACGTCGTCAGCAACTCCTGATGCACGCGACCCCGCCGCCGGACCGGATGCGCCGGGTACGCGCGCTGCTCCCCGACCTGGGCCTGGGCGCCGTCGCGGCGCTCGGGTTGGCCCCCTCGGGCCTCTGGCCCGCTACTGTCCTGGCCTTGGCCGCGATCCTGTGGCGGGCGGCGGCGGACGGCGCCCGTGCGGCCTTCTGGCGGCTTCTGGCCGCGGGCGCGGGCTGGTTCGCGCTGGCCCTGTTCTGGATCACCGAACCCTTCCTGGTCGATGCGGCCCGCCACGGATGGATGGCGCCCTTCGCGCTGCTGCTGATGGCGCTTGGCGGGGCGCTGTTCTGGGCGTTGCCCGCAGGGCTTGCGGCGCGCCTCAGCCGCCCCGGCGCGCCGCGCGTGGCGGCCATCGTCGCATCGCTGCTGCTGTCGGACTGGCTGCGCGGGTGGATCTTCACCGGCTTTCCCTGGGCGCAGATCGGCCATGTCTGGATCGACACTCCGGTGGCGCAGATCGCGTCGGTCACCGGCGCCCTGGGCCTCGGAGCGCTGACGCTGGCCGCCGCCGCCCTGCCCGCCGCGACGCGCCGCCCGCTGGCCGGGGCCGTTCTGGCGGCGCTCCTGATCGGGGGAGCATGGCTGGCCGGACAGATGCGGCTGAACGCGCCGCTGCCGCCGGACCGGCCGGTGACGCTGCGCATCGTCCAGCCCGATGCGACGCAGCATCTGAAATGGGACCCGGAATGGTCCACGGTCTTCTTCCAGCGCCTTCTGGACCTCTCCGCGCAACCCGGCCCCCGCGATCTGGTCATCTGGCCCGAGACCGCGGTGAACTTCCTGCTGGAGGAGGCCGGCCCGGTCCTGCCGATCCTGTCCGATGCCGCAGGCGCGCCGCTGATCATGGGCATCCAGCGGCGCGAGGACGGCCGCTTCTACAACAGCCTCGCCACGATCCTGCCGGGCGGGACGGTGGGCGCGGTCTATGACAAGTTCCACCTGGTGCCCTTCGGCGAATACATCCCTTGGGGCGACGCGCTGGCGCGCATCGGCATCGGCGCCTTCGCGGCGCAGCAGGGCAACGGCTATTCCTCCGGGCCGGGTCCGGCGGTGCTGGCCGCGCCGGGCGCGCCCGACTATCAGCCGCTGATCTGCTACGAGGCGATCTTTCCCCAGCATCTGCGCGGTCTGCCGCAACGGCCCGGATGGCTGCTGCAGGCCACGAACGACGCCTGGTTCGGCACACTGTCGGGCCCCTATCAGCACCTGGACCAGGCCCGCCTGCGCGCGATCGAGACCGGCCTGCCCCTGGTCCGCGCCGCCAATACCGGCGTCAGCGCGGTGATCGACGCCCGCGGCCAGGTCCGCGACAGCCTGCCCCTGAACACCGCGGGCAAGATCGACGCGCCCCTGCCCGGCGCGCTGCCCGAAACGCCCTGGACCCGCTTCGGCAACGCCCCCATCCTGGCGCTGATCGCCCTGATCCTGGCCGCGACCCTTCGCCGCCGCCCTTCTTCTTCATGAAGGTATCCGCGGGGGAGTCGGTGAAACCGACGGGGGCGGCAGCCCCCGACCCGGCCCGGGCCCCGCGCCTCAGTCGCGGATGAAGCGGCTGTCCTTGATTTGATCCCAGGCCCAGACCACCTCGGACAGGCGATCCTCGTCCGAACGGTCGCCGCCGTTCATGTCCGGGTGCAGGTCCTTGACCAGCGACTTGTACTGCTTGCGGATCTCGGCGCGGGTCCAGCTGTCCTTGGCCTCCAGGATGTCCAGCGCGCGGCGCTCGGTGGGGGGCAGCTTGCGGGCGCTGGACTGCGCACGCGATTCCGGCGCGGTGCCGTTCGCGCCCAGGATCTCCAGCGGATCGCTGACGCCGTGCCGCGCCCATTTGTCCTCGGAGGCCGCGCGCCCGAAGGGCTTGGTCGGCCGCTCCCAGACCGTCGCATTGTCAATGAACTGCTGGAACTCCTCCTCGGACTGGCCTTGGAAATAGTTCCAGTTCGCATTGTACTCGCGGACATGCTCCTTGCAGAACCAGAAATAGTCGTCGAGGTTGCGCGGGTTCTTGGGCGCGCGATACTGGCCCGGCTCGTCGCAGCCCTCGCGCTCGCAGATGCGGGTCGAGGTCTCGAACGCCCCCGACATGCCGCGCCGCCCCTTGGTCTTGCGCTTCTTGTCCTTGGCGGCGGAAATGTCGAAACCGAACGGGTCGTTCTTGCTCATCCTGGGGCACCTTTGCGACTCAAGGCGGGCAGTTTAGGCTATCTGGCGGGACATGAAACCCCTTGACCGAAAGGAATGCCGATGATCGCGGATGAGATGACCCGGCGGCTGGAGACCCTGACCCCCACGGCCCTGCAGGTGATCGACGAAAGCGAGGGGCATCGCGGCCATGCAGGTTTTCGCGAGGGCGGCGAGAGCCATTTCCGTGTCGTGATGGAGAGCCCGGCCTTCGCGGGCCTGTCGCGCCTGGAGCGGCACAGGCTGGTCCATGCCACCCTGGGCGACATCGTGCCGCGCATCCATGCGCTGGCGCTGGAACTGTCGGAAAGCCCGGCCCGTTAGCGCCGTCAGGCTTGCCGCCCCCCGGCCCGCCCCCTAGAAAGCCCCGAACCCGCAGAGACAAAGGGATGAGGGACATGACCGCGCCGAAGGATTTCAATGACCGAATGCTGTCCCTGGGCCTGGCCCGCGTCAGCGAGGCGGCGGCCCATGCCTCGGCCCGCCTGATCGGGCGCGGCGACGAGAAGGCCGCCGACCAGGCCGCCGTGAACGCCATGCGCGACCAGCTGAACATGCTGGACATCAAGGGCGTCGTCGTCATCGGCGAAGGCGAGCGCGACGAGGCGCCGATGCTGTTCATCGGCGAGGAGGTCGGCACCGGCGAGGGGCCGGAGGTGGACATCGCGCTGGACCCACTGGAAGGCACCACGCTGACCGCCAAGGACATGCCGAACGCGCTGACCGTCATCGCCATGGCGCCGCGCGGCACGCTGCTGCATGCGCCCGACGTCTATATGGACAAGCTTGCCGTGGGGCCGGGCTATCCCAAGGACGTCGTCAGCCTGGACTTGACCCCGGCCGAGCGCGTCCGCGCCTTGGCCGCTGCGCGCGGCTGCGAGGCCGGCGACATCACCGTCTGCATCCTGGAGCGTCCGCGCCACGAGGAGATGATCGCCGAGGTCCGCCAGACCGGCGCTGCGATCCGCCTGATCACCGACGGCGACGTGGCGGGCGTGATCCACTGCGCCGAGGCCGAGCTGACCGGCATCGACATGTACATGGGCTCGGGCGGCGCGCCCGAGGGCGTCCTGGCCGCGGCGGCGCTGAAATGCATGGGCGGGCAGATGTGGGGCCGGCTGATGTTCCGCAACGACGACGAGCGCGGCCGCGCGAAGAAGGCCGGCATCACCGATCTGGACCGCATCTATGCCCGCGACGATCTGGTCACCGACGACGTGATCTTTGCCGCGACCGGGGTCACCGACGGGTCGATCGTCGCAGGCGTCAAGCGCGAGCCGGGATACCTGACCACCGAGACCATCCTGATGCGGTCCAAGACTGGATCGGTGCGGCGGATGATCTATCGCAACCCGGTCAAGTGAGGTAAGCGGCGCATGGGGGGCGCTGCCCCCCGCCCCGTTCCGGGACTCCCCCCGGGATATTTGCGTGAAGAAGAAGCATGACGGCGTTTCTGGGCATCGACAGCTCTCTGAGCGGGCGGCGGTGGGTCGGTCCTGTGGCCGACCTGGAGCGCCGTGCCGAGGGGTTGGCGCAGCAGGCCGCCCTGCCCCTGGCGGTGGCGCGGGTGCTGGCCGAGCGCGGCGTGCCGCCCGAGGAGGCGGCGGGCTTCCTGTCGCCGAAGCTGCGCGATCTGCTGCCCGATCCGCTGAGGCTGCGCGACATGGAGGTCGCGGCGGCGCGGCTGGTCGAGGCGGCGGTCGCGGGGCAGCGCATCGCGATTTTTGCCGATTACGACGTCGATGGCGGATCGTCCGCGGCGCTGCTGATCGACTGGCTGGGCCAGCACGGGCGGCAGGCGACGCTGTACATCCCAGACCGCATCGACGAGGGGTACGGCCCGAACGTGCCCGCCATGACCGCGCTGGCGGCGGCGCATGACCTGATCATCTGCGTCGATTGCGGGACGCTGTCGCATGATGCGCTGGCCGCGGCGGCGGGCTGCGACGTGATCGTCCTCGACCACCATCTGGGCGGAGAGACCCTGCCCCCCGCGCTGGCCGTGGTGAACCCGAACCGGATGGACGAGGACGGCGCCCTGGGCCACCTGTGCGCCGCGGGCGTGGTGTTCCTGACGCTGGTCCAGGCGGGGCGGGTGCTGCGCGAACGCGGATTGCCGCAGCCCGACCTGATGGCGATGCTGGACCTGGTGGCGCTGGCCACCGTGGCCGATGTCGCGCCGCTGGTCGGCGTGAACCGCGCCTTTGTGCGGCAGGGGCTGGCCGTGATGGCGCGCCGGCAGCGGCCGGGGCTGGTCGCTCTGTCGGACATCGCGCGGCTGGACGGTGCTCCTAGCGCGTTCCACCTGGGCTTCCTGCTGGGGCCGCGCATCAATGCGGGCGGACGCGTGGGCCGCGCCGATCTGGGGGCGCTGTGCTTAGCCAGCCGCGATCCCGCGCAGGCCGAGGCCCTGGCGCGCCAGCTGGACGCGCTGAACGGCGACCGCCGCGCGATCGAGGCCGCCGTCCGCCTGGAGGCCCTGTCCCAGATCGAGGCGCGGGGCGATGCGCGCCTGTCCTGGGCCGCGGGCGCGGGCTGGCATCCGGGCGTGGTGGGCATCGTCGCCGCCCGCGTCAAGGAGGCGACCGACCTGCCATCGGTGGTGATCGGCGTGGATCACGGCATCGGCAAGGGCAGCGCGCGCTCGGTGCCCGGCGTCGATCTGGGCCGAGCGATCCAGCGGCTGGCCCATGAGGGGCTGCTGCTGAAGGGCGGCGGGCACAGCATGGCCGCGGGTCTGACCGTCGAGGAGGCCAAGATCCCCGCCGCGATGGCGCGTCTGGCCGATCTGATCGCCCGCGACCTGGCCGGGCGCAGCGGGTCGGGGGACCTGCGCATTTCGGGGCTGCTGGAGCCTGCGGGGGCGACGCCCGCCCTGCACCGCATGCTGGAGGATGCCGGCCCCTTCGGCCAGGCCGCCCCGGCGCCGCGCTTTGCCTTTGCCGATCAGCTGATCGACAGCGCGGCCACCATGGGCGACCGGCATCTGCGCCTGCAGTTCCGCAGCCCCGGCAGCCCGGCGATGGAGGCTGTGGCCTGGGGCGCGATGGACGGCCCGCTCGGGCCCGGCCTGATCGGCGCGAAGGGGCGGCGGTTCCATCTGGCCGGCAAGCTGGAGCTGTCGACCTGGGGCGGGCGGGAACGGCTGCGCCTGCGGCTGGACGACGCGGCCCCCGCGACTGGCAACCTTTGAGCGCTCCGGGGGTTCTGGTCACGATCCGGCGCGGCGGCTAACCTGCCGCGACAGCACCCAAGGAGACGCCCATGAAACTGACCTGGCTTGGCCATTCCGGCTTCCGTCTGGAGATCGAGCAGGCCGTGATCCTGATCGACCCGTGGTTCAGCGGCAATCCCGCCTTTCCCGAAGACCGGCGCGACGAAGCGACCCAAGGCGCGACCCATATCCTGATCACCCATGGCCATGGCGACCATACCGGCGACACGCTGGCCCTGGTCAAGGCGCTGAAGATCCCTGTCGTGGGCATCTTCGACCTGATCGGCCATTGGGAGCAGTCCGACAAGATCGAGGGCATCGGCTTCAACAAGGGCGGCACCGTGGATCTGGGCGGGGCCAAGGTCACGATGGTGAATGCCAGCCATTCCAGCTCGCTCTCCGGTCCTGACGGGCCGATCTATGCGGGCCACGAATCGGGCTACATGATCGCGGGTGAGGGGCATGTGATCTATGTCTCGGGCGACACCGACATCATGGCCGACATGGATTGGATGGGCGATCTGCACAAGCCCGATATCGGCATCCTTTCGGCGGGCGGTCACTTCACCATGGACATGGCGCGCGCCGCCTATGCCGCGAAACGCTATTTCGACTTCAAGACGGTGATTCCCTGCCACTACAGGACCTTCCCGCTGCTGGAACAGTCGGCGCAGGTGCTGATCGACGCCCTGCCCGGCGTCGACGTGATCGAACCCGAAGTCATGAAGGCGATCACGCTGTGAGCTTTCAGTCCTTCGACGACCCGGCGGGCGGCGGCGATCACGCCGCGCGCCTGACCGCGCTGCGCGTCCTGATGGACAACCAGGGGCTGGACGCGGTCATCGTGCCGCGCGCCGACGCGCATCAGGGCGAATACGTGGCCGATGCCGACGCGCGGCTGGCCTGGCTCACGGGCTTCACCGGCAGCGCGGGCTTTGCCATCGTGACGGCGGACCGGGCCGGCGTGTTCATCGACGGCCGATACCGCGTGCAGGTGCGCAGCCAGATCGACCTGAGCCATTTCACCCCGGTCAACTGGCCCGAGACGCGCCCGTCGGCCTGGCTAGCCGAGGCCCTGCCCCAAGGCGGGCGCGTGGGGTTCGATCCGTGGCTGCACACCCGCAAGGAGATCGCCGGGATGGAGGCCGCCCTGCAGGGCAGCGGCGTCGCACTGATCGCGCTGGAGCAGAACCCGGTCGATGCCATCTGGCCCGACCGCCCCGCCCCGCCCGTGGGCCCCGCGCGCATCCATCCCGACGATCTGGCCGGAGAGAGCGCTGCCCAGAAGCGTGCCCGCCTGGCCGCCGACCTGCGCGCCAAGGGCCATGCGGCGGCACTGCTGACCCTGCCCGATTCGATCTCGTGGCTTCTGAACATCCGCGGCAGCGACCTGCCCAAGAACCCGGTGGTGCAGTCCTTCGCGGTGCTGTCGGACAGCGGCACGCTGGCGCTCTTCGCGGACGCGGCCAAGTTCGACGATGCCTTGCGCACCCATCTGGGCAATGAGGTCCATATCCTGCCGCCGGACGCCCTGGGCGCGGCGCTGACCGATCTGGAGGGGCCGGTGCTCCTCGATCCCGGCTCGGCCCCCGAGGCCACGTTCCGCATCCTGGAGGCCGCGGGAACCGACGTCGTCTCCGGCCCCGACCCCGCTATCCTGCCCAAGGCCCGCAAGAACGCGGCCGAACTGGCGGGCATGCGCGACGCCCATATGCGCGACGGTCTCGCCATGGTGCGGCTGTTCTCCTGGCTGGACCGGCAGGACCCCGCCGCCCTGACCGAAATCGACGTGGTCCGCCACCTGGAGGATCTGCGCCGGGACCAGGGTGCGCTGGACATCAGCTTCGACACGATCATGGGGGCCGGGCCGAACGGTGCAATCGTCCATTACCGCGTGACCCATGCGACGAACCGCAGGCTGGCGCCGGGCGATCTGCTGCTGATCGATTCGGGCGGCCAATATGCGGATGGCACGACCGACATCACCCGGACCGTGGCGCTAGGCCCCGTGCGTTCCGACGCGGTGGCGCCCTTCACCGCGGTGCTGCGCGGGATGATCGCCCTGTCGCGGGCGCGCTTTCCGCAGGGCGTCGCGGGCGGGCATCTGGACGCGCTGGCGCGACAGTTCCTCTGGGCGCAGGGTCTTGATTTCGATCATGGCACAGGTCACGGCGTAGGCGCCGCGCTCTGCGTGCATGAAGGGCCGGTGCGCATCAGCCGCGTCAGCGACATGGCGCTGGAGACCGGAATGATCCTGTCGAACGAGCCGGGATATTACCGCGAGGGCAGCTTCGGCATCCGGATCGAGAACCTCATCGTGGTGACCGAGGCCGATGCCGAACCGGGCCGCCGGATGCTGGGCTTCGACACGCTGACGCTCTGCCCCATCGACCGCCGGCTGATCGACCGCAACGCACTGTCATCCGATGAGATCGCCTGGCTCGACGGCTATCACGCAACGGTGCGGGAGGCGCTGTCACCGCAGCTCGACGCCGCCGACCGCGACTGGCTGGCGGCGGCCACGGCCCCTCTCGGCCGGGCGTGACGCCCGGGGGGTGCGGGGGGCGGGCAGCCCCCCGCCCTGCCGCGGGACGCAATGCTTACAGCGCGGCCAAGATGCGCGCCGCCTCGTCCTTGCAGGGCGTCAGGGCGGCGCGGTCCTCGCCCGGATAGAACCGCGCACGCACCGCCGTGGGCATGGGCGCGGGCGCGTCGATCACCACGCGCGGGCCGGTCTGCACCGTCTCGGCCTGCCAGCTGCGGGCCAGCGCGATCTGCGCCGCCTTGGTCGCGCCATAGGCGCCGAAGAACTTCTGCCCGCCCCGCGCATCGTCGAAGAACAGCGCCGTGCCCCGACGCTGGCGCAACAGCGGCTCCAAGAGCGCGATCAGCCCGCGCGTCACTTCGATGTTGGTCAGCACCGATTTCGCCCAGTCCCGCCCCTCGATATGGGGCGCGGGCGCCATGGGTGCGGCATGGACCGCGCAATGCGCCCAGAGATCCAGGCCACCCCACCGGCCGGTGATGGCATGCACCATCTGCTTCATCGCCTCCGGCTCGGTCACGTCCATCGGCGCCAATGTCGCCTGACCGCCCACCGCGCGGATGCGGTCGTCCAGCTCCTCCAGCGCGCCCACGGTCCGCGCCACCGCCAGCACGTGATAGCCCTGTGCCGCCAGCCCCTCGGCCAGCGCCGCCCCCAGCCCCCGAGAGGCCCCCGTCACCAGCGCCAGCCGGGCCGCGCCTGTCTGTTCGATCTCGCTCATGTCCGGTCCCTTGCCACCGCGCGTCCCCCCGCGCAACCACGAAAAAGGGGCCCCCGAAGGGACCCCGATGCCTGACCCGGCAGGACGCTCAGCGCGCCTTCAGGTCCACATAGTCGCGGCGGTCGCTGCCGACATAGAGCTGGCGCGGACGGCCGATCTTGTTCTGCGGATCGCCGATCATCTCTTTCCACTGCGCGATCCAGCCCACCGTGCGCGACAGCGCAAAGATCGGCGTGAACATCGAGGTGGGGAAGCCCATCGCCTCCAGGATGATGCCCGAATAGAAATCGACGTTGGGATAGAGCTTCTTCTCGATGAAGTACTCGTCCTCCAGCGCGATCTTCTCCAGCTCCTTGGCGACCTGCAGCGTCGGGTTGTCGCCCACGCCCAGCAGGTCCAGGACCTCGTCGGCCGATTCCTTCATGACCGTCGCGCGCGGGTCGAAGTTCTTGTAGACCCGATGGCCGAACCCCATCAGCTTGAACGGGTCGGACTTGTCCTTCGCGCGGGCGATGTATTCCGGGATCCGGTCGACGGTGCCGATCTCGCGCAGCATCTCCAGGCAAGCCTGGTTGGCGCCGCCATGGGCGGGACCCCAGAGGCACGCGATGCCCGCCGCGATGCAGGCGAAGGGGTTGGCCCCCGACGATCCCGCCAGACGCACGGTCGAGGTCGAGGCGTTCTGCTCGTGATCCGCATGCAGGGTGAAGATGCGGTCCATGGCGCGGGCCAGGGCCGGGTTCACCTCGTATTTCTCGGCCGGGACCGAGAAGCACATGTTCAGGAAGTTCGACGCGTAATCCAGGTCGTTCTGCGGATAGACGAAGGGCTGGCCGATCGAATACTTGTAGGCCATCGCCGCGATCGTGGGCAGCTTGGCGATCAGGCGGATCGCCGCGACCTCGCGCTGCCACTCGTCGTTCACGTCGGTCGAATCGTGATAGAAGGCCGACATGGCGCCCACGACGCCGACCATGGTCGCCATCGGATGCGCGTCGCGACGGAAGCCGCGGAAGAAGTTGTGCATCTGCTCGTGCACCATCGTGTGGCGCGTGACGCGGGCGCGGAAGTCGTCCATCTGCGCCTCGGTCGGCAGCTCGCCGTAGAGCAGCAGATAGCAGACCTCCAGATAGCAGGATTTGGCGGCCAGCTGCTCGATCGGATAGCCGCGATACCACAGCTCGCCCTTGTCGCCGTCGATGAAGGTGATCGTCGAATCGCAGCTGGCGGTCGAGGTGAAGCCGGGGTCGTAGGTGAACACGTCCGCCTGCCCGTACAGCTTGCGGATATCCAGCACATCCGGCCCCTTGGTGGGCGACAGGATCGGCAGGTCATAGTCCTGCCCGTTCAGATGCAGTTTAGCGGTCTTGTCGGCCATGCGAAGGCGTCCTTCCGGCTAAGCCCGGTCGCCCGTCGCAGATCCGGCAGGCAGCCATGGGCATGTGGGGGCAGGCCTCAGCCTGCCAAATCGGTCTGGTCCTGAAGCCGGGCCAGAGTTTCCTCGCGGCCAAGCGCAGTCATCATGTCGAACACACTGGGGGTGGCGGTGGTCCCGGCCAAGGCGGCGCGCA
Source organism: Paracoccus sp. NIOT.M2S5SZ12 (assembly GCF_057748165.1). Classification (NCBI taxonomy): domain Bacteria; kingdom Pseudomonadati; phylum Pseudomonadota; class Alphaproteobacteria; order Rhodobacterales; family Paracoccaceae; genus Paracoccus; species Paracoccus sp. NIOT.M2S5SZ12. Next base: position 70,932 of record NZ_JBYLFR010000009.1, read on the forward strand.
GGGGCCCCGCGATCTTGCCCAGTCCGACGCCGTTTTCCTCGGCGACCGCCTTGGCCGCCGCCTCCAGATCGTCTCGGCTCCAGCTATCATTCTGCACTGCGGCAGTCAATGATTTCAGCATACCACGGGATACCGTATCCAGCGCCTTGGCCGCCTTTTCCTCCACGGGAACAGGGCGTTCGACCATCGCGAAACGGGCCTGATCCAGCAGCGCCGGCAGGGTCTTCGCCTTGTCCTTCAGGGCGCCCATCGCGCCCAGGATGCGCTGACGCTGCGTCGCGGTCAGCACCGGCGCGCCGGTCTCGGACAGGTAATCCTCCAGCGCGGCCAAGACCTGATCGTCGGCCATCCGGCCGATATGGTGGCCGCTGACATGCTCCAGCTTCTTGAAGTCCAGGCGCGCGGGCGCGCGCCCGATCCCCTCCAGCCCGAACCATTCGCGGGCCTGGGCGTCGTCGAACAGCTCGTCGTCGCCATGGCTCCAACCAAGCCGCGCCAGATAGTTGCGCATCGCCGCCGGCGGATAGCCAAGCGCTGCGAATTCGTGCAGGCCCACCGCGCCGTGGCGCTTGGACAGCTTCTTGCCGTCCTCGCCGTGGATCAGCGGGATATGGGCATAGGTCGGGCGCGGCCAGCCCATCGCGTCGATGATCTGGATCTGGCGCGCGGTGTTGGTCAGGTGGTCGTCGCCGCGGATCACATGGGTCACGCCCATGTCGTGATCGTCCACCACCACGGCCAGCATGTAGGTGGGCGTCCCGTCGCTGCGCAGCAGCACCATGTCGTCCAGCTGGTCGTTGGCCACGCGCACCGCGCCCTGCACCTGATCGTCGATCACCGTCTCGCCGTCGCGCGGCGCCTTGAGGCGGATCGCATAGGGCGCGTCGGGCAGGTCGGTCGCATCGCGCCACGGGCTGAGGAAGGGCTGGCGCGGGTTCGCCTCGCGCCAGGCCGCGATCTCGTCGGTGGTGGAGAAGCACTTGTAGGCCGAGCCCCGCTCCAGCATCTGGCGCGCGACCTCGGCATGGCGGTCCCTGCGTTCGAACTGGCTGACGGGTTCGCCGTCCCAGTCCAGGCCCAGCCAGGTCAGCCCCTTCAGGATCGCCTCGGTCGCCTCGGGGGTGGAGCGGGCGCGGTCGGTATCCTCGATCCTCAGCAGGAACTTGCCCCCCCGCCCCCGCGCGAACAGCCAGTTGAACAGCGCCGTCCGGGCACCACCCACATGCAGATATCCGGTGGGAGAGGGGGCGAAGCGGGTGACGATCTGGGTCATGGCGGCCTTTGGCAGGTTCGTGGCGGCGCGGCGTTAATGCTTTGGTAAGCATCCCCGTGCCATCTTGCGGCCAAGTGATAGTCACCGGGTCGCGAAAGGACAAGGATGTTGCCCCAGACGGGCGCCGCCGCAGCGCCCCCGACCCTAGCGGCCCGACCCGCAAAGCGCGCCCACGCCGCCCGCGCCCGCACACCGGCGACAGTCCGGGCGGGGCTGTTTCCCTGGGTGCCGACCTGCCTCTCGGCCGGGATCGGGCTGTGGTATCTGGCTCCCGCATTGCCCGGCCCGGCCTTCTGGGCCGCGCTGGCGGCGGTTGTCGCGGCCTGCCTGTGGCTGGCCCTCTCCGCCCCGCGATGGGCGGCACGGGGGCGGCTTGGCTGGGAACGCGCCGACATGCTGCATCTGGGCGCCATCGCGCTGTGCCTCACGGCCTGCGGCACCGGCCTGATCGCGTTCCGTGCCCATCAGGTCGCGGCCCCGGTGATGGAGTGGCGCTATTACGGCCCGGTCGAGGGGCGGGTGATCCATATCGACCGCTCGGGGCGCGACCGGATGCGGCTGACGCTGGACCGGGTCGTGCTGCGCGACACGGCGCCGGGCCGCACCCCGGCGCGCGTGCGGCTGTCACTGATGGGCGAGGACCTGCTGCCCCCTCTGGGCCAGCGGGTGATGCTGACCGGCCATCTGGGCCCGCCCCCCGCCCCCGCATCGCCGGGCGGCTTCGATTTCCGGTTGTTCGCGTGGTTCGACAGGCTGGGCGCGGTCGGCTATTCCCGCACCCCCATCATGGCCGTGGCCCCGCCCGAGGGCGGCCTGTGGTGGGCGCATCGGGCGCGCATGGCGATCAGCGCGGCCCTGCAGGAGCGGATCGGCGGACAGGCCGGGGCGGTGGCCTCGGCGCTGATGACCGGCGACCGCTCCGGCATCTCGGAGCAGACGAACGAGGTGATGCGCGCCTCGAACCTCTACCACATCATCTCGATCTCGGGGCTGCACATGGGGATGCTGGCCGCCTTCGTCTATGGCGGGGCGCGCATCGGGCTGGTCGCGTTGCAGGCCGCGGGGATCGGCCTCGCGCGGCCCATGCACAAATGGGCCGCCGTCATCGCGCTGGCGGCGGCGGCGGCCTATCTGTGGCTGTCGGGGGGGGGCGTGGCGACCGAGCGTTCGTTCATCATGGTCGCCGTCATGCTGGGCGCGATCATCGCGGACCGGCGCGCCGTCTCGCTGCGCACCGTGGCGCTGGCCGCGACCATCGTGCTGATCTACTCGCCCGAGGCCCTGGTCAGCGCGGGCTTCCAGATGAGCTTCGCGGCCACCATCGCGCTGATCCTGTCCTACGGCCCCTGGGCGCGGATGCAGCCGCATGTGCCGTGGTGGGCGCGCGCGGTCGCGATGCTGATCCTGTCCTCGCTGATCGCGGCGCTGGCGACCTCGCCCATCGCGGCGGCGCATTTCAACCGCATGGCGCATTACGGGATCGTGGCGAACCTGCTGGCGGTGCCGGTCATGGGCACGCTGGTGATGCCCGCGGGCGTGATCGCCGCGATCCTCGCCCCGCTCGGCCTCGAGGCTCCGGCCCTCTGGGTCATGGGCATCGGCACGGAATGGATGCTCTGGGTCGCGCGCTTCGTCGCGGGCCTGGGCGGCGCGGTCACGGGCATCGCCAAGCCGCCGTCGGCGGTCGTGCCGCTGATGGGCTTCGGCGCGACGCTGGCGATCCTGTGCTGGCGCCCGCGCGGTCAGCGCGGGACGCTGCGCGGCGCGGGGCTGGCGGCGGCGCTGGCGATGCTGGCGGCGGCGGCGCTCTTGTGGCTGACCGCCACGCGGCCCCTGCTGCTGGTCGCGCCCGAGGCCGAGGCCGTGGGGCTGATGACCCCCGCGGGCCGCGCCATCTCGAAACCGACGGGCGGGTCCTTCGTCGTCTCGACCTGGCTGCAGGAGGATGGGGACCTGGCCGATCAGGAGCAGGCCGCCGCCCGCCCCGCCTGGTCCGGCGACGGACGCGACCGCCGGGCGGATCTGCCCCAGGGCTGGCAGGTCTGGCACCTGACCGGCAAGGGTGCCGGGGATCGCGCGGCCGAGGCCTGCCGCCCCCGCCGCATCGTCATCGCGACAGAACCCGTACCGCTCGACGATCCCGCGCCCTGCCTTCTCCTCGACCCGCGCCGCCTCAGGGATACCGGCGCCGTGGCCATCGGCATGACGGTGTCGGGACCCGTCGTCACGGGCACCGCACCCATGGCCCTGACCCTCGGACGCTGACGGCGCCGGGCGACATCGGACAGGTTTTTACGACCCCGCGTGCCGGCCCGACCCACGGGACGACGCCGGCCGGGGTCGTCGTCACGCCCGCGTCAGGCGCGCCACCAGACGCCGCGTCACCGGCGCCACGATCAGCACCGCCGGAAAGGCCACCGCCCAACTGGACAGCCAGTTGCCCAGCCACAGCCCGCCCAGTCCATTGACCAGCCCCACCGCCCGCAGCGTCGCGATCCCCGAGACCAGCGACGACATCAGCCCTGACAGGATCAGCCCGAACAGGACGGGCGCGAACCGGACGGGTATCAAGGCGCGGACCCGGACGTCACCACGTCACGCGACCTCGGCAAAGACCTTGCCCAGGGCCTTGTCCAGCTTCTCGAACATCTCGTCCATCTGCGCGGGCGTCAGGATGAAGGGCGGGCACAGCACGATCGACTGCCCCAGGGGGCGGCAGATCAGCCCCATATCGGTGCAGGTGTTGGCGATGCGTTCGCTGACCGACAGATGCCCCTCGAAGGGGGTCTTGGTCGCCTTGTCGCGCACCGCCTCCAGCGCCCACATGAAGCCCACGCCGCGATATTCGCCGATATTGGGGTTCTTGGCCAATTGCCGCAGCCCGTCCTCGAAACGCGGCGCCAGGTCGATGACGTTCTGCGCCAGCCCCTCGTTCATCACCACGTCGATGGCCTTCAGCGCGATGGCGCATCCCACCGGATGCCCCGAGGCGGTGAAGCCGTGCGGAAACTCCTCGATCTTGTCGATGGCGGCCTGCAGGCGGTCGGTCAGCTCGGGGCCCAGGATCACCGCTCCCATCGGGAACAGCCCCGCCGTCAGGTTCTTGGAGCTGATAATCGCGTCGGGCACGAAATCATAGGTGATCGAGCCCCAGGTGTTGCCCGTCCGCCCGAAGCCGCAGATGACCTCGTCCGCGATCATCGGGATGCCGTGCTTTCTCAGCACCGGCAGGATCGCCTGAAAATAGCCCTCGGAGGGCGGGATGACCCCGCCCGCGCCCTGCACCGGCTCGGCAAAGAAGCCCGCGATGGTGTCCGCCCCCTCGCGCTGGATCGTCTCGTCCAGCTCGCGCGCCAGCCGGGCGGTAAACTCGGCCTCGGTCTCGCTTTCTTCGCCATAGCGCCAGTAATGCGGGCAGGTCAGGTGGATGAAGCCCGGCAGCGGCAGGCCGAAGACCTCGTTATAGGGCTTGCCGGTCATGCTGGCCGAGACCGCCGTCACCCCATGATAGGCGTTCCAGCGCGTCAGGGTCTTGCGCTTCTTCGGATTGCCCTCGCTCGCATGCATGAACCACAGCATCTTGACCATGGTGTCGTTCGCCTCGGAGCCGGAGTTCGTGTAGAACACCTTGCCGCGCGAAAACGGCGACACCTCGATCAGCTTCTCGGACAGCATCACCGTCTGGTCGGACATCCGTCCAAAGAACGCGTGATAGCCCGGAAAGCGGTCGTACTGATCCTTGGCGGCCTGGGCCAGACCCTTGTGGTCGAAGCCCGCGACCATGTTCCACAGGCCCGAATTGGCATCCAGATAGCGGTTGCCGTTCACGTCCACCACATAGGGGCCCTCGCCATGGGTCAGCACAACCGCGCCGCGCTTGTGCACGCTTGGCAGGTCGGTGAAGCCATAGAGCGAATATTCGTCGGCGCGTGCTTCCCAGCTTTGCGGGGTGGTCATGGGCGGTCTCCTTGCCGGATCTTGGGGACAGGCTAGCCGGGCACCGGGCCGCGTTCAATGGGGGACGCTTGTGCAGATCGTGCAACCGGGGCAGAGTTCGCCCGAACCGACGGAGGAGCCCCCATGAGACATCTGATGCTGGCCGCGGCCGCCACCTTGGCCTGCGCCACACCCGCCCTGTCCGAGAACCGCATCGACCTGATCCGGCCCGACGCGCCGGAACTGGCGGCGCGGGGACCGCATCCGGTCGGCGTGCGCGCCCAGAGCTTCACCGATCCCGACCGCATCGACGTGATCGCCGCCATCGAACAGGGCGGCACCCCCACCGCCGAACGGGTGCTTCAGACCGAGATCTGGTACCCCGCCGCCGACGGCACCCAGTCCGGGGTCACCTATGACACCATCCTGCGCGACGGCGTGACCCCCACCATCCTCACCGGCAGCGCCGCCCGCGACGCGGCCCCGGCCGAGGGGTCCTTCCCCCTGGTGATCCTGTCGCACGGCTATCCCGGCAACCGCTACCTGATGAGCCATCTGGCCGAGAACCTGGCCTCCAAGGGCTATGTCGTGGTCGCGGCCGATCATCCCGAAAGCACCTATGACGACCAGCAGGCCTTCGCCTCGACCCTGGTGAACCGGGCGGTGGACCAGCGGTTCCTCCTGGACAGCATGGCCGGGCTGGAGGGCGATCTGGGCGCGATCACCGATGCCGACCGCGCGGCCGTCGTGGGCTATTCGATGGGCGGCTATGGTGCGCTGATCTTCGGGGGCGCGGGCCTGTCGCCCACCGCGCTGGAGCGGACCGAGCCCGCCGGCTTCGTGCCGCCCGCGGGCCTTCTGGACCGCCTCGCCGCTGGCGGCGAGGATCACGCGGCCCTGGTCGATCCGCGCGTCAAGGCGGTCGTGGCCATCGCCCCCTGGGGCCGCCAGCACGAGTTCTGGGACGCGGACGGGCTGAACGATCTGGCCAAGCCGCTGCTGCTGGTCTCGGGCAGCGACGACGACGTGTCCGTCTATGACGCGATCCGACAGGTCTTCGACCAGACGACCGCGACGACGCGGCACCTGCTGACCTTCGATCACGCCAACCACAACGCCGCCGCCCCGATCCCCGCCCCGGCCGAGGCCTGGGCCTTTTCGCAATCCCTGGGCCGCGCGCCCTTCGACCATTACGCCGATCCGGTCTGGGACAGCGTGCGGATGAACAACATCCTGCAGCATTTCACCACGGCCTTTCTGGATCAGCACCTGAAGGGCGAGGATCGCGGCGCCTTCCTGGACCTGGTGCCCGATGCGGCGGACGGGGTCTGGTCGGTCGATGATGCGGGCACGCCCGACGCGGCCCACAGCTATTGGGCGGGCTTTCCCGAGCGCAGCGCCAAGGGCCTGATGTTCGAAACCAAGAACGCCGGTCAGTGAGCCATCACGGGCGGCGCAGGCCGATCTGGTCCAGCGCCGCCTCCAGCGCCGTCAGCGGGCGGCGATCGCCCACCAGCGCGTCGAAGCGTGCGCGCAGGGCGGCCTTCTCCGCGCCCTTGCAGTCGTTCCAGGGCCGCCCCTGCAGCGCCATGTGCAGGACGTAATAGCCGATGAAATGCGGCCTCTCGCCCGATGCCATCAGCGCCACATAGGCTGCATCCGCCCCCATCGCCCTGAGCGCCGCCGCGTCCGGCACGCCTGCCGCGATCAGCGCCCGCGCCGTGGCGGGGCCGATGTTGCGGATGGTGGTCAGGTCGCTCTCCATCCCGTGCCTTTCCAAAAGCCTGCATTTCCTGTATCGCTGCGCGACCTTCAGGAACAGGCATGACATGACCGCCCATAACCCGGCCGCGAAGAAACTGTTCATCAAGACCTACGGGTGCCAGATGAACGTCTATGACAGCCAGCGCATGGCCGAGGCCATGGGCGCCGAGGGCTATGTCCTGACCGAAGATCAGGGGCAGGCCGACATGGTCCTGCTGAACACCTGCCACATCCGCGAGAAGGCGGCCGAAAAGCTCTACAGCGACCTGGGCAGGCTGAAGCCGCTGAAGGCCGCGCGCCCCGACCTGAAGATCGGCGTCGCGGGCTGCGTGGCCCAGGCCGAGGGAGCCGAGATCATCCGCCGGATGCCGCTGGTCGATCTGGTCGTGGGGCCGCAGACCTATCACCGCCTGCCCGCCATGGTGCGCGGCGAGGCCCCCGCCATCGACACCGATTTCCCCGAGGAAGACAAGTTCGACCACCTGCCCGCCCGCCGCGCGACGCGGCGCGCGCCGGCGGCCTTCCTGACCGTGCAGGAGGGCTGCGACAAGTTCTGCGCCTTCTGCGTGGTGCCCTATACCCGCGGCGCCGAGGTCAGCCGACCCGTCGAACGCATCCTGTCCGAGGCCCGCGACCTGGTGGAACGCGGCGTCCGCGAGATCACCCTGCTGGGCCAGAACGTCAACGGCTGGCATGGCGGAGAGGGCGGTTTCGGCGCCCTGATCCGCGCCTTGGCCGACATCCCCGGCCTGGACCGCATCCGCTACACGACCAGCCACCCCAACGACATGGCCGACGACCTGATCGAGGCGCATCGCGACGTGCCCCAGCTGATGCCCTATCTGCACCTGCCGGTGCAGTCGGGCAGCGACCGCATCCTGAAGGCGATGAACCGCAAGCACACGGCCGAGCAGTACCTGCGCCTGATCGACCGCATCCGCGCGGCGCGCCCCGACATCCTGCTGACCAGCGACTTCATCGTGGGCTTTCCCGGAGAGACGGATCAGGACCATCAGGACACGCTGCGGCTGGTCCGCGAGGTGGGCTTCGGCACGGCCTTCAGCTTCAAGTACTCGCCGCGTCCCGGCACGCCCGCCTTCGACCGCCCCGAGGTCGAGGGCGCCGTGGCCGACGCGCGCCTGCAGGAGCTGCAGGCCCTGCTGACCCAGCAGCAGCAGGCCGTCCAGCGGTCGATGGTGGGCCGCACCGTCCAGGTCCTGTTCGAGAAGCCCGGCCGCGAGGCGGGCCAGATGGTGGGCAAGTCCGACTATCTGCACCCGGTCTTCGTCGCCGCCCCCGACGTGCAGGTGGGCGATCTGCGCGCCGTGCGCATCCTGTCCAGCCAGCGCAACTCGCTGGAGGGCGTGCTGGTCTGACGGAATAAGGGCCCCCGGCAGGATCGCACAATCAGCCGGGGGCCTTTCCCCCACGCGGCTTGGCCTGCGCGGAAGCGGTGGTCGCGGGGATGCCGCGAAGCTCTGGCCGACCCCCCGCTGGATGCGCGAACAGGGCGGGGGGCCGGACCCTCCGCCGCACGTTCAGCGCAGCGGAGGCCGTGGCCGGTCGAGGGTCCTCCCCGCCGGAGATCTCCGGCCGCGGCACCTTTCCGGCCGCGCGTCCGATCGGGTCGATTCGTCGTCCCGTGATGCCGGTCTAAGCCACCGCAGCCGCCGCTTCCTTGATCCGGATCAAATCGCGCGATTGATCGGGATCAAGGCGCCCCGCCCCGCCCCGCCGCAGGATGGGTCGGACGGCAACAGGAGGCGCACATGGCCTACAAGACGATTCTCACGGTTCTCAGCCACCCGGCGCAGATCGCGCATCTGGACGGCGCCGCCGCCCTGGCCGCGTCCGAGGATGCGCATCTGGACATCCTGTGCCTGGGCGTGGACTTCAGCCAGGCGGGCTACTTCTTCCCCGGCGGCACGCCCTATGGCTGGCAGGAGGCGATCGCCACCGCCACCCAGGATGCCCGCGACCTCGAGGCGCAGGTGCGCGCGCATATGGGCGCGATGCACGACCTGCGCTGGTCCTGCGAGGCGGCGGTGACGCAGACCCTGGGCATCGCGGCGCTGGTCGGGCTGCGGGCGCGGTTCTCGGACCTGACGGTCCTGGCCAGCCCCTATGCCGAAGGCCAGCCCGCCGCGGCGCAGGAGGTGCTGGAGGCCGCGCTGTTCCAGGGCGGCTGCCCCACGCTGATCCTGCCCCCGGACCGCAGCCCCGCCCTGCCGCCGCAGCGCGTCCTTCTGGCCTGGAACCAGTCGGCCGAGGCCCTGGCCGCGACCCGGCGCGCCCTGCCGCTGCTGCGCGCCGCCCGCATGGTGGAGATCGCCTGCATCGATCCGCGGCAGGACGGGCCGGAACGCTCGGACCCCGGCGGGGCGCTGGCGCAGATGCTGACCCGGCACGGGGTCGCGGTCCAGATCGCGGTCCTCGCGCGCCGCCAGCCGCGCATCAGCGACGAGATCAACCGCCGCGCGGTCGAGATCGACGCCGACATGGTGGTGATGGGCGCCTATGGCCATTCCCGCCTGCGCGAGGCGATCCTGGGGGGCGCCACGCGCAACATGCTGGAACAGGCGCAGCTGCCGGTCTTTCTGGCGCGCTGACCGCCGGACCGGCGCGCCGGCAGGGGGGTGCGGGGGGACGGCCAGTCCCCCCGCCGTCGCGGGACGCAATCAGACGCCGCGCCGGTTGCCCCACAGCATCACATGCAGCTGCGGCAGGACGCGGGGCCGGAACCAGCCGTCGGCGGTCACCCGCTCGACCAGCCACAGCAGGCGGTCGGCCACGTCCTGGGCCGCGACCGGCACCTCCGGATCGACCTCCGGGTTGCCCGGCTGCAGCACCAGCGGCAGGTCCGGGTGACGCCCGGCCCAGTCCCGCGCCCAGGCATAGTCGACCTCGTCGAAGATCACGATCTTCAGCACCGTCGCCACGCCGCGCCCCGCCGCAAGGCAGGCCTCGAAGGCGGCCGGGTCGGGCCGCTCTCCGCTGGAGGGGGGCTTCGGGCTCAGCACCAGCATGTCCAGATCCGCGAACCAGTCGCGCGCGATGGACCCCTGCGTCTCCAGCGCGAAACCATAGCCCTCGGCCCGCCCCAGGGCGATCAGCGGCCCGAAATCCTGGATCGCCGGGTTCCCGCCCGAGATCGACACCGTCAGCGGCCGCCCGCCCGACAGGGTGCGCACCCGGTCCATAACCGCCGCGGGCTCCATCGCGGCCCAGCTGTCGCGGTGGATGCCGTCCACCGCATGCAGCGAATCGCACCACGAACAGCGATAGTCGCAGCCGCCTGCCCGCACGAAGACCGTGGGCTGCCCGATCAGCGCGCCCTCGCCCTGGATGGTCGGGCCGAAGATCTCGGCGATCCGCAGCCGGGTCACGGCCGATACTCCGCCCAGGTCTTGGGCGTCTCGCTGACCTTCACCGCACTGGTCTCGGGCCAGCGTGTGCGGCACCAGTCGAACAGGTGCCGCGCCAGGTTCTCGGCGGTCGAGGGCACGTCCAGCACGTCATTCAGGTGCCGATGGTCGAAGCTGCCGTCCAGATAGGCCTTCAGCGGCGCCAGCTCGTGATAGTCGCGCACGAACCCGTCCGCGTTCAGATCGGGCGCGGCCAGCTCGATCACGACGACATAGTTGTGGCCGTGCAGCCGCGCGCATTGGTGATCGGCGGGCAGATGCTCCAGCCGGTGCGACGCGCTGAAATGGAACTCCTTGCTGATCCGGAACATCACGCACCCCCCGCCGCATGGGCCGCCACCGCCGCCTGCCAGAAGTCGGGATCGTCGTAGTCCGTCGGGTCCGCGACCCCCGCCAGATGGAACGCCTCGCGCCGCTCCACGCAGGTGCCGCAGCGCCCGCAATGCCGCACGCCTCCCTTGTAGCAGGACCAGGTCTGCGCGAAGGGCGTCCCCGCCCCTGCACCGGCGGTCACGATGTCGGCCTTGGTCGCATGGACGAAGGGAACCTCCAACGCGACATCGGCGTAACCGTCCAGCGCCGCGCGCTGCATGGCGGCAAAGGCGTCGGTGAAGGCCGGGCGGCAGTCGGGATAGATGAAATGGTCGCCCCCATGCACCGCGGCGGCCACCGCCGCGTCGCCATTGGCCGCCGCGATCCCGAAGGCCACGGTCAGCATGATCGCGTTGCGGTTGGGCACGACGGTGACGCGCATGGTCTCCTCGGCGTAATGGCCGTCGGGCACCGCGACCGCATCGGTCAGCGCCGATCCAGACAGCGCCGCGCCCAGGCCCGACAGGTCGACCAGGTGGAACGGCACGCGCAGGCGCTCGGCGCAGGCGCGGGCAAAGTCCAGCTCCTTGCGGTGGCGCTGGCCGTAATCGAAGCTGACGATGCGCGAGAGCCGCCCCTGCGCGGCGAGGACATGGGCAAGCGAGACGGAGTCCAGCCCGCCCGAACAGACGAGAGCAGTCTTCATGATGTGAACCCTTGTTTTTGTGACCCGGGTAGGCTGCGACCGGGAGGCCGTCCTCTAGCAGAGCCGGACGGCAAGGAAAACCCCCGCGCCCCTCAGGCGGATGCGCGGCCCGCGCCGTCGTCGCCCGATACCGCCAGCAGGCGGGCATAGTCGGGCAGCACGATGCCGCGCTTGCCCGCGACCTCGACCAGCCCCTCCTGGCGCAGGGCGGTAATCTGGCGGCTGACGGTCTCGATCGTCAGGCCCAGATAGTCGCCCATCGCCTCACGGCTCAGCGGCAACTCCAGCGCGATGCGGCCCGCGGGGCGGCGCCGGTCCAGCATCGCCTGCCGCCGGGCGATGATCGCGATGAACGAGGCGATCTTCTCGCGCGCCGTCTTGCGGCCCAGCAGCAGCATCCATTCACGCGCCGCGTCCAGCTCGTCCAGGGTCATGGCCAGCAGGCGCTGCGGCAGATGCGGCATGCGCTGCATCATTTGCTCGAACGGCGCGCGGCGGAAGCAGCACAGCAGCACGTCCGTCGCCGCGCGGGCATGATAGCTGGCCCTGTCGCGCCCCGGACGTCCCAGGAAATCACTGGGCAGCAGCAGGCCGACCATCTGCGTGCGCCCGTCCTCCAGCGTCTGCGTCAGCGTCGCGACCCCGCTGACAACCGAGGCCACGAAATCCATCTGGTCGCCTTCCCAAAGGATCGACTGCCCTGCCTCGAAGCTGCGATAGAACTTCATCCGCTCCAGCTGGGCCAGCTCGTCACCCTCGCAGGTCGCGCAGACCGCGCGATAGCGGATGGGGCAGTCCCCGCAACGCATCTTGTCATGCGCGGGATCGGGGCCGACGGAGGGGGACGTGGCAGGCTTGCGCATGCCCTGATGCTAAGCCGCGACCCTCCGCCGCGCAACCGATCCAAATGAATTTGTTCAAATTTATCGAAGGGCTGCCGGGTCAGTGCGCCTCGGCCCAGTTCATCCCCTGCCCCGCATCCACGACCAGCGGCACCGACAGGCGGACCGAGGGTTCGGGCGCGGCCTCCATGACGGCGCGGGCGCGGGCGATCAGGTCGTCCACCGCATCCTCGCGCACCTCGAAGACCAGTTCGTCATGCACCTGCAGCAGCATCCGCGCGGGCAGGTCGGCGATGGCGTCCGGCATGCGGATCATCGCCCGGCGGATGATGTCGGCCGCGGCCCCCTGGATCGGCGCGTTGATCGCCGCACGCCGCGCGCCCCCGGCCGCCGGCCCCGAAGTGTTGATGCCCGGCGTGTTGATGCGCCGCCCGAACAGGGTGGTGACGTATCCGTCCTGCTTCGCATCCGCGACCGTCTTGTCCATATAGGCCCGGATCTCGGGGAACCGTTCGAAATAGGTGTCGATGAAGCTCTGCGCCTCGGCCCGCGGGATGCGCAGGTTCCGGGACAGCCCGAAGCCCGAGATGCCGTAGATCACGCCGAAATTGATCGCCTTGGCGCGACGGCGGATCATCGGGTCCATCCCCTCGACGGGGACGCCGAACATCTGGCTGGCGGTCATGGCGTGAATGTCGATCCCCTCGCGGAAGGCCTGCTTCAGCGCCGGGATGTCGGCCACATGCGCCAGGATCCGCAGCTCGATCTGGCTGTAGTCCAGGGCCACCAGCCTGAACCCCTCGGGCGCAATGAAGGCCTGGCGGATGCGGCGGCCTTCCTCGGTCCGGATGGGAATGTTCTGCAGGTTCGGCTCGGTCGAGGACAGCCGCCCCGTCTGCGCGCCGGTGATCGAATAGCTGGTATGGACCCGCCCCGTCTCGGCATTCACATAGGTGGGCAGCGCGTCGGTATAGGTCGATTTCAGCTTGCTGATCTGGCGCCAGTCCAGCACCCGCGCGGGCAGATCATGCCCTTCGGCGGCCAGGTCCTCCAGCACGTCGGCGCTGGTCGAGAACGCCCCGGTCTTGCCCTGCTTGCCGCCCGCCAGTCCCATCTTGTCGAACAGGATCTCGCCCAGCTGCTTGGGGGAGCCGATGTTGAAGCTCTGCCCCGCCAGCCCGTGGATCTCATCCTCCAGCCCGGCCATCTTCTGCGCAAAGGCGTTCGACATGCGCTTCAGCACGTCCGTGTCGATGCGGATGCCCGCCATCTCCATCTGGGCGAGGACCGGGATCATCGGGCGTTCCAGCGTGTGATAGACGGTCGAGACCTTCTCGACCGGCAGCGTCGGCAGGAAATGCTGATAGAGGCGCAGCGTGACATCGGCATCCTCGGCCGCATAGGGCGCGGCCTTGTCGATGGCGACCTGACCGAAATGCAGCTGTGCCTTGCCCGACCCGATCAGCTCCTTGATGGGGATGCACTTGTGGCCCAGATAGCGTTCGGCCAGCTCGTCCATGCCGTGATTGTGCGTGCCCGCGTTCAGGGCATAGGACATCAGCATGGTATCGGCGACCGGGGCCATCCGGACCCCGTGGCGGGCCAGCATCTTCCAGTCGTACTTCAGGTTCTGCCCGATCTTCAGGATCGCCGCATCCTCCAGCACCGGCTTCAGCGCGGCCAGCACGGCGGCGGGGTCCAGCTGACCCTCGACCCGCGCGGATTGCCCGAACAGATCGTCCCCGCCCGCGACATGGCCCAGGGGGATGTAGCAGGCCCGCCCCGGCGCTGTGGCCAGGCTGATGCCCACCAGATCGGCCTGCATCTCGTCCAGGCCCGTGGTCTCGGTGTCGATGGCGACCTGGCCCGCCTCGCGGATCGCGGCGATCCAGGCGTCCAGCGCCTCGGGCGTGGTCACGGTCTCATAGCCGCCCGTGTCGATGGCGGGCTGGTCGGGGGCCGCGGGCGCCTCGCTGGCGGGGGCGGCCTGCACAGCCGGGGCCTCGGCGCCCAGGGATTCGGCCACGCGGTTCGTCAGCGTGCGGAACTCCATCTCGGACAGGAAGGCCAGCAGGCGCTCGGCATCGGGGGCCTTCACCTCAAGGGATTCCAGCGTCACGTCCAGCGGCGTGTCGCAATCCAGCTGGACCAGGCGCTTGCTGATGCGGATCTGGTCTGCATGCTCGATCAGGGTCTGGCGGCGCTTGGGCTGCTTGATCTCCTCGGCACGCGACAGCAGCGTCTCCAGATCGCCGTATTCCTGGATCAGCAGGGCCGCGGTCTTGATGCCGATGCCGGGCGCGCCCGGCACGTTGTCGACCGCATCGCCCGCCAGCGCCTGCACGTCGACGACGCGGTCGGGACCGACGCCAAACTTCTCAAACACCTCGTCCGGGCCGATCAGCTTGTTCTTGATCGGGTCCAGCATGTCGACACCATCGCCGATCAGCTGCATCAGGTCCTTGTCGCTGCTGATGATCGTGGCCGTGCCCCCGGCATCGCGCGCCGCGCAGGCCATCGCCGCGATGATGTCGTCGGCCTCATAGCCCTCGGTCTCGATGCAGGCGATGTTGAAGGCGCGGGTCGCGTCGCGAGTCAGCGGGAATTGCGGGCGCAGATCCTCGGGCGGCTCGGGTCGCTGCGCCTTGTAGGCGGGATAGATCTCGTTGCGGAAGGTCTTGGAGGAATGGTCGAAGATCACCGCCGCATGGGTCGGCGCGGTATGCCCGTCATCGGTCTGCACATAGCGCCACAGCATGTTGCAGAACCCCGCGACCGCACCCACCGGCAGCCCGTCCGACTTGCGCGTCAGCGGCGGCAGCGCGTGATAGGCGCGGAAGATGAAGGCCGATCCGTCGATCAGATGAAGATGACACCCCTTGCCGAAATGCTCGCCCATGATCACCTGTCCCTCTGCTGTCAGGCCCGTCTTGTGCCATGACATGGAGCGATCTTCCAGCCGGATGCCCCCATGCCCAAGATGCGCCGCAAATCCGACCTGCCGACCAAGATCTGCGCGGCCTGCGGCCTGCCCTTCGCCTGGCGCAAGAAATGGGAGCGGGATTGGGAGAACGTGCGCTACTGCTCGGACCACTGCCGGGGCAAGGGCAAGGCCCGCGGGGACGCGCCGGGCGGCCGTGCCGCCCCGGTTTGACGGCCCCCTCGATGGGGGGCGGCAAACCGTCGCGGGTCGGGACGATCCTCAGCGGGTCAGTGGTCATCGTGCGCGTGATCGCGGTCGATCACGAACCGCTTGTCGCAATAGCCGCAGTCGACGAAGCCCAGGTCCGGGCTGATCGCCAGCCAGACCCGCGGATGGCCCAGGCCCGCCGCGTCGTCGCCGTCGCAGCAGACGCGCCAGCGGGTGACGACCTCGGTCACCGGGGCCGGGCGGCCCTGCGCCTCGGGTCCGGTATTGGTCGACAGCGGGGTCTCGGGCGTCACGTGCTGCGTCATGGCTGGCCTTCTTGTGGCGGCGTGCTTCATCTGGTCTAACCCCATTAGCGCAGCGCCGCCTGCCTTCGCAAGCTCTGCAAGGAACGCCCCATGCCCGACGCCATCCAGATCACCGGTCTTCGCAAGACCTATGCCGCCCAGGGCAACGCCCCGGCCAAGGACGCGCTGAAGGGCATCGACCTGACGATCCCCCAGGGCAGCATCTTCGGCCTGCTGGGTCCGAACGGCGCGGGCAAGTCCACGATGATCAACATCCTGGCCGGGCTGGTGAACAAGACCGCCGGACGCGTGTCCATCTGGGGCTTCGATCAGGACGTGAACCCGCGCCAGTCGCGCGCCGCCATCGGGGTCATGCCGCAGGAGCTGAACATGGACCCGTTCTTCTCGCCCCGCGCCAGCCTGGAGGTGCAGGCGGGCCTCTACGGCGTGCCGAAAGCCGAACGCTGGACTGACGAGCTGCTGGCGCTGGTCGGGCTGACCGATCAGGCCAATGCCTATGCCCGCGCGCTGTCGGGGGGCATGAAGCGGCGGCTGCTGCTGGCCAAGGCGCTGGTCCACCGCCCGCATATCCTGGTCCTGGACGAGCCGACCGCGGGCGTCGACATCACCCTGCGCGAGATGCTGTGGAAGAACGTCCGCCGCCTGAACGAACAGGGCATGACGATCATCCTGACCACCCACTACCTGGAGGAGGCCGAACAGATGTGCGACGAGATCGCCATCATCAACCACGGCCAGGTCGTCGTGCGCAAGCCGACCCGCGACCTTCTGGGCCAGGCCGAGAGCAAGACCCTGGTCATCGAGACCGAGGGCCGCCCCGCCCTGCCCCCGCTGCCCCGGGACGTGCGCGCGGAGTGGCGCGGCGACGGGCGGCTGGCCGTGACCTACAACCGCCGCGCGCTGCGGGCCGACCAAATCCTCGACGCGCTGCGCGGCGCGGGCTGGCCGATCATCGACGTGGCCAGCGAACAGGCCGACCTCGAGGACGTGTTCCTGTCACTGACCCGCAGCTGATCCCGGCATAGGCCCATCCCTGACAACCCAAGCCCCCTCCCGGCGTCGCGGCCAGGCCCGGGGGTCGTGCCGCTGTGGCCGCGTTACCATTGCGGTCGTGGGCGGTCCAGCCATCACCATGGCCTGCCATTGCCGGGGCTTTCAAAGGATAACCGCCTCAACCTTCTCGCTTAGCGGGCTGTGGTACGAGGGCGGCGTGACGATAACCGGCCCGACCGTGCCCGGCGGCCTGCAAGGCGATCTGGACTATCGCTGTTGCGCCTTCTGCCACAACTGGGTCTGAACCCGTGCGCCTTTCCTGGGACCGATGATCAACATTCGCACCCCTATGATCGAGGGGGTGGCCGACACGCCCCCCTTCACCGAATGCTGCACGGAGGAACGCCTGCCATGAGTTGCCACCGGCGCCACGCAAAGCTTTGCAAGCTTTCCACCCAAGGACGCCTTCGCGGACTTGATGGCGGCCTTTGCGGCGCGCGCCTAGGTCCGCGCCCCGATCATCGGTCCCATCACCGCGCCGCCCAGGATGTGCAGGTGGAAATGCGGCACCTCCTGCACGCCGTCGGGCCCGGCATTGGTGATCGCGCGGAAGCCCTGGCCGCGGTCCAGCGACACGCCCAGCATCGCGCAGACCTCGGCGCAGAGCCGCATGAAGCCCGCGATCTCGGCCTCGGACGCATTGGCCGCGAAATCGTCGAAGGCGACGTAGCGGCCCTTGGGGATGACCAGCACGTGATGCGGGGCCTTGGGCGCGATGTCGCGGAAGGCCAGCGCGTGGTCGTTCTCGGCGACGGTGTCGTTGGGGATCTCCCCGCGCAGGATGCGGGCAAAGATGTTGCTGTCGTCATAGGCCATGAGGTCGTCCTTCAATCGGCAAAGAGATACGGGATGTCGTCCAGGATCGCGCGGGCCTCCTCGGCCTGCACCCCCAGGAAGGCCGCCAGCGCCTGCGCGTTGCGCGCCGGGTCCGCCCCGTCCGCGATGGTCTCCAGATGGGCGAAGCCCGCCTCCTTCAGGCGGTCGGCCTCGTGCTCGAGGTCGCTGCGCATCACCGGCAGCAGCCGGTCGACGACCTCCGCCGGCGCATCCGCCGAGACCAGCCCCACCCGCCCCATGTGCCCGCGCACATAGTCGTCGTCGAAGCGGCTCTCGATGAACAGCACGCGCGTCCTGGACCGGTCGCCGTCGAAATCCGCGATCAGGCTGACCGCCGACGGGTCCACGCAGAAGACCAGCCGGTCCGCGCCGAACTGCTCGAACATCAGCTTGACCAGCGCGCGGCGGTGGCGGGCGCGCTTGGCGACGGTGCTGGCGACGCCGCCCATGTCGGGCAGGTTCGCCTCCTCCTCGTTGAACAGATAGTCGACGGCGGGGATCTCGGTGCGCGCCCGGATCGCGGCGGTCAGGCGCTTGGCGACGTGCCACTTCTTGGCGACGACGATCTGGACCACGCGCTCGGCGCCCAGGCTGCCGTCCGTCTCCCAGAAGCGGGGGGCGAAGCGGCGCCCGATGCGGCCGCGCCCGGTCAGGAAGCTGAACAGCCGCCGCCCCTCGGCCGCGATGGTGAAGGCCTGCCCCTCGGCCTGCCACAGCGCGCCCAGTCTAGCCCGCAGCTCCAGCGCCTCAGGGCTGATCTTGCGCGCGAACAGATAGTCCTGGCGCAGCAGCAGGTCATAGTGGTCGTTGTAGAAGGTCACCGGCATCCCGTAATCGGTGAAGATCAGGAAGGTCAGCGTCCGCGTCCGGATCTGGCGGCGCGGGACGACATGGGCGACCAGCGTCTGAAAGAAGGTCTCGTCGGGAATCCAGGTCGTGCTGAAGAAGCGCACGATCTCGGGACGCCGCGCGATCAGCTCCAGGATGGCCTCGACCGTCTGGCGGCGCAGGCACCACCATTGCGACCCGATCATGACCTGCAGGTCCTTGGGGACCTCGCGCGTCAGCCTGAACCGCTGCTGCAGCTGCAGGCTGGTGTAGAACAGCCATTTCTGCGTGCGCTCGTTGAACCAGTGGCGATGGATCAGCCGCTCCTGCTTGATGCCGGTCTTGATCCAGTCGCTCTCGAAGAAGTCGAAGCTCTCGATATAGTCGCAGTCGTCCGCGTCCAGAAAGTTGCGCGCGAACTCGGCCGACTTGATCGGCATGCAGTCGCCCGAAAGCATGTAGAAATGCGTGGCCTGGGGAAAGGCCCGCTCGGCCGCGCGCAGCGCCTCCAGCGTGGCCGCGACCAGCGACCATTCCCCCCATCCGCATTTCAGCCGCCGCGGCGCGAAGGTCACGCCCGGATGGTCGGCCAGCGCGTCCCGGATCTGCTGGAACATTGCCGCGGACGCGCGCCGGTCGAAGTGGATCGACACGAAATCGCCGGTGGCCGTCAGGCGCCGCGCCTGGTCGATGACGCCCTGCGGGTCCTTGTGCGTCAGCAGAATGAAGGCGATGCGTGCCATGATGGGCGTGGTCCCCGGTGACTGATTGCGCGCAATTCAAGGTAAGACGTTGAAATTGTCTGTCGGTTTTGCTTTGTGTGTGTAACCATTTTTATCAATGGGACAAGCGCGACAACCGGTCGAGCCGTCCCCAAGCGTTCACGCGGAGTAGATATCACGATGGGTTTTCCCGGCGTCTGGATGACGGAAAGCGAAAGCATGACCTATCGCGTTGTGCCGAAATGCGCCTGCTCGACCATCGGTCAGATCATGTTCTATTCCGATCATGGGCGGTTCTTCGACGGGGACATTCACGATTCGACCGACGGGATGCACAAATGGGCGCAGGAGCACAGCCATGATCCCATCGAACGGGCGGTGCGCGCGCGCAAAGGCGTTACCTTCACCTGCGTGCGCAATCCTTATGCGCGGATCCTGTCGTCCTTCTTTGACAAGATCGCCGGCATCCAGCGCAACGGGCGGCGCTATCGCGGCAATCTCGTGCCGCAGCTGATCCAGCGCTACGGCATCGATGTCGGCACACCGGAGAACGGCTTCGACTTCGACCAGATCGCCAGCTTCCGCCGGTTTCTGCTGTTCGCCCGTGATACCATCCGCTTTCGCAAGCCGATGGAGCCGGACATCCACTGGTCGGCCATGTCGGGCCACATCTCAACCTTCATCGTGAACGGTGGACGCTACGACCAGATCTTTTTTACCGAGGCCTTCAACGACGGGATGGCCAAGGTGCTGGACGCCGCCGACACGCCGGTGGCGGTCGATCTGAATGCCGTCCCCCGGTTCAACGAATCGGAGGGCCACGGCCCCAAGCGCGCCCACAAGGTCAGCGCCTATTTCGACGACCTGTCGCGCCATCTGATCTGGGAGATCTACAAGGACGACTTCCGGCTGTTCCGCTATGATTTCGACGATCCCGACAACAAGATGCCGCTCGGAGAGGTCGACATGGACGAGGTTCACGCAAAGCTGGGCCGCTGAACCCCGCCCCCGTCCGTCATTCCAGATGACTTTCCAAGAACCACAGGTCCTTGTCGGCGGTGCGTGACGCGGCAGTGAACAGATCGGCCGTGTTCGCGTCGCCCGCCTCGTCCGTCGCGTCGATCGCGGCGCGCAGGTTGGCGCCATGCTCGCGCATGCGGGCGCAGATCTCGCGGATGTGGTCGGCGGACTTGGTGAGGTTGGTCGGATAGGGTTTAAGGGTCGAGGTCTTGGCTACAATCTCGGCCGTCCCCTCCGCCACGCCGTCCAGTACCTGCACGCGCTCGGCCATGGTGTCCAGGTGGCCCTGCAGATTGGCGTTCACCGTGTCAAGCAGTTCGTGCACGGCAATGAAGTTGATGCCCTTCACGTTCCAATGGGCCTGCTTGATCGCCATGGACAAAGCCAGCCCGTCGGCCAGCCTCGCGTTCAGTTCGGAAATCGCGGTTTTGCGGGCATTGTCGCTCAGCCCCTTCACGTTCACGGCCATGATCCGGTCACTCCTTCGATTCATCAGTCACGGGTCGCAGGGCAAACCCGATCGCGGCAGCATCGGTTCCGGGGCGGCTCGTCGCATGAGAAACGGCGCCTCCCTTGCGGGGGCGCCGTCGTCGTCGCCGCACCACGGGGCGCGGACAAAAGCGTGGATCAGACCGCGCCCTTGATGAAGGTCACCGCGTCGCCGACGGTCTGGATGGTCTCGGCGGCGTCATCGGGGATCTCGATCCCGAACTCTTCCTCGAAAGCCATGACCAGCTCGACGGTGTCGAGGCTGTCGGCGCCCAGATCGTCGATGAACGAAGCGGTCTCGACCACCTTGTCCTCGTCGACGCCCAAGTGCTCGACCACGATCTTCTTCACGCGATCAGCGATATCGCTCATGTCATATCCTCATTGTCGCGGGCATCCGCCCAAAGTGTTCACGGACACGGGGGCCCGGTTCAAGCCCAGGGCGGTTCCCCTGCTGCTAAAGGCGGGGATATAGCACCCATGAACCCTCATGCAACCGCTTTCGCACGGTTTCGTGCGCGGCGGCCCCGGCGCGCGGCGCCTCAGACCATCGCCATTCCGCCGTTCACATGCAGCGTCGCGCCGGTGACATAGCTGGCCTCGGGGCTGGCCAGATACAGGACGGCAGCCGCGATCTCCTGGGCCGATCCCATCCGTCCGGCGGGAATCTGGCCCAGGATCTTGCCCTTCTGATCCTCGGTCAGCTTGTCGGTCATCGGCGTCTCGATGAAGCCCGGCGCCACGCAGTTCACGGTGATCCCGCGGCTCGCGACCTCATAGGCCAGCGACTTGGACATGCCCACGACGCCGGCCTTGGCTGCGGCATAGTTGCCCTGCCCCGGATTGCCCGTGGCCCCCACGACCGAGGTGATGTTGACGATCCGCCCCCACCGCGCCTTCATCATCCCGCGCAGCACCGCGCGCGACAGCTTGAAGGTGCTGGTCAGGTTGACGTCCAGGACCTGCGCCCATTCGTCGTCCGACATGCGCATGAACAGGTTGTCGCGGGTGATCCCGGCATTGTTGACCAGAATGTCGATCGACCCCATCGCCTCCGCCGCCGCCTTGGGCAGCGCCAGGACCGAATCCGCATCGCCCAAGTTCGCGGTCACCACATGCGCCCGCCCGCCCAGCCTCTCGGCCAGCTCGCGCAGCGGCGCCTCGCGCGTCCCGGACAGCGCCACCGTGGCCCCCGCCCCGTGCAGCGCCTCGGCGATGGCGCCGCCGATCCCGCCCGACGCGCCCGTCACCAGCGCGGTCCTTCCCGTCAGATCGAACATAGCCGCCCTTTCTTCTTCATGAAAATATCCCGGGGTCCGGGGCAGAGCCCCGGTCCGCCCTCAGCGCTTCAGCGCCGCGATGTCGCCCGGCGCGCCGACATTGCACACCGCGGCATCCTTGGCGATCCGCTTGATCATCCCCGACAGGGCCTTGCCCGCGCCGATCTCCCAGAACTCGGTCACGCCGGCCTCGGCCATGACGGCCACCGACTCGCGCCAGCGCACGGTGCCGGTCACCTGCTCGACCAGCAGGCGGCGGATCGCGCCAGGCTCGGTCACGGCCTCGGCGCGCACATTGGCGATCAGCGGCACGGCGGGGGACTGGATGTCCACGCCCGCCAGCGCATCGGCCATGGCCGCGGCGGCGGGCTGCATCAACACCGAATGGAAGGGCGCCGAGACCGGCAGCATCAGCGCGCGCTTGGCGCCTGCGGCCTTCATCGCCTCGGCCGCGGCCTCGACCGCCGCCTTGTGCCCCGAGATCACAACCTGCGCCGGATCGTTGTCATTGGCGGCCTGCACGACCTCCTCGCCGCCGATCTCGCGGCAGATGCGGTCCACGGTCTCGAAATCCAGGCCCAGGATCGCGGCCATCGCGCCGATGCCCACCGGCACGGCCTCCTGCATGGCCTGCCCGCGCAGGCGCAGCAGCCGCGCGGTATCGGCCAGGGTCAGCGACCCCGCCGCGCACAGCGCCGAATATTCCCCAAGCGAATGGCCCGCGACGAAATCCGCGTCCGCGATGCCGAAGCCCTCGGCCTCCAGCGCCCGGAGCGCCGCGATGGAGGTCGCCATCAGCGCGGGCTGGGCGTTCTGCGTCAGGGTCAGCGTCTCGGCATCGCCCTCCCAGATCAGGGCCGACAGGCTCTCGCCCAGGGCCTCGTCCACCTCGTCAAAGACCGCGCGCGCGGCCGGATAGGCCTGGGCCAGGTCGCGGCCCATGCCGATGGTCTGCGCACCCTGTCCCGGAAACACGAATGCCCGCATGGCACTCTCCCCTGAAATCATTGCATTGCAGACGGGCATAGCCTGCGCGCCGCCCTGCCGCAACCAAGGGGATTCGCTGCGGGCGCAAAGAAAACGGGGCCGCGCGGGCCCCGTCCTCTTCGTCAGCGGTGATGGCGGCGCGGCCTCAGCCGACCAGTTCCAGCCCCGAGAAGAAGAAGGCGATCTCTTCCTTGGCGGTGTCGGCGGCGTCCGAACCGTGGACCGAGTTCTCGCCCATGGACAGGGCGAATTCCTTGCGGATGGTGCCCTCGTCGGCATTGGCCGGGTTGGTGGCGCCCATCACCTCGCGGTTCTTGGCGATGGCGTTCTCGCCCTCCAGGACCTGCACGACGACCGGCTCGGAGGCCATGAACTCGACGAGCTCGCCATAGAAGGGACGGTCCTTGTGGACCTCATAGAACTTGCCGGCCTGGGCGGGCGACAGGTGGATGCGCTTGGAGGCGACGATGCGCAGGCCGGCCTCCTCGAACTTGGCGGCGATCTTGCCGGTCAGGTTGCGACGGGTCGCGTCGGGCTTGATGATCGAGAGGGTGCGTTCGATGGCCATGGTGTTCACCTTGTCTGCTGTGCGGACCGCGGCCCGCAGGAAATCCGCGCCCGGTTAGCAGGCTTGGCCCCGCGCGGCAAGCCGCGGCGATGCGGCATGCCTGCCGGAACCGGGCGCGCCGGGCCGGGCTTGACCCCGCAGCGACCGACGGAGACCCGATGCCCCACCCGACCCATCCCGACCCGACCCACACCCATCCGACCCCGCCGGGCCCGAAGCAGCCGGCCCCGGCCTCGCTGCGCCTCGTGGCGCTGATCGCGGCGCTGATCCTGCTGGCCGCGGCGGCGGTGTTCTGGTCGGGGCTGCTGCTGATGGGCTTTGCCGCGATCCTGATCGCCATCGCGCTGCGGGCCGGCGCGCGCGGGCTGCATGCGCTGACCGGCCTGCCGATGCGCGGCGGCGTGCCGGTGGTGCTGCTGGCGGTGCTGGCGCTGGCGGCCCTGGGCCTGCGCCTGGCCGGGCGGTCCGTCGCGGACCAGTTCGGACAGCTGGTTCAGACGCTGCCGCAATCCTGGCAGGCCGCGCGCGACACCCTGTCCGGCCTGCCCGGTGCGGACAGCCTTCTGGGCCGCATCGACGACGGGCTGCGCTCGGGCGAGATGGCGCAGCGCCTGCCCGACATGCTGGGCATGGTGCTGGGCGGGCTGAACTCGGCCCTGGGGGTGCTGTCCTCGGTGTTTCTCATGCTGATCCTGTCGGTCTATCTCGCGATGGAGGGCGACCTCTACCGCCGAGGGGCGATCCGGCTGGTGCCGATCCGGCACCGCCCCCGCGCCGCGCGGATCCTGGACGAGCTGGCCGGGCAGCTGGGCCGCTGGATGGCCGGGCAGGCGCTGGACATGATCATCGTCGCGGTGCTGGTGGGGGTGGGCCTGTGGCTGCTGGACGTGCCGCTGGCGCTGATCCTGGCAGTCATCGCGGGGCTGACCAACATCGTGCCGATCATCGGGCCGTTCCTGTCGGGGGGCGTCGCGGTGCTGGTCGCGCTGCCGCAGGGCCTCGACACGGCGCTGTGGGTGGCGGCCATGTTCACCGTGATCCAGGTGCTGGAGGGCGACGTGCTGATGCCGATGATCCAGAAATACGCGGTGGCCCTGCCGCCGGCCCTGACGCTGCTGGCGCTGATCGCGGTGGGCGCGCTGTTCGGCCCGGCGGCGGTGATCCTGGCCACGCCGCTGCTGATCGTGGCGATGCACCTGATCCGCCGCATCTATGTCGAGGACGTGCTGGGCGACGCTACGGACTGACCCCTCCCGGCGCCTGCGCGATTTTTTCCCACGGCCGCGGCAACAGTCATCGTGATTTCGACACATCCTGCGGTTAGGGTGGTCCGGACAGGGGTGCGGGGGCCGCCGGATGGAACCGTTCTGCAGGGGTCGCTATCGTGCCCGTCTGGCCGTGACGCCGGAGGACCTGCGCGCCTGCCAGCGGCTGCGCTGGCTGGCCTTCGTGGCGCGCACCGGCCAGCCCGATGACGGGCAGGCGCTGGACGCCGACGCCCTGGACCCCCTGTTCCGGCACATGCTGATCGAGGAGATCGCGACGGGCGCGCCCGTCGGCTGCTTCCGCTTCCTGCCGCTGGCGGGGGGCGGGCAGATCGGGCGCAGCTATGCCGCGCAGTTCTACGACCTGGGCGCGCTGGCCCAGTTCGACGGCCCGATGGTCGAGATGGGGCGGTTCTGCCTGCATCCCGACTGCCGCGACCCCGACGCGATCCGCCTGGCCTGGGGCGCCCTGGGCACGATCGTCGCGGCCGAGGGGGCCGAGATGCTGTTCGGCTGCTCCAGCTTCGCGGGATGCGACCCCGACGCCCATTCCGAAGCCTTCGCGATGCTCTGCGCGCGCCATCTGGCGCCGCGCCGCTGGCACCCGCGGGTCAAGGCGCCCGACGTGTTCCGCCTGGCCCGCGCCCTGCGGCTGCGCCAGCCCGATCCGCGCCGCGCGATGGCCGCCATGCCGCCGCTGCTGCGCAGCTATCTGGCGATGGGGGGATGGGTCAGCGACCATGCGGTCGTGGACCGCGCCCTGCACACCATGCATGTCTTCACCGGGGTCGAGATCCGCGCCATTCCCCCGACCCGCCGCCGCCTGCTGGACGCGCTCTCCGCCTGAGCGGACGCGACCAGCCCGTTTCGCGGGCAGTCTGCCCATGAAATCATCGGCGGGGGACTCGCTGCCCGCATTCGGGGCAGTCTGCCGCCGCGCCCCCGTTGACCTTGCCCAAGGCGCGGCGCCCTTTGCCTGCATGTTCGACAGCACGCCCCCATCCATCCGCATGCAGCGCAGCCAAGGGGCGGCGCATGTGGTCATGGGACCGCGCGGGCTGATCGACCTCGCGCAGCGCGGCTCGGCCAAGGCGATGCTGCCCCGCATGACCGCGGGCCTGCCCGAGATCGTGTTCCTGAACACCTCGGGCGGGCTGGCCTCGGGTGACGGGCTGTCCTTCGGCGTGGACCTTCGGGCGGGCGCGCGCGCCCTGGCCACGACCCAGACCGCCGAACGCGCCTATCGCGCGACGGGGGCGCAGGCGCGGGCCTCGGTCGCGCTCACGGTCGGGGCGGGTGCATGGCTGGACTGGCTGCCGCAGGAGACGATCCTCTATGACGGCGCCCGGCTGGAGCGCGACACCACCGTCGATCTGGCCCCCGATGCGGGCTGCCTGCTGCTGGAGATGCTGGTCCTGGGCCGCCTGGCCATGGGCGAACGCCCGACGCGGCTGCATCTGCGCGACCGCCGCGTGGTCCGCCGCGGAGGCCGCGTGATCCATCATGACGCGCTGGCGCTGGATGATGACGCGCTGGCCCGCCTCGGCGGCCCCGCCGTGACCGGCGGCGCGCCTGCCATGGCGACGCTGGCCATGATCGCGCCCCATGTGCCGGACCTGCTGGCCACGGCGCGCGCCGCGCTGGCCGAGCCGGGCGTCACCGCCGCCGCCAGCGCACCACCCGGCCGCCTGGTCATCCGCCTGCTGGCCGCCGATGGCTGGCCGCTGCGGCGGCAGATCAACCGACTGCTGCGCGTTCTGCGCCCCGATCCCCTTCCCCGCATCTGGCAGGTCTGACGATGAACCTTACCCCCCGCGAACGCGAGAAACTGCTGGTCTCGGTCGCCGCCATGGTGGCACGCGGCCGCCTGTCGCGCGGCGTCAAGCTGAACCACCCCGAGGCCATCGCGCTCATCACCGATTTCGTGGTCGAGGGCGCGCGCGACGGCCGCACGGTCGCCGACCTGATGCAGGCGGGCGCGCATGTGATCACAGCCGATCAGTGCATGCCCGGCATCCCCGCCATGATCGAATCCGTCCAGGTCGAGGCGACCTTTCCCGACGGCACCAAGCTGGTCACCGTCCACCACCCCATCCGCGAGGCCGCAGAATGAACGCCCTGATGAAACGCCTGACGCTTGCCGCCACCCTGCTGCCCTCGGCCGCGCTGGCCCATCCAGGCCATGTCCACGATGAGGGACAGTTCATGCACGGACTGGCCCACCCGGTGGGCGGGGCCGATCACCTGCTGGCGATGGTGGCGCTTGGCCTGCTGGCCGCGCAGCTGGGCGGGCGGGCGGTCTGGGCGCTGCCCCTGACCTTCGTGGGCGCGATGCTGGCGGGCGGCGCGATGGGCGCGGGCGGCATGGGCTTTCCGGCGGTCGAGCCGATGATCCTGGCCTCGGTCGTGATCCTGGGCGTGCTGGTCGCGATGGCCGCGCGCCTGCCCATGGCGGCGCTGGTCCCGATGGTGGCGGTCTTCGGCGCGGCCCATGGCTGGGCGCATGGGGCCGAGGGTCCGGCGACCGGCCTGCCCCTCTATGCGGCGGGCTTTGCGCTGGCGACGATGGCGCTGCATCTGGGCGGCATCGCCTTCGGCCGCCTGCTGTCGCGGGGGATGGAGCTGCGCGTCCTGGGCGGCGGCACCGCGCTGGCGGGCCTGGCCCTGGCGGTGGCGTGACATGGTCCCCGGAGAGATCCTGCCCGCCGAGGGCACCATCGCGCTGAACGCGGGGCGCGCGACGATCACGCTGATGATCGCCAATACCGGCGACCGGCCGATCCAGGTCGGCAGCCATTACCATTTCGCGGAAACCAACGCCGCGCTGGACTTCGACCGCGCGGCGGCGCGCGGCATGCGGCTGGCCATCCCCGCAGGCACCGCCGTGCGGTTCGAGCCGGGCCAGTCGCGCGAGGTCACGCTGGTCGCCTACGCGGGCGACCGCATCGTGCACGGCTTTCGCGGTCAGATCGGGGGTGCGCTGTGACGACGCTATCGCGCGCCGATTACGCGGCGCTCTACGGCCCCACCACCGGCGACCGCATCCGCCTGGCCGACACCGAGATCATCATCGAGGTCGAGCGCGACCTGACCATCCCCGGAGAGGAGGTCAAGTTCGGCGGCGGCAAGGTCGTCCGCGACGGCATGGGCCAAAGCCAGATCACCCGCGAAGGCGGCGCGATGGACACGGTCATCACCGGCGTCGTGGTCTTCGACCATCAGGGCATCGTCAAGGCCGATGTGGGCCTCAAGGACGGGCGCATCGCGGGCATCGGCAAGGCCGGCAACCCCGACACCCAGCCCGGCGTGACCCTGATCATCGGCCCCGGCACCGAGATCATCGCCGGAGAAGGCCGCATCCTGACGCCCGGCGGCTTCGACTGCCACATCCACTACATCTGCCCGCAGCAGGTGGACCACGCGCTGCATTCGGGCGTCACGACGCTGCTGGGCGGCGGCACCGGCCCCGCGCACGGCACGCTGGCCACGACCTGCACGCCGGGGCCCTGGCACATCGCCCGCATGCTGGAGGCCTGCGCCGACCTGCCGGTCAATATCGGCATCGCGGGCAAGGGGAATGCCAGCATCAAGGCGCCGCTGGAGGAGCAGATCCGCGCCGGCGCCTGCGCGCTGAAGCTGCACGAGGATTGGGGCACCACGCCCAAGGCCATCGACACCTGCCTGTCGGTCGCCGACGCGATGGACGTGCAGGTGATGATCCACACCGACACGCTGAACGAATCGGGCTTTGTCGAAGACACGATGGCCGCCATCGCGGGCCGCACCATCCACGCCTATCACACCGAAGGCGCGGGCGGCGGGCATGCCCCCGACATCATCCGCATGGTCGGCATGGCGAATGTGCTGCCGTCGTCGACCAATCCCACGCGCCCCTACACCGCCAACACGGTGGAGGAGCATCTGGACATGCTGATGGTGTGCCACCACCTGGATCGCCGCGTCCCTGAGGACGTGGCCTTTGCCGAGAGCCGCATCCGCAAGGAGACCATCGCGGCCGAGGACATCCTGCACGACCTGGGCGCGTTTTCGGTGATCTCGTCGGACAGCCAGGCGATGGGCCGGATCGGAGAGGTCATCACCCGCACCTGGCAGACGGCATCGAAGATGCGCCAGCAGCGTGGGCGGCTGGAGGAGGAGCAGGGCCAGAACGACAACATCCGCGCCCGCCGCTATATCGCGAAATACACGATCAACCCGGCCATCGCGCATGGGGTCAGCGGCCATATCGGCTCGATCACGCCCGGCAAGCGCGCCGATCTGGTCCTGTGGTCGCCCGCCTTCTTCGCGGCCAAGCCCGAGATGGTGCTGGTCGGCGGCCAGATCAGCGTGGCGCAGATGGGCGATCCGAACGGCTCGATCCCGGTGCAACCGATCTTCTCCCGGCCGATGTGGGGGCACAACCGCCGGGCCTCGGCGCTGTTCCTGTCGCGTGCCGGTCTGGAGGCCGGGGCCGGAGAGGCGCTGTCCAAGACCCTGATCGCCGTCGAGCATACCCGCGACATCGGCAAGCGCGACATGGCGATGAACGACGCCATGCCGGTAATCGAGGTCGATCCCGAGACCTATGAGGTCCGCGCCGATGGACAATTGTTAACTTGCGAGCCTGCGACGGAACTGCCGCTGGCGCAGCGCTATTTCCTCTTCTGAGGGAGAACCCCACCATGATCGCAACCGCACATTCCATCATCCGCAACGCCCCGGCGCCCTTCGATGCCGAGGTGCATCTTGACTACGAAGGCCGCCTGCTGCGCCGCAAGCGTTTGTCCTGCGAGGGGGGCGACTTCATGGTCGACCTGCCCGAGGTCACCAGTCTGGACGACGGCGACGCGTTCGAGCTGTCCGACGGCCGTCAGGTCGTGGTGCGCGCCGCGGCCGAGCCGGTGCTGGTCATCCGCGGTAACCTGCCCCGGCTGGCCTGGCATATCGGCAACCGCCACACCCCCTGCCGGATTGAGGCCGATCGCCTGATCATCCGCCAGGACCACGTGCTGGAGGCGATGCTGAAGCAGCTGGGCGCGGACATGTGCCGCAAGGACATGCCCTTCCGCCCCGAAGGCGGCGCCTACGGCCATGGCCGCACCTTCGGCCACGACCACGGGCCCGCCACGCACCATCCCCATGGCGCGGGCGAACATGTGCATGCCCATGCGGAAGGCCACGCCCATGCGCATGTCCACGGCCACAGCAACGGCCATGCGGGACATCACAGCCACGCGCATGACCACGCCTGAGGCGGCCCGCCTGACCCTGTCGCAACTGCTGTCGCCCGCCTTTCCGGTGGGCGGCTTTGCTTGGTCGCAGGGCCTGGAATACGCGATTGACGCGGGATGGGTGACGCGGGCGACGCTGCCGGAATGGCTGGCCGACTGGCTGGATCACGGCGCGGGCTGGTCCGATGCCGTTCTGCTGTCGCTGGCGCTGCGTCCGGGGGCCGACCATGCCGATCTGGACGATCTGTCCCGCGCCGCCTGCATGAGCAGCCAGCGCCAGACCGAGACCACCGAGCAGGGTGCGGCCTTCGCCGCCAACATGGCCGCGCTGACCGGGTCGCCGCAGCCGCCCGTGTCCCTGCCCGTCGCCATGGGCCGCGCCTGCGCCGCCCTGCCCCTGCCTCCGGCAGAGATCATCGCGGCCTTCCTGCAGGCGCAGGCGGCGGCGCTGATCAGCGCGGCGGTGCGGTTCCTGCCCTTGGGCCCGGTCGAGGGGCAGCGGATGCTGGCGACCCTGCAGCCCGCGATCCTGGAACGCGCCGCCCGCGCCGTCACGGCCACGCCCGAGGATCTGACCAGCGCCACCTGGGGCGCCGACATCGCCGCGATGGCCCACGAAACCATGACAACGAGGATCTTCCGCTCATGAGCCATAACGGCCCCCTCCGCGTCGGCATCGGCGGTCCCGTCGGCGCCGGCAAGACGACGCTGACCGAACAGCTGGCCCGCGCGCTGGCCCCCCGCCTGTCGATGGCCGTCGTCACCAACGACATCTATACCCGCGAGGATGCCGAGGCGCTGATGCGCGCCCAGGTCCTGCCCGTGGAACGCATCCGCGGGGTCGAGACCGGCGGCTGCCCCCATACCGCGATCCGCGAGGATGCCAGCATCAACCTCGCCGCCATCGCCGACCTGAACGCGGCCTTCCCGGATCTGGAGCTGATCCTGATCGAATCGGGCGGCGACAACCTCGCCGCGACCTTCAGCCCGGAACTGGCCGATCTGACGATCTATGTGATCGACACGGCCGCCGGGCAGGACATCCCGCGCAAGCGCGGCCCGGGCTTGGCGCGCTCCGACCTCCTGGTGGTGAACAAGACCGATCTGGCGCCGCATGTCGGCGTCGATGCGGTTCTGCTGGAAAAGGATGCACATGAGGCGCGCGGCCCGCGCCCCGTCGTCATGGCCCAGCTGCGCCACGGCCGCGGCGTAGAGCAGATCGTCGATTTCCTGATCGAACAGGGTGGCCTGACACCCCGCGCGGCCTGAGATTGCCCGGCGGGCGGGCATCTGCCGCGCCCGCCGCCCAAGACCGCGCCAGTCGCTGCGCGACGCAGGCGCGGACTGCTGAAATCCTGTCCAACTGCCCGATTCTGCCGTCTTTCTGCACCTGCGAAGGCCGTGCGCCTTCCCAAGGACAACAGGGACACCGGCCAACGCGCCGGGGGGAAAAGGGTAACGATGACCAGGCTGACGAAGATCCTGATGCTGACCAGCGCCCTGACGCTGGCCCATGCCGCCCATGCCCAGGCACCGGAGGGCGAACCGATCAAGATCGGCGTGCTGCATTCGCTGTCGGGCACCATGGCGATTTCCGAGACGACGCTGAAGGACACGGTCCTGATGCTGGTCGAACAGCAGAACGCCAAGGGCGGCGTGCTGAGCCGGCCGCTGGAGGCGGTGGTCGTCGATCCGGCCTCCGACTGGCCGCTGTTCGCCGAGAAGGCGCGCGAGCTGCTGACCGTCAGCGACGTGGACGCGATCTTCGGCTGCTGGACCAGCGTCAGCCGCAAGTCGGTCCTGCCGGTGATCGAGGAGCTGAACGGCCTGCTGTTCTATCCGGTCCAGTACGAGGGCGAGGAATCGTCCAAGAACGTCATCTATACCGGCGCCGCCCCGAACCAGCAGGCGATCCCCGCCGTCGACTACATGCGCGACGAGCTGGGCGTGGAGAGCTGGGCGCTTCTGGGCACCGACTATGTCTATCCGCGCACCACGAACAACATCCTGGACGCCTATCTGAAGGACAACGGCGTCGCGGCCGAGGACATCTTCGTCAACTACACCCCC
The DNA here is from genome assembly GCF_057748165.1 of Paracoccus sp. NIOT.M2S5SZ12. Classification (NCBI taxonomy): domain Bacteria; kingdom Pseudomonadati; phylum Pseudomonadota; class Alphaproteobacteria; order Rhodobacterales; family Paracoccaceae; genus Paracoccus; species Paracoccus sp. NIOT.M2S5SZ12. The sequence goes on from NZ_JBYLFR010000009.1 coordinate 102,996, forward strand.
TTCGGGCATTCCGACTGGTCCAAGATCGTGGCCGATGTCGTGGCGCTTGGCGCGGGCGGCAAGAAGGTGGGCGTCGTCTCCACCATCAACGGCGACGCGAATGTGGGCTTCTACAAGGAGCTGGCGGCGGCGGGCGTGTCGGCGGACGACATCCCGGTCATGGCCTTCTCCGTGGGCGAGGAGGAGCTGTCGGGCTTGGATACGACCAACCTGGTCGGCCATCTGGCGGCCTGGAACTACTTCCAGAGCGCCGAATCGGACGCCAACACCGCCTTCATCGAGGAGTGGAAGGCCTTCACCGGCGATGCGGACCGCGTGACCAACGACCCGATGGAGGCCACCGTCATCGGCTTCAATGCCTGGGTCGCGGCGGTCGAGGCGGCGGGCACCACCGATGTGGACCCGGTGCTGGACGCGATCGTCGGCGTCGAGGTGCCGAACCTGACCGGCGGCACCGCCACCGTGCTGCCCAACCACCACATCACCAAGCCCGTCCTGATCGGAGAGATCCGCGAGGACGGCCAGTTCGACATCGTCAGCGAAACCGAGCCGGTGCCGGGCGACGCCTGGACCGACTTCCTGCCGGAATCGGCGGTGCTGGAGGCCGACTGGCCGGGCAAGGACTGCGGCATGTTCAACACGGAAACGGACAGCTGCGTCCAGGTCCAGTCGAACTACTGACGTGACGGCCGGGCGGCCCCGCGCCGCCCGGCCCTTCGTGCGAAGGAAGCCCCCGTGATCCGCCATCGTCTTCTTGCCTGCGCGCTTGCGCTGATCCTGCCGTGGTCGGCGCAGGCCAACCCGGCCCTGCAGGCCGTCATCGACGCGAACCTGGACCAGATCGAACGCCCCTCGCGCCAGACGGTCGGCCCGCTGGTCGAGGAGATCGCCGCGACCGGCCCCGAGGGGCTGGCGATGCTGCAGGCCTGGGCCGACCGCAGCCTGGGGCTGACGGGGACCGGCCGACTGCTGATCATGGACGGTGACGCGGCCACGGACGCTGTGACCGGCGACGCGGTCGCGGGTGCCGATCCGCGCATGCTGCGCCCCAATTCCGGCGTGCGCGGCGTGATCGAGGCGGCGCTGGCCGCGGGCGCGCTGAGCGACCCCGACCCCGCGCGGCGCGCGGCCGCGCTGCAGTCGCTGGAACGCGGCGCGGCGCCCGACCAGCTGCCGCTGCTGCGGGCGGCCCTGGACGATCCCGACCCGGTGCTGGCGGCGCGCAAGGCGCGGCTGGAACGCCTGCTGACCATCCAGCACGACCCCGACAGCGCCGCCCGCGTCGCCGCGATCGAGGAGATGGCGGGCGACGTGGGCCTGGATTTCCGGGCCGCGCTGAACCCGCTTCTGGTGACCCGCGCGGTGGTGGCCCCCGACACGCCGCCCGGCGCCAATGTCGCGCGCGAGCTGTCCCCCGGCGACGCGGGCCTGCCGCGCGAGGCGGCCCTGGCCCAGCTGGTCCAGCAGGACCTGCTGCAGCCGCCATTGTCGGGTGCCGATCAGCGCGCGGCGCTGGCCGCCAACATCACCGACGGGGCGGTGGCGGGCGTGCCCGTGGACCAGCTGTCCGACCAGGCCGCCCGCGACCGCGCCTATCAGGCGCTGGAGGCGGCGGGCGCCGTCCCCCCCGCCGCGACCGAGACCGAGATCCAGGCCGCCCTGGACGCCAGCCGCTTCTTCGAGGTCTATGCCGAACCCGACCCCGCCGTGACGGACGCGGCCAAGGCCGCCCAGATCCGCGCCCAGGTCCGCCTTGGCGCGATGACCGGGATCGACCTGGGGCTGGACGCGCTGTCGCTGGCCTCGATCTATTTCCTGGCGGCCATCGGACTGGCCGTCACCTTCGGCGTCATGCGGGTCATCAACATGGCGCATGGCGAATTCATCATGATGGGCGCCTATACCGCCTACACGGTCCAGACCGTCATCGCGGATCGCACCCTGTCGCTGGTGGTGGCGCTGCCCCTGGCCTTCGCGGTCACCGCGCTGGCGGGGGTGGTCCTCTATCGCCTGGTGATCCGGCATCTGGCCAACCGCCCGCTGGAGACGCTGCTGGCGACCTTCGGCGTCTCCATCGCGCTGCAGCAGCTGGCCAAGAACATCTTCGGCACCCAGGCCCGGCCCCTGACCGCCCCTGCCTGGCTGGAGGGCTCGATCACCGTGAACGACGTCATCGGCATCAGCGCGATCCGGGTGGCGATCTTCGTGCTGGCGCTGATGTTCCTGGCGCTGTTCCTGTTCATCATGAAGCGCACCCGCTTGGGCCTGGAGGTCCGCGCCGTCACCCAGAATCCCGGCATGGCGGCGTCCATGGGCATCAACCCCGACCGCATCGCCATGATGACCTTCGGCCTGGGATCGGGCATCGCGGGTATCGCGGGCGTGGCCATCGGCCTCTTCGCGCAGGTCACGTCCGAGATCGGCCAGCAATACATCGTCCAGAGCTTCATGACCGTGGTCGTGGGCGGGGTGGGCAACATCTGGGGCACGCTGGCCGGCGCCGCGCTGATCGGCGGGCTGTCCAAGGTGATCGAGTTCATGAACCCCGCCAACACCCTGGCCGCCCAGACCTTCATGATCCTCTTCATCATCATCTTCATCCAGTTCCGGCCGCGCGGGATCATCCCGCAGCGCGGTCGCGCGGCCGAGGCGTAAGACATGACCCGAACCCCCTTCATCCTGAGGAATCCGTCGGTCCTGGCGATGCTGGCCGGACTGGCTGTGCTGACGCTGGTCGTCACGCTGACCAGCCAAGCCTATGGCACCGGCGCGCTGCCGACATCGACGGTCAAGATCCTGGGCATGACGCTGTGTCTGGCACTGGCGGCGGTCGCGATGGACCTGGTCTGGGGCTATCTGGGCATCCTGTCCCTGGGGCAGATGGCCTTCTTCGCGCTTGGCGGCTACATGATCGGGCAGTGGCTGATGTATGCGCGGACCGAGGGCATCGTGCTGGCCCAGCTGCAGCAGTCGCCCATTCCCCCCACCCCGGCCGAGGTCCAGGCCGCCGTGACCAACCAGATCTTCGGCGTGGTGGGCAGCGCCGACCTGCCCTGGGCCTGGTGGCTGGCGCATTCGCTGACCGCGCAGCTGATCCTGGTCGTCGCGGTGCCGGGGCTCCTGGCGCTGGTCTTCGGCTGGCTGGCCTTCCGGTCCCGCGTCAACGGCGTCTATCTGTCGATCCTGACCCAGGCCATGACCCTGGCCCTGGCGCTGTGGCTGTTCCAGAACGACAGCGGGTTCCGGGGCAACAACGGCCTGTCGGGCCTGCAGAACCTGCCCGGCCTGGACCATGTCGATCAGGCGACGCTGTCGGTCTGGTTCCTCTGGGCCTCGGCCGCGGCGCTGGCGCTGTTCTACGTCCTGGCGGCCTGGCTGGTCGGCGGCAAGTTCGGCAGCGTGGTCCGCGCCATCCGCGACGACGAGACGCGCGTGCGCTTCCTCGGCTATCCGGTCGAGGGGTTCAAGCTGGTCGTCTTCACCCTGGCCGCGATGATCACCGCCATCGCCGGCGCGCTGTACTATCCCCAGGCCGGGATCATCAACCCGGCCGAGATGATGCCCATCGCCTCGATCTACTTGGCGGTCTGGGTGGCGATCGGCGGGCGCGGGCGGCTTTACGGCGCGGTCGTGGGGGCGGTGGTCGTGTCGCTGCTGTCCAGCTGGTTCACCGGCGGGCGGGCGCCGTCGATCCACCTGCCGGGATACGTGGTCAACTGGGTCGACTGGTGGCAGGTGGCGCTTGGGCTGTCCTTCGTGCTGGTCACGCTTTACGCGCCCAAGGGCATCGCGGGTCTGGTCGATCTCATGCCCCGCAAGGGGGGTCGGGCATGAGCGCGCTTCTGGAAGTCCGCGGCATCAGCAAGACCTTCGACGGATTCCGCGCCATCAACGACCTGTCCTTCGCCATCAACGCGGTCGAGCTGCGCGCCGTGATCGGGCCGAACGGCGCGGGCAAGACCACCTTCATGGACATCGTGACCGGCAAGACCCGTCCCGACACGGGCGAGGTCCTGTGGGGCGAGGAGTCGCGCTCGCTGCTGAAGCTCTCCGAGGCGCAGATCGCCCGCGCCGGGATCGGCCGCAAATTCCAGCGCCCCACCGTCTTCGAGGACCAGTCGGTCGCGGCCAACCTGACCATGGCGCTGCGCGCCGCGCGCGGGCCCTTCGCGGTGCTGCGTTGGCGGCCCACGGCGGCCTCGGAGGCGCGGGTGGCGGAACTGGCCGCCGAGGTGGGTCTCTCCGAGGCGCTGGAGCGGCGCGCGGGCGATCTGAGCCACGGCCAGAAGCAGTGGCTGGAGATCGGGATGCTGCTGGCCTCGGACCCGCGGCTGCTGCTGGTGGACGAACCCGCCGCCGGCATGACCCTGGCCGAGCGGGAACAGACCACGACGCTGCTCTGCCGCCTGGCCGAGAGCCGCGCGGTGGTGGTGGTCGAACATGACATGGATTTCGTGCGCCGCCTGAACTGCAAGGTGACCGTGCTGCATCAGGGGTCGGTCCTGGCCGAGGGGTCGCTGGACCATGTCACCCGCAATCCCGACGTCATCGACGTCTATCTGGGGAGATAGGACATGCTGGAGGCCAGGGGCCTGACCCTGCATTACGGCGGCAGCCGGATCCTGCACGGGATCGACCTGGAGGCGCGGGCCGGGGAGGTCACCTGCGTGATGGGCAATAACGGCGTGGGCAAGACCAGCCTCATGGCCCTTCTGGCCGGCAGGCATCCCCGATCGGGCGGAGAGATCATCTTCGACGGCAAGCCCCTGGGCCGGATGTCGGCGCAGCGGCTGGCGCGGATGGGCGTGGGCTATGTGCCGCAGGGACGGGCGATCTTTCCCATGCTGACGGTGCGCGAGAACCTGGAGACGGGCTTTGCCTGTCTGCCCCGGTCCGAGCGGCGCATTCCCGAGGCGATCTTCGAGAGCTTTCCGGTCCTGGCCGAGATGGCGCATCGGCGCGGCGGCGATCTGTCGGGCGGCCAGCAGCAGCAGCTGGCCATCGCGCGGGCGCTGATCACCCGGCCGCGCCTCCTGCTGCTGGACGAGCCGACCGAGGGCATTCAGCCCAACATCATCGCCCAGATCGGCCGGGTCATCGCGGGGTTGCGCGACCGGGGCGACATGGCCATCGTGCTAGTCGAGCAGTATTTCGACTTTGCCTGGGATCTGGGCGACCGCTTCCTGGTGATGGAGCGCGGGCGGGCGGTGCTGCAGGGGGCCAAGCGCGATCTGGCGCGGGCGGACCTGCATGCGCGGCTGGCGGGACACGCCGCGGCGTAGGGTCGTTGCCGCGGGCGGAGGCCGGGGGGCTGCCTGCCCCCCGGACCCCCCGGCCGAGCCTGCGCAAGCTGGGTGCGGATCAGCGCTTGCGCTCCCACCGGCCCGACTCCTCGGACCAGTATTCGGCCTCGACCCCGGCGCCGGTCAGTTCGCGCCACTGGTCGCGCGCGCGGGCCATGGCCGCCCCGTCGCCGCCGTCGAAGAGGATGCAGCACCGCTCCAGCCCCGCGACCTGATCCGGGGCGACCGCCACACCGTCCAGCGCCATCAGGCAGGCCGGGCCGTTGGCGGCCGCCTGATCCGGCAAGGTCAGCAGCACCGGCTGGCGCGCGTCATGCGGCCCGCCCGCCAGGCCGTGGGGCAGGAAGCCGTCGCCCTGCCACAGCTGCTGGTCCAGCGTCTCCAGCCGGGAGGGATCGGCGGCGCGCAGCTCGACCCGCCAGCCGGCGGCCAGCGCCTTGGTCAGCAGCACCGGCAGCAGCGCCTCGGCCGGGGAGCGGGTCAGGTGATAGAACAGCGCCTTGCCCATCTCACCACCCCGCCCCCGGCTGGACGCCGGTCACGCGCCCTCGTAGCCGTCGCGGATCATCCGGTCGAGGGTCATGACCCCCCAGCCCGAGGCCCCCTTGGGCGCCAGATCGGTGCCCCCCGGCGGCAGGGCCACGCCCGCGATGTCGATATGCGCCCAAGCCTGCCCCTCGCGGATGAAGCGCTGCAGGAACTGCGCCGCGGTGATCGAGCCCGCCGCGCGCCCGCCGGTGTTCTTCATGTCGGCCAGGCGGCAGTCGATCAGGCTGTCATAGGCCTTGCCCAGGGGCAGGCGCCAGGCGCCCTCGCCCTCGGCCTGGGCGGCCGAGAGGATCTGGCCCGCCAGCGCGTCGTCATTGGAGAAGACGCCCGCATTGTCATGGCCGAGCGCGATGATCACCGCGCCGGTCAGCGTCGCCAGATCGACGATGGCGCGGGGCTGATAGGTCTGTTGCGCGTACCAGAGCACGTCGGCCAGCACCAGGCGGCCTTCGGCATCGGTGTTCACGACCTCGATCGTGTCGCCCTTCATCGACTTCAGGATGTCGCCGGGGCGATAGGCGCGACCGTCGGGCATGTTCTCGACCAGGCCCACCAAACCCACGACATTGGCCTTGGCGCGGCGCAGCGCCAGGGCGCGCATGGTGCCCGCGACGACGCCCGCGCCGCCCATGTCCATGGTCATCTCCTCCATGCCCGCGCCGGGCTTGATCGAGATGCCGCCGGTGTCGAAGACGACGCCCTTGCCGACCAGGGCCAGCGGCGCCTCGTCGCCGCCGCCGTTCCAGCGCATCACCACCACCTTGGAGGGCGATTCGCTGCCCTGACCCACGGCCAGCAGGGCGCGCATGCCCAGGGCGGCCAGCTGATCCTCCTCCAGCACCTCGACCTCCAGGCCGATCTCCTGCATGGCCAGCAGGCGGTCGGCAAAGTCGCTGGTGGTCAGCACGTTGGCGGGCTCGTTCACCAGGTCGCGGGTGAAGAACACGCCCTCGGCCACGGCGGCGGCATCTTGGGCGGCCTTGGCCAGCGCCTCGGGGTCCTTGACCATAACGGTCACGCGGGCCTTGTCGCCGATGGGCGCATCCGCGGCCTCGGGCGCGTCGGCGGCCTGGGCGTCGTCCAGAACCGCGTTGCCGGCGGCGGTCTCGGCCTCGGGGACCATCCCGTCGCCCGCGGCGGGGCTGACCGGGGCGGGCGCGGGCCTGGTCTTGTAGACCGAGAAGTCATAGCCGCGCAGCGCCAGCCCGAAGGCCAGATCGCCCGCGCGCTTGTGATTGCCCGCCAGGATCAGCGTGTGACCCCGGCCCAGCTTGGCGCCCAGGGCGGCCCCGGCGCGGCGCGCCTCGGCCTGGGTGGCGGTCGCGGGCAGCATCACCAGGACCAGCGCCTCGGCGGCCATGCCGGCGGGAAAGGCCAGCTCCAGCACCTGCCCCGGCTTCAGCGCCTTGCCGGCCTTGGAGGCCAGCGCGCGGGCGGCGGCCTCGCGCGCGGGGCGCGGCAGGCGGCCGGGCAGCTTGTCCGGGCCGGTCAGCACCAGCGCGACGCGGCCCTCATGGCCGGCCAGCGCCTCGGGGGCGGTTTCGGTGAAACTGATTTCGACGGGCTGGGTCATCGGTCTTCCTTCCGTTCGGGTGCCCGTGACCCTAGCCCCCGCTCCGGCCCTTTTCCAGAGCCGCCCTTGCGGCTAAGCAGGACGGAACGTCACGCCAAGGACCATCCATGCCGCGCATCGACCGATACATCCTGGGGCAGCTGCTGACGCTGTTCGGGTTCTTTGCTCTGGTGCTGGTCTCCGTCTACTGGATCAACCGGGCGGTCAGCCTGTTCGACGATCTGCTGAACGACGGCCAGACCGCCCTGGTGGTTCTGGAGTTCACGGCGCTGACGCTGCCGCTGGTCATCTCGGTCGTGCTGCCGGTGGCGGCATTCGCGGCGACGGCCTACGGCACCAACCGCCTGGCCGGCGAATCCGAACTGGTCGCGATGCAGTCGGCGGGCCTGGGGCCGTGGCGGCTGGCGCGGCCGGTGCTGGTCTTCGGCGTCTTCGTGGGGGTGATGGTCGCGGTGCTGGTCCACGGGCTGGTGCCCATGGCCCGCGCCCGCCTGTCCGACCGCAGCGCCGAGATCGCCGAGAACGTGACCGCGCAGTTCCTGCGCCCCGGCAGCTTTCAGTATCCGGTCCGCGGGGTGACGCTGTTCATCCGCGACGTGGCGGGCGACGGCCGCCTGCTGGACCTGTTCATCGAGGATGCGCGCGACCCCGCGGCCCAGGTCACCTATACCGCGCAGGAGGCGCTGGTGGTGCGGGCCGAGGCCGGGCCGGTGCTGGTCCTGCTGGAGGGCCTGTCACAGACCCTGCGCCCCGGCGACGGCACCCCCAGCCTGGAGGTCACGCGATTCGCCGAACTCAGCTATGACATGGCGGGCATGTTCGCGGGCGAGGGCGACCGGGGGCGCGACCTGCGCGACTATGGCACGCCCACCCTGCTGGCCGCGCCGCCCGCCCTGCTGGAGGCCACGGGCGCCAGCGCGGGCGATGCGCGGCGCGAGGCGCATGAACGGCTGGCCCAGCCCCTGCTGTCGCCGGTCGCCGCGATGCTGGGCTTTGCCACGCTGATGATCGGGGGGTTCTCGCGCTTCGGGGTCTGGCGGCAGGTGGGTTGGGCGGTGCTGGGGCTGATCGGGGTGCAGTTCCTGTCCAACGCCGCCGCCAACCAGGTGGGCCGGGACGCAGACCTGTGGCCGCTTCTGTACCTGCCCGCGCTGCTGGGCGCCGCGCTCTGCGCGGGGCTGTTGTGGCTGGCCGCGCGACCGCGCGGACCCAGGGGGAGTGCGCGATGATCCTGGCGCAATATGTGGCGCGGCGCTTTCTGCGCGCCTTCCTGCTGGTCGCGGGGGTGTTCCTGCTGATCCTGTTCCTGATCGACATGATCGAGATCATCCGCCGCTTCTCGGGGCGCGGCATCGGGCTGGCGGGGGCGGCGCGGCTGGCGGGGCTGAACATCGCCGGCAGCTTCTATTCCATCCTGCCGCTGATGACGGTGCTTGCCGGGATCATGCTGTTCCTCGGGCTGGCCCGCAGCTCCGAGATGGTGGCGATCCGTGCCTCGGGTCGCTCGGGGCTCAGGGTCGTGCGCGCGCCGGTGGCCACGGCTGTGCTGCTGGGCGCGCTGGCCGTGGGGCTTCTGAACCCGCTGGTGGCCGCGACCGGCTCGCTCTACGACGATGCGGTGGCCGAGATCGACCGCGCGGGCAGCCAGACCGTCAGCCTGGGCGACAGTGCCGTCTGGCTGCGCCAGGCCCTGCGCGTGAACGGGGAGGAGGCGGGCCAGGTGGTGATCCGCGCCCGCCGCGCCAGCCCGGACGCGGTGACGCTCTACGACGCAAGCTTCCTGGTCTTCGACGCCGAGGCCGGTCCCGTCCGCCGCATCGAGGCGCGCGAGGCGCGGCTGACGCCCGGGGCCTGGGACCTGCGCGAGGTCAGCGACTTTCCCCTCGACCGGCCCAACCCGCAGGCGGCGGTGACGCGCAGCGCGGCCATGACGCTGGCCTCGGACCTGACGGCGCAGCGCATCCGCGAGGGGTTCGGACGCCCCGAATCGGTGCCGGTCTGGCAGCTGCCGCAGTTCATCGCCGGGCTGGAGCGGGCGGGCTTTTCCGCCGCCCGCCACAAGGTCTGGTTCCAGATGGAGCTGGCCCGGCCCTTCCTGATGGGCGCGATGGTGCTGATCGCCGCGGCCTTCACCATGCAGCATGTGCGTGGCCGCAATACCGGGGCGGCGGTGCTGATGGCCTTCGGCGCGGGGATCGCGCTGTTCTTTCTGCGCAATCTGGCGCAGGTTCTGGGGGATAACGGGCAGATCCCGCCGGTCATGGCGGCTTGGACCCCGCCCCTCGTCGGCGCGATGCTGGCCCTGGGGCTGATCCTGAGACGGGAGGACGGATGAGCGTGCGCTGGAACACCCGCCTGATGCTGCGGGCCGGGGTGGCGCTGATCGCGCTGTCCGGGCCACTGGCCGCGCAGTCCATATTCGATGGTGACGGCGCGATGGGCGTCACGCCCCTGACCGGCATGCCCGGCGCCTCGCTCTATGACGGGGTGACGGCGCTGGCGCCCGAATCGGACGTGCTGGGCAGCAACCCGGTGGGCGACCGCACGCCCACCCCGCAGGACCCGGCCACCGCCGCCCCCGATGCCCGCGTGACCCTGCCCGGCGCCGCGACGCCCGGCACCGGTACGGGACCGGCAACGGTGCTGGCCGACCAGGTCCTGCTGCAGCAGGACCGGACCCTGATCGCGGCGGGCGGCGTGGTGGTCTGGCACCAGGGCGCGCGGCTGGTCGCCGAGCGCATCACCGTGGACGGAGAGACCGGCGACCTGACGATCGAGGGGCCGATCCACCTGTCCCGCCCCGGCAGCACCGACCCCGAGACCGACGCCATCCTGATCGCCGACAGCGCCCAGCTGGACCGCGAACTGCAGGACGGCATCGTGCTGGGCGCGCGGCTGGTCCTCGCGCGCGAGTTGCAGCTGGCCGCCACCCGGCTGGAGCGCCGCCAGGACGGGCGCATCAGCCAGCTGGACAATGTCGTGGCCTCCAGCTGCCGCATCTGCGCGGGCGATCCGACCCCCCTGTGGGAGATCCGCGCCCGCAGCATCGTCCACGATGCCGAGACGCGGCTGATCACCTTCGACCGCCCGCAGCTGCGCGCCTTGGGCGTGCCGCTGGCCTATGCGCCCTTCCGCGTGACCGCGCCCGACCCGACCGTGGACCGCCGCTCGGGCTTTCTGCGGCCCGAGGTGCGCACGACCTCGGGCCTGGGCTTCGGGGTCAAGCTGCCCTATTTCCAGACCCTGGGCGACAGCGCCGACCTGACCCTGACCCCCTATGTCAGCCGAAGCCGCACCCGCACGCTGGAGCTGCGCTATCGTCAGGCCTTCGCCACGGGCGCGACCGAATGGAACGGCGCCATCAGCCGCGACGACCTGCGCGAGGGCGAGACGCGCGGCTATGTCTTCGGGGCGGCGCAGTTCCTGCTGCCGCGCGACTATCGCCTGGCGCTTCAGGTCCAGCAGGCCAGCGACCGCGCCTATCTGCTGGACTACGGCATCACCGATGCCGACCGGCTGTGGAGCGGCGTCAGCCTGGAGCGGGTGCGCCGCGACAAGCTGTTCTGGGGCCGGGTCGGCAATTACGAATCGCTGCGCGAGGACGAGGACAACGCGACCTCGCCCACGCAGGTCGCCGACGCGATCTGGCTGCGCCGCGTGACCCCGCGCCTGATCGGGGGCGAGGCGCTCTTGGAATGGTCGGCCCATGCGCATCGGCGCCCCTCGGACGACGACATCGTGGGGCGCGACGTGGCGCGGGCCTCGGTCGGGGTGGACTGGCGGCGCAGCCGCATCCTGCCCGGGGGCGTGGTGGCGGCGGCGCTGGCCGGGCTGGACGCGGATCTCTACCGCATCGCGCAGGACGACCGCTTCGACGACGTGGTGACCCGCGTCGATCCGCAGGTGGGGGTCGAGCTGCGCTGGCCCCTGGCGGGCGGCTCGGGCGCCGCCACCCATGTGGTCGAGCCGGTGGTCCAGATCCTCTATTCCCCGCATGGGCGCGACGACGACATCCCGAACGAGGACAGCCGCCTGATCGAGTTCGACGAGGGCAACCTCTTCTCCGACAACCGCTTTCCGGGCTGGGACGCGCGCGAGACCGGGCTGCGCGCCAATGTGGGCGCGAGCTGGACGCGGATCGACCCGACCGGCTGGAGCCTGGGCGTCACCGGCGGGCGCATCCTGCGGGCGCGCGACGCGGACAACCTGGACGAGGACAGCCCCCTGGGCGGCCGGTCGTCGGACTGGCTGCTGGCGGCGCATTACGACAGCGGCACGGGCCTGGCCATCGCCAACCGCGCGCTGTTCGACGATGCCGCGCGGATCTCGCGCAACGAGCTGCGGGTGGGCTGGCTGCGGCCCGACCTGAACCTGTCGGCGGGCTACATCTGGATCGACCGCGACGAGGACGAGGGCCGCGCCGTCGATGCCTCCGAGCTGGCCGCCAATGTCGGCTGGCAGATCGCCCCCGGCTGGTGGGGCGAGGCCGAGACGCGCTATGACTTCTCGGCCGACCGGGCGCAGCGCGCGGCATTGCGCGTGGCCTATCGCAACGAGTGCATTACGCTGGAGACGGGCCTCTCGCGGCGCTTCTCCAGCAGCGACCTGCTGCGGGCCGAGACTAGCTTCGATCTGTCGGTGCGCCTTGGGGGGTTCGGCGCGCAAGAGAACGGCCCCGGCACGGTGGCGCGCCGGAACTGCATGCGCTAAGTTGCGCACCAAGGACCAGATGAGGGCAAAAATGCGGCATTTCCTTTCGGGTATCGCTTTGGCGGCGGTCATCGCCACCGGGGCCGCGGCGCCAGTGGCGGCGCAGAACCTGTTCGCGCCCGTCGTCTATGTGAACGACAGCGCCGTGACCGCCTATGAGGTCGATCAGCGGATGCGGTTCCTGCAGGTCATCGGCGCCCCCGATGCCAGCGCCGCCGCCGCCGAACAGGCGCTGATCGACGACCGGCTGCGCGTGCAGGCCGCCCGCCAGATCGGCATCGAGATCACCCCGGAGGGCCTGCAGGAGGGTCTTGAGGAATTCGCGGGCCGCGCCGGGCTGGACGCCGCCTCCTTCATCGCCCAGTTGGAACGCGCGGGCATCGAGGAGGGCGTTTTCCGCGACTTCGTCGAGGCCGGCACCGTCTGGCGCGAGGTCGTGCGCGCCCGCCTGCTGAGCCGCATCGAGATCACCGATGCCGAGATCGACCAGGCGCTGCAGCGCGTGATCGAGACCCCGATCATCGACCGCGTCCTTCTGTCCGAACTGATCATCCCCGCTCCTCCGGGCCAAGAGGCGCAGGCCCTGCAGCTGGCCGAACGCATCTCGGGCTCGCGCCCGACCGAGGCGCAGTTCGCCGAGGCCGCGCGCCAGTATTCGGCCACCCCCTCGGCCGAGGCCGGCGGGCGGCTGGAGATGCTGGCCCTGGACGACCTGCCGCCCAGCCTGCGCCCGATCATCGCCGGGCTTCAGCCGGGCCAGACCACGCCCCCCCTGCCGGTCGAGGGCGCGGTGGTGCTGTTCCACCTGCGCGACGCGCAGGGCACGCTGCGCCCCGGCGCGCGCGAACAGCTGCTGGAATACCTGACGCTGCGGGTCGCCTCGACTACCGAGGCGGCGCGGTTGGCCTCGGTCGTGCAGGGCTGCGACGACCTCTTCGTGCAGGCCGGCGAAGCGTCCGCCGCCGTGCAGCGCCAGACCCTGTCGCAGGGCGCGATCCCGCAGCTGATCGCGGCGCGGCTCGCCTCGCTGGACGCCGGAGAGGCGGGCGTGGTCCCGGCCGGGGCGGCGGCCGACGTGGTCGTGCTGTGCTCGCGCCAGCCGGCCCTGGCCGCCCAGGCCCAGGTCGCCACGACCGCCCTGCCCGATGACGGGGTCGAGGCCGCGATCCCGCAATCCGCGACCCCCGGCATCCCCTCGCGCGATCAGGTCCGCGACCAGCTGTTCAACACGCGCATCAACACCGCCGCCGAGGGGCTTCTGGCCGATCTGCGCGCCGACGCGATCATCCGGCGCCCCTGATGGCGCGCGTCCTGCTGACCTGCGGCGAACCGGCGGGCGTCGGTCCCGAACTGGCACCCCTGGCCTTGGCCGCGGGCGCCGACATCGTCTGGATGGGCGATCCGCGCCACCTGCCCCAAGGCACCGCCTGGACCCCGGTGGCGACCCCGGGCGACGCCGTGCCCCGCGGCCACCTGCCGGTCCTGCGCCATGACTTCGCGGGCCCCGCCACGCCCGGCCGCCCCGACCCGGCCCATGCCGCGGACGTGATCGCGGTCATCGCCCGCGCGGTCGATCTGGCGATGACGGGCGAGGTCGCGGCGATCTGCACCGCCCCGATCAGCAAGGAGGCCCTGATCCGCGGCGCAGGCTTTGCCTTCCCGGGCCATACCGAGTTCCTGGCGCATCTGGCGGGCGACGTGCCGGTGGCGATGATGCTGGCCTCGACGACGGTGACGCCGCCCTGCCGCGTGGTGCCCGCGACGATCCACATCCCGCTGGCGGAGGTGCCCGCGGCCCTGACCGAACAGGCGCTGGAACAGGCGATCCGCCTGACCCATGCCGCGCTGATCCGCGACTTCGGCCTCTCCGCCCCCCGCATCGCGGTGGCCGGTCTTAACCCCCATGCGGGCGAGGGCGGCATGATGGGCACCCAGGACCGCGACCTGATCGCGCCGCTGATCGCGCGGCTGCGCGCCGAGGGCCTGCACGTCACCGGCCCCCATCCGGCGGACACGATGTTCCACGCCCCGGCACGCGCCCGCTATGACGCGGCCGTCGCCTGCTATCACGACCAAGGCCTGATCCCCATCAAGACGCTGGATTTCGACGGCGGCGTGAACGCGACGCTTGGCCTGCCCTTCATCCGCACCTCGCCCGATCACGGCACCGCCTTCGACATCGCGGGCAAGGGCTTGGCCGATCCCTCATCGACCATCGCCGCCCTGCGCCTGGCCGCCGACATGGCCGCCGCCCGCGCGCTTCCTCTTCACGACAATACCCTCAGGGGGTCGCCGGACGGGCGCCATCGGTCCGAGGCCCGACCGGCGACGGGCAGAATGCCCCCAGCATCCGGCAAGGCACCATGATCGACGACCTCCCCCCCCTGCGCGAGGTGATCGCCACCCACGACCTGCGCGCGAAAAAGCAGCTGGGCCAGAACTTCCTCCTGGACCTGAACCTGACGCACAAGATCGCGCGGCAGGCGGGCGAGCTGACCGGCTGCGACGTGCTGGAGGTGGGCCCCGGTCCCGGCGGACTGACCCGCGGCCTTCTGGCCTGCGGCGCGCGCCATGTGCTGGCCATCGAAAAGGACCCCCGCGCCCTGCCCGCGCTGGCACAGATCGCGGAGGCCTATCCGGGCCGCCTGACCGTCATCAACGGCGACGCGCTGGAGATCGACCCGCTGGCGCATCTGACGCCGCCCATCCGCATCGCCGCGAACCTGCCCTACAACGTGGGCACCGAACTGCTGATCCGCTGGCTGACGCCAAAGGACTGGCCGCCCTTCTGGCAGTCCCTGACGCTGATGTTCCAGCGCGAGGTGGCCGAACGCATCGTGGCCCGTCCGGGATCGAAGGCCTATGGCCGTCTGGCGCTGCTGGCGCAATGGCGCGCGGATGCGCAGATCATGATGTCCCTGCCGCCCGAGGCCTTCGTGCCCGCGCCCAAGGTCCATTCGGCGGTTGTCCACCTGACCGCCCTGCCCGCGCCGCGCTTTCCCGCCGATGCGTCGGTCCTGTCGCAGGTGACGGCGGCGGGCTTCAACCAGCGCCGCAAGATGCTGCGCGCCAGCCTGAAATCCCTGCATCCGCAGATCGAGGCTCTGCTGGAAGAGGCGGGCATCCCCCCCACCGCCCGCGCCGAGGAGATCGACCTGGAACGCTTCTGCGCGCTGGCCCGCCTGCTCAAGGCCGCGCGGCAGGGCTGACCCCCGAACGAAAAAGGGCGCACCCGCAGGCGCGCCCTCTCCCCTTCAGATCAGCAGAGGCTCACTCCGCCTCGCCCTCGCGCGGGGCGGCGGGGACGGGCTTGCGACGGCTGCGCGCCGGGGCGGCGACTTCGCCACCTTCGGCCGGCGCGGCCGGACGCGGGGCGCGGCTGCGGGGCGCGCGGCTGCGCACGGGCTTCGGCGCGGCATCGGGCGCGCTCTCGACGGGCTGGACGGCCGGGGCGTCGGTCTCGGGCGTGTGGACGGGGGCTGCACCGTCCTCGTCGCGGGCCGAGATCACGTCGGGCAGTGTCGGCTGCTCATCCTGCGGCGCCGGCCGCGCCTCGCGGAAGCCGCCGTCGCGCGGCGCATTGTCGCGACCCTGATTCTCGCGGCTCTGGTCCCGCTGCTGATCGCGGCCCTGATCGCGCTGATGGTCACGCTGCCCGTCGCGGTTCTGCCCGTCGCGGTTCTGGCCGTCACGCTGGTCGCGGTGACCGCCATTGCCGTTGCCATTGCCGTTCTGGTGATAGCCGTGACCGCCCTGATGGTCGTCGTCGCGGCCCTGGCCCTGCTGGCCCTGGCGCTCGGCCATCTCACGGTTCGCCTCGCCCAGCATCCGGGTATAGTGCTCGGCGTGCTGCAGGAAGCTCTGTTCCGCCACGCGGTCATGGGACAGCTGGGCGTCGCGGGCCAGCGTCAGGTACTTCTCGATGATCTGCTGGGGGGTGCCGCGCACCTTGCCCTCGGGTCCCGAGCTGTCGAAGACGCGATTGGTGATGTTCCCCAGCGTACGCTGGCGGTTCGATTTGCTACGCGAGCGGGATTTTGATGATCTCATCAGTCTTGTCTGCAAGGTTTCCGGGCGTCGGGGTGCCAGAATGAACTGGACGGTGATGCGGGATGGCTACGGGGGCGGTGACCTCTCCGTTCAGCCCGGACCTGTCCCATCCGCGACGCGTCGCTGCGTCCCTTCGGTATCGGCGGTTTCGGGCTGACCCATGCGCCGGCCCAAGGCCCGTCGCATGCCGTCGACTAACCATGCCCCGCGCCCCAAGACAAGGGAAAACTGCAGAAAACCCGCGCCAATGGGCGTCAAACCGCCGGATCGCCGCCGAATTCCGCCATCACCACCCTGTCGCGCCCGTCCAGGTCTGGCAGCACCCTGACCCGCGCGCCCCGGGCCGCGAAAAGGCCTGCGACCGCCTGGCCCTGGCTTGGCCCGATCTCGACCAGCACGGCGCCGTGGGCGGTCAGATGATCGCGGGCGCCCGCCGCGATCTCACGGTAGGCCCCCAAGCCGTCGCCGCCGTCGGTCAGGGCCTGATGCGGCTCCCAATCGCGCACGTCGGGGTCCAGAAGCGGCATCTCGACCGCCGCGATGTAGGGCGGGTTCGACACGATCAGGTCGAACTGCCCCTCGACCCCCGCGAACCAATCGGCGCGGCGGAACCGGGCATCGACGCCGATGCGGCGCGCATTGTGCCGCGCCACCGCCAGCGCCGCCTCCGAGATGTCGGTGCCGACCCCTTGCGTCCCCGCCCGCGCCGCCAGAAGCGAAATCAGGATCGCACCTGTCCCGGTCCCCAAGTCCAGGACCCGCCGCCACGGCCGGGCCAGCGCGGCCTCGACCAGCGCCTCGGTCTCGGGGCGCGGGTCCAGCGTATCGGGCGTCACCCGGAACCGATGCGCCCAGAAGTCGCGAAAGCCCACGATCTGCGCGACCGGCTGGCGCAGGGCGCGCGCGGCGATGCCGCGATGAAAGGTCGCTGCCTGGTCGGGCGTCAGGTCGCGGTCGTCGGTCACGCGCAGCTGTCCCGGCTCGATCTCCAGCACCGCGGCCAGGATGCGGTCCGCGTCGCGCGCGGCCCCCGCGATGCCCGCCGCGCGCAGCAGCGCCGCGCCCTCGGCCTGGGCGCGCGACAGCCTCACAGCGCCTCGGCCAGGCGCGCGGCCTGGTCATGCGCGGTCAGCGCGTCGATGGTCTCGGTCAGGTCGCCCGCCATGATGCGGTCCAGCGCATAGAGCGTCAGGTTGATGCGGTGATCGGTCATGCGGCCCTGCGGAAAGTTGTAGGTGCGGATGCGTTCGCTGCGGTCGCCGCTGCCCACCTGCGCGCGCCGGTCGGCGGCGCGTTCGGCATCGGCCGCCGCGCGCTGCATGTCGTAGAGCCGCGCGCGCAGCACCGCCATCGCGTTGGCGCGGTTCTGGTGCTGGGACTTCTCGCTGCTGGTGACGACGATGCCGGTGGGCAGGTGGGTGATGCGCACCGCCGAATCGGTGGTGTTGACATGCTGGCCGCCTGCACCCGAGGCACGCATCGTGTCGATGCGGATGTCAGCGGCGGGAATGTCGATCTCCACGTCTTCGGCCGCCTCGGGCAGGACGGCGACGGTGGCCGCGCTGGTATGGATGCGCCCGCCGGATTCGGTCGTGGGCACGCGCTGGACCCGGTGGACGCCCGATTCGTATTTCAGACGGGCAAAGACCCCCTCGCCCTCGATCCGGGCGATGGCCTCCTTGACGCCGCCCAGCTCGGTCCGGGTCAGCTCCAGCATCTGGAACTGCCAGCCCTGCCCCTCCGCATGGCGGCGATACATCTCCAGCAGGTCGCCCGCGAACAGCGCCGCCTCGTCGCCCCCCGTGCCGGGGCGGATCTCCAGGATCGCGGGCTGCGCATCCGCCGCGTCGCGCGGCAGCAGCGCGATGCGCAGATTCCGCTCCAGCGCGGGCAGCTCCGCCTCCAGGCGGCGCAGCTCGTCCTGGGCCAGGTCGCGCATCTCCGGGTCCGACAGCAGGGCGCGGGCCTCCTCCAGCCCGGCGCGGCCGGCGCGCCAGCGGTCGATCTGGGCCACGACGGGCTTCAGCTCCGCATATTCGCGGCTGATGCGGGCGATCTGGTCGGGGGCGGCGCCGTCGTTCAGCTGCGCCTCGAGAAACTCGAAACGCTGGACGATCTGGGCAAGGCGGTCTTCGGGCAACATGGCTGCGCCTTACCCCCCGGCCCGCGTGGCGACAAGCCGCCGTTGCCGGCGCGACGCCGGGGGGGTCCGGGGGGCGCGCAGCCCCCCGGCGCGGCGCGGGACGCCATTCATCGCCGACCCCAGCCCAAGAGCGCGATCAGCTCCATGCCGACATGGGCCCCCGCGATGGCCGTGGCCCCGGTCGTGTCATAGGGCGGAGAGACCTCGACCACGTCGCCGCCGATCAGATCGACCCCCGCCAGCCCGCGCAGCAGCGCCGCCGCCTGCCAGCTGGCAAGCCCGCCCCAGACCGGCGTGCCCGTGCCCGGCGCGAAGGCCGGGTCCAGCGCGTCGATGTCGAAGGTCAGATAGCAGGGCCGGTCGCCCACCACCGCGCGCATGCGCGTCAGCGTCGCCTCGACCCCGTCCCGATGCACCGAGGGTGCGTCCAGGATCGTGACGCCCATCGTGTCCGGATTGTCGGTGCGGATGCCCACCGACACGCTGGCCAACGGATCGACCAGCCCCTCGCGGATCGCCTTGTAGAGGAAGGTTCCGTGGTCGATCCGCTCCGGGTCGTCATCAACCCAGGTGTCGGAATGCGCGTCGAACTGGATCAGCGCGACCGGCCCGCGCCGCGCCGCCACCGCGCGCAGGATCGGCAGCGTGATGAAATGATCGCCCCCGAAGGTCACCGGCGCCGCGCCCGCGTCCAGGATGGTGCCCAGATGCGCCTCGATCCGGCCCGGCACGTCGCGCACCATGGCATAGTCGAACGCCATGTCGCCGTAATCCACGACATCCATCACCGACAGCGGATCATAGCCCCAGCCATAGGGCGCATCGAAGGCCTGCAGGGTCGAGGCCTCGCGGATCGCGCGGGGCCCGAAGCGGCTGCCGGGCCTGTGCGTCACCGCCTGGTCGAAGGGGATGCCCGTCACCGCCACATCGACCCCGGTCAGGTCCTTGGTATAGCGCCGGCGAAGGAAGCTGGTCGCACCGCCGAAGGCGTTCTCGAAGGACAGGCCCCGCAGGCCGTCGCGGGTGAAGGCCTGATCGACCTGGGTCTTGGCATCTTCCAGCGCCATCGCATCCTGTCCTTGCTGAGCGTCGCGGGTCTAGGCGCCGCGGGGCGCAGATTGGCCGCGCCCTCGCGCGACCGCAAGGGCCATCAGCGCACCAGCACCGGCGCGCCCGTGGTCATGTCCGTGCCGCGATAGGGCTTGCCCGCCGCCTTCCACGCGCCGAACCCGCCCTCCAGATGGGCGATGCGGTCCACGACCCCCGCCTCCAGGATCTGCCTGCCCACCGCCTCGGACCGCTTGGAGCCGCCGCAATAGAGGACCACCGGCTTCTCTCCGCCCAGGGGCAGGCGTTCGGGGACGATATAGGCCATGGGTGCCAGCAGCGCGCCCTCGATATGCTCCTGCATGAACTCGGCCGGGCTGCGCACGTCGATCATCGCGATCTCGTCGGCGGCCAGGGCGCGGGCGACCTCGTCGGGGGTCCAGGTCTCCAGGGTTCCGTGCCCGGTCTCTTCGGTTCTCATCGGCGGCGCTCCCGGTGCCAGGGGTGGGGATGGGCGCGGCGGTCGGGCGCGCGTCACGGGGAACGGCGCGGGCCGCGATGCGGTTCCCCGGCCCGGCGCCGGCACGGCGAATCGCCTTGCAATCGCGCCGATCGCTGCTAGAAGACCCCATCCTTCCGCCATGCTTCCTCTGTAACGGCGCAGCCTCTCGTGACGGGTGCGGAAGGGACGACCCGTCGATGAAATGCGCACAGACACCGAAAGGATCGCCATGCCTCTGTACGAGCATGTGCTGATCGCCCGCCAGGACCTGTCGAACACGCAGGCCGAAGGGCTGATCGAACACTTCTCGACCGTTCTCGCCGACAATGGCGGCAAGGTCGTCGAGCACGAATACTGGGGTGTGCGCACCCTGGCCTACAAGATCAACAAGAACCGCAAGGGCCATTACGCCTTCCTGCGCACCGACGCCCCCTCGGCCGCAGTGCTGGAGATGGAACGCCTGGCCCGCCTGCATGACGACGTGATGCGCGTGATGACCATCCGCGTGGACGAACATCAGGAAGGCCCCTCGGTCCAGATGCAGAAGCGCGAAGAGCGCGGCGAGCGTGGCGACCGTCCGCGCGGCGACCGGGGTGACCGTGGCGACCGCGATCGCGGCGACCGTGGTGATCGTGGCGGCGACCGCGGCGAACGCCGCGAGCGGAACTGAGAGGATCTGACCCATGGCCAACAAACCCTTCTTCCGTCGCCGCAAGGTCTGCCCGTTCTCGGGCGATAACGCACCTGCGATCGACTACAAGGATACCCGCCTGCTGCAGCGCTACATCAGCGAACGCGGCAAGATCGTGCCCTCGCGCATCACCGCCGTCTCGGCCAAGAAGCAGCGCGAGCTGGCCCGTGCCATCAAGCGCGCCCGCTTCCTGGCCCTGCTGCCCTATGTCGTGAAGTAAGGAGACCTGAGAGATGCAAGTCATCCTGCTGGAACGTGTGGCCAAGCTGGGCCAGATGGGCGACGTCGTGAACGTCAAGCAAGGCTTCGCGCGCAACTTCCTGCTGCCGCAGGGCAAGGCGATGCGTGCGTCGGAAGCCAACATCAAGGCTTTCGAAGGTCAGAAGGCGCAGCTGGAGACCCGCAACGCGGAGTCGAAGGCCGAAGCCCAGAAGATCGCCGAAAAGCTGGACGGCCAGACCTTCGTGGTCATCCGCTCCGCCTCCGATTCGGGCGCGCTCTACGGTTCGGTCACCACGCGTGACGCGGCCGATGCGGCGACCGAGGCCGGCTTCACCGTCGACCGCAAGTCGGTCGTCCTGCGCGAGCCGATCAAGGAGCTGGGCCTGCATGACGTGACCGTCGTGCTGCACCCGGAGGTCGAGGCGACGATCACCATGAACGTCGCGCGTTCCGCCGAAGAGGCCGAGCTGCAGGCTCAGGGCAAGTCCATCCAGGACCTGGCCGCCGAAGCCGATGCCGAGGCCGAGTTCGAGATCGCCGAGCTGTTCGACGACATCGGCGCCGCCAATGACGGCGACGACGACCGGAACTGATCGGTTCGGCAAAAGTTAAGGCAATTTGCCGCGCCGGGAAACCGGCGCGGTTTTTCGTTCGTTGTCCGCGAAATTGTCACCACAGTTCCGACGGATTATCATGGACCAGATCTTGGGCGATCTCTGGGCGGTCGCCATCGACCCGCAACGAAGGACGGCGACCATGACCGACCCGCTCAGCCGCATGCTGTCCACGCGGTCCCATGTCTTGGCCGACGGTGCCACCGGCACCGCGCTGATGAACATGGGTCTGGGCCAGGAACCGGCCGAGCTGTGGAACCTGACCCGCCCCGAGGATGTCGCGCGCCTCTATCGCGGCGCGGTCGAGGCGGGGTCGGACCTGTTCCTGACCAACAGCTTCGGCGCAAATGCCAGCCGCCTGCGCATGGCAGGCCTGTCCGACCAAGTCGGCGCGATGAACCGCCGCGCCGCCCAGATCGGCCGCGAGGTCGCGGACGCCGCCGGGCGCGACGTGATCGTGGCCGGTTCGATCGGGCCGATCGGAGAGTTCATGGCCCCCATGGGCAGCCTGACCCATGCCCGCGCGGTCGAGATGTTCCACGAACAGGCCGAGGCCCTGCGGGAGGGCGGCGCCGACATCCTCTGGGTTGAGACGCTGGCCTCGCTGGAGGAGCTGCGCGCCGCCTCCGAGGCCGCGCGCCGCGTCGGCATGGCCTGGTGCGGCTGCCTCAGCTTCGACACGGCGGGCCGCACGATCATGGGCGTGACGCCCGCGCAGCTGGCCGCGGCGGTCGAGGCCCTGCCCCATCCGCCCGTCGCCTATGGCGCGAATTGCGGTATCGGCGCCTCTGACCTGCTGCGCACGGTGGCGGGCTTCGTCGCGTCGGGCAACGAACGCCCGATCATCGCCAAGGGCAATGCGGGCGTGCCGCATCTGCTGCATGGCGACATCCATTACGACGGCACGCCCGAGCTGATGGCCGATTACGCCTGCCTCGCCCGCGACATGGGGGTGCGGGTGATCGGCGGCTGCTGCGGCACAATGCCCGCGCATCTGCGCGCCATGCGCAAGGCGCTGGAGAGCCGCCCGCAGGGGCCGCGCCCTTCGCTGGACCAGATCACCGCCAAGCTGGGCGGCTTTGCCAGCGCGCGGCACTAGAACAGCGACAGCTGATCCCCGGCGCGCGGCGGCGGGCCGAACCGGCTGCAATCCAGTGCCGGGCCGCCCTCGCGATAGCCCAGCCTGCGCCGCGCCAGCCGGAACCGTTGCTGCGCCAACTGGGCATGCAGCCCCTCGCCGCGGAAGCGGTGCCCGAAGCGCGGATCGTTGTCGCGCCCGCCGCGCATGTCCTGCACCCGGTTCATCACATGCGCCGCCATGCCGGGGCGGTGCCGCTCCAGCCAGTCGCGAAACAGCGGCGCCACCTCATGCGGCAGGCGTAGGGGGATCATCGTGGCGGTGGTCGCGCCCGCCTCGCGCGCGGCGGTCAGGATGGATTCGATCTCGGGCTCGGTCAGGACCGGGATGACCGGAGCGACCATGACCCGGACCGGGACACCCGACCGCGACAGCTCGCGGATCATCGTCAGCCGGGTGGCAGGCGCGGGCGCGCGCGGCTCCAGCGCGCGGGCCAGGTCCGCGTCCAGCGTGGTCACGCTGACCCCCACCGCCGCCTGATCGCGCGCCGCCAGTTCCGCCCAGAGGTCTAGATCGCGCAGCACCGTTCGGCCCCGCGTCACCAGCGTCACCGGGTGGTTCCAGTCGCGCAGCACCCGCAGGATGCCCGGCATGATCGCCAGCCGCGCCTCGACAGGCTGATAGGGGTCGGTGTTGGTGCCAAGCGCGATGGGCGCGGGGCGATAGCTGGGCCGGGCCAGTTCGCGCGCCAGCAGTGACGCCGCATCCGGCTTGGCGGTGATCCGCGTCTCGAAATCCAGACCCGGCGAGAGGCCCAGATAGGCATGGCTGGGCCGGGCATAGCAGTAGATGCAGCCATGCTCGCAGCCCCGATAGGGGTTGATCGACCGGTCGAAGCTGATGTCCGGAGAGCTGTTGCGGGTGATGATGCTGCGCGGGCGTTCGGTCGTGACCTCGGTCCGCAGCAGGGACTGGTCCTCCGGGATGTCCCAATCGTCGGATTCACGGATGCGGCTCTCACGCTCGAACCGCCCGGCGGGGCGGGTGTCGGCCCCGCGGGCCTTCAGGCGCTGGTCTGGGTCACGGGGCGGCAGCATGGGGCGATTATAGAACATAAACGGAACATCGCAAGCGCGCGGTTGATGTCCCCCGCCCCCGCCCACATCTTGACCCCAGACATCGACAGGAGACGTCATGAGCGACGACTATACCCCGCCCAAGGTCTGGACCCCAGGCAAGGCGAATGGCGGCCAGTTCGCCAGCATCAACAAGCCCACCGCCGGCGCGCAGTTCGACCGCGACCTGCCCGTGGGCAAGCATCCGCTGCAGCTCTATTCGCTGGCGACGCCCAACGGGCAGAAGGTCACGATCCTGCTGGAGGAGCTGCTGGAGGCGGGTCACGACGCCGAATACGACGCCTGGCTGATCAAGATCGGCGATGGCGACCAGTTCGGCAGCGGCTTCGTCGCCGCGAACCCCAACAGCAAGATTCCCGCGCTGATGGACCATTCCGTGAGCCCGCCGCAGCGGGTCTTCGAATCGGGGTCGATCCTGCTCTATCTGGCCGAGAAATACGGCGCCTTCCTGCCGAAGGACCCGGCCGCGCGGACCGAGACGCTGAACTGGCTCTTCTGGCAGATGGGCGCGGGCCCCTATCTGGGCGGCGGCTTCGGGCATTTCTACGCCTATGCGCCCACCAAGATCGAATATGCGATCGACCGCTTCACCATGGAGGTCAAGCGGCAGCTGGACCTGCTGGACAAGCGCCTGGCCGAGACGCGCTTCATCGCGGGCGACGACTACACCATCGCGGACATGGCGATCTGGCCGTGGTACGGGCGGCTGATCACCGGCGGCGCCTATGGCGATGCGGCGACCTTCCTGGACGCTGACAGCTATCGTAACCTGCACCGCTGGCAGGCCGAAATCGCGGCGCGTCCGGCCGTGCAGCGCGGGATCATGGTGAACAACGTGTCGGGCGATCCGTCAAAACAGCTGCATGAGCGCCATGATGCGTCGGACTTCCAGACGCAGACGGAGGACAAGCGTCAGGCATGAGAATGGGGGGCGTTGCCCCCCGTCCTTCGGACGCCCCCCAGGATATTTGAGTGAAGAAGAAAGAGTGCTTCTTCTTCAAGAAAATATCCCACGCGGGTCCGGGGGTGTGAAACCCCCGGCCTTGACCTGTCAGTTGCGCGCGCGGTCGACCATCTTGCCCTTGGAGATCCAAGGCATCATCTCGCGCAGCTTGGCGCCGACCTGCTCGATCTGATGCTCGTCATTGGCGCGGCGCGAGGCCTTCAGCGTCGGCTGGCCGACCGCGTTCTCCAGCATGAAGTCGCGGACGAACTTGCCCTGCTGGATGTCGGTCAACACGGCCTTCATGCGGGCCTTGGTCTCATCGTAGGGCAGGATGCGCGGGCCGGTGACATACTGGCCGTATTCTGCCGTGTTCGAGATCGAGTAGTCCATGTTGGCGATGCCGCCCTCATAGATCAGGTCGACGATCAGCTTCACCTCGTGCAGGCATTCGAAATAGGCCATCTCGGGGGCATAGCCCGCCTCGACCAGCGTCTCGAAGCCGCAGCGGATCAGCTCGACCAGGCCGCCGCACAGGACCGCCTGCTCACCGAACAGGTCGGTCTCGCATTCCTCGCGGAAATTGGTCTCGATGATGCCCGACCGGCCGCCGCCGATGGCCGAGCAATAGGACAGGCCGATATCCATCGCCTTGCCCGATGCGTCCTGATGCACCGCGACCAGGCAGGGCACGCCGCCGCCCTTGGTGTATTCGCCGCGCACCGTGTGGCCGGGACCCTTGGGCGCCATCATGATGACGTCGACGCCGGGTTTCGGCTGGATCAGGCCGAAATGGACGTTCAGGCCGTGGGCAAAGGCGATCGCCGCGCCGTCGCGCAGGTTGTCATGGACGTACTTCCTGTAGGTCTCGGCCTGCAGCTCGTCCGGCATGGTGAACATGATCACGTCGCACCAGGCGGCGGCTTCGGCGATGCCCATGACCTTGAGGCCCTCGGCCTCGGCCTTCTTGGCCGAGGGGCTGCCCTCGCGCAGGGCGACGACCAAATTCTTGGCGCCGCTGTCGCGCAGGTTCAGCGCATGGGCATGGCCTTGGCTGCCATAGCCCAGGATCGCGACCTTCTTGTCCTTGATCAGGTTCACGTCGCAATCGCGGTCATAGTAAACGCGCATGGGGGTATCCTTCCTATCTGCTGCACCTTTTCTAGCGGGAATGGCATGCAGACATCATGCAAACGACGCGATACGACATCGCTTGGCGAAAGGATCATGCCCTGATATGGCATCTGTCATGTCTTTCATGCCCGACACCATCGATCGCCGCATCCTGCGCCAGCTTCTAGCCGAACCCGAGGCCCCTGCCGCGGCGCTGGCGGAGCGCGCCGGGGTGACGCCGGCCAGCCTCTGGCGCCGGATGGAGCGGATGCGCGAGGCCGGTGTCCTGAAGGGCGTGCAGGCGCGCATAGACTGGCGCGCGATGGGCTGGGCGGTCGAGGTCAGCCTGCGCTTCACGCTGGACAAGACGAATCCGCGCGCCTTCGACGAATTCCTGGCCGCCCTGCGCCAGGTGCCCGAGGTGATCGAGATCCAGTCCTTTCTGGGCAGCGTCGATTGGCGTGCGTCAGTGATTGCGCGCGACATGGCGCATTGGCAGCAGGTCTATCGCGACCGCATCCTGACCCTGCCCCATATCGCCGAGTTGGACGCGCTGATGCTGGTCGCCACGATCAAGGACAGCGAGGGCCTGCCGCTGTGACCGATCTGGATGCGACCGACTTGGCGATCCTGCGGCTTCTGGCGGCGGATGCGACGCGCAGCGCCGCCGATCTGGGCCGCGCCGTGGGCATCGGCCAGCCCGCCGCCTGGCGCCGGGTCAGGCGGCTGACCGATAAGGGCGTGATCGCGGGGCGGCGCGTGGTGCTGGACCAGGCGGCCCTGGGCTTTGGCGTGACGGTGTTCCTGGGGATCAAGCTGGCCGCCAAGGGCCGCACCGGTCTCGAGGATTTCGAGCGCGCCGTGACCGCCATCCCCGAGGTGCAGCTGGTTCAGCATGTGCTGGGCCAGTTCGACTATCGCCTGCGCATCACCGCCCGCGACATCAGCGATTTCGAACGCATCCTGCGCCGCCGTATCATGACCCTGCCCGGCGTGGGCCAGGTCGAGGCGAACGTCATGCTGTCGGAGGAGCGGCGGCCGGGGCCCCTGGGATGACCCCAGGCCCCGACGCGCGGATCACTCCGGGATGACGCGGACGGCGCCGCGCGCCGCGCTGGTCGTCATCGCGGCATAGGCGCGCAGCGCAGTCGAGACCTTGCGCTGGCGCGGCTTGGCGGGCTTCCAGCCCTCGGCCTCGCGCTTCTCGCGCCGTGCCGCCAGGGTGGCGTCGTCCACGACCAGCTCGATCTTGCGGTTGGGGATGTCGATGCGGATCAGGTCGCCCTGTTCGACCAGGCCGATCGTGCCGCCCTCGGCCGCCTCGGGCGAGACATGGCCGATCGACAGCCCCGAGGAGCCGCCCGAGAACCGCCCGTCGGTGACCAGCGCACAGGCCTTCCCCAGGCCCTTCGACTTGAGGTAGCTGGTCGGATACAGCATCTCCTGCATGCCGGGACCGCCGCGCGGCCCCTCGTAGCGGATCAGCACGACCTCTCCGGGCTTGACCTTGCCGGTCAGGATGGCGCTGACGCTGTCGTCCTGGCTCTCGAAGACATGGGCCGGCCCCTCGAAGGTCAGGATCGAATCGTCCACGCCGGCGGTCTTCACGATGCAGCCGTCCTCGGCCAGGTTGCCATAGAGCACCGCCAGACCGCCATCGCGGCTAAACGGATGCTCGGGGCTGCGGATCACGCCCTTCTCGCGGTCCAGGTCCAGGCTGTCATAGCGCCGATCCTGAGAGAAGGCCGTCTGCGTCGGCACGCCGCCGGGCGCCGCGCGGAAG
Source organism: Paracoccus sp. NIOT.M2S5SZ12 (assembly GCF_057748165.1). Lineage (NCBI taxonomy): Bacteria > Pseudomonadati > Pseudomonadota > Alphaproteobacteria > Rhodobacterales > Paracoccaceae > Paracoccus > Paracoccus sp. NIOT.M2S5SZ12. The sequence goes on from NZ_JBYLFR010000009.1 coordinate 130,453, forward strand.
AAGTCGTGCACGCTGGCGGCCTCGGTGCGCGAGACGTCCCATCGCTCCAGCGCCTGCGCCAGCGTGCCGGAATGGACGCTGCCCACCGACGTGTCCAGAAGGCCCGCCCGGTCCAGCTGTCCCAGGATCGCCATGATGCCGCCGGCGCGGTGGACGTCCTCCATGTGAACGTCATCCTTGGCGGGCGCGACCTTGCACAGGACCGGCACCTTGCGCGACAGCCGGTCGATGTCGGACATGGTGAAGTCGACCCCCGCCTCATGCGCGGCGGCCAGCAGATGCAGGACGGTGTTGGTCGATCCGCCCATCGCGATGTCCAGCGTCATCGCGTTCTCGAAGGCGGCAAAGCTCGCGATGGCGCGCGGCAGGACCGAGGCGTCGTCGCCCTCGTAATGGCGCTTGGCCAGATCGACGACCAGATGGCCCGCCTCGACGAACAGCCGCTTGCGGTCCGCATGGGTCGCCAGCGTCGAGCCGTTGCCCGGCAGCGATAGGCCCAGGGCCTCGGTCAGGCAGTTCATCGAATTGGCCGTGAACATGCCCGAACAGGACCCGCAGGTCGGGCAGGCCGACCGCTCGATCACCTCGACATCCGCGTCGCTGACCGAATCATCGGCGGCCGCGACCATCGCGTCGACCAGGTCCAGCGCCTTGACGCGACCGTCCTGCAGCACGACCTTGCCCGCCTCCATCGGCCCGCCCGACACGAAGACGGTGGGGATGTTCAGCCGCAGCGACGCCATCAGCATGCCCGGCGTGATCTTGTCGCAGTTGCTGATGCAGACCATCGCGTCGGCGCAATGCGCGTTGACCATGTATTCGACCGAATCGGCGATGACCTCGCGCGAAGGCAGCGAATACAGCATGCCGTCATGGCCCATGGCGATGCCGTCATCAACCGCGATGGTGTTGAATTCCTTGGCGATGCCGCCTGCCGCCTCGACCTCGCGGGCGACCAGCTGGCCCAAGTCCTTCAGGTGGACGTGGCCGGGCACGAACTGGGTGAAGCTGTTGACGATGGCGATGATCGGCTTGCCGAAATCGCTGTCCTTCACGCCCGTCGCGCGCCACAGGCCCCGGGCGCCGGCCATGTTGCGGCCATGGGTGGTGGTGCGGGAACGATAGGCGGGCATGGGCTGTCTCCTTTGGCTGGCATTGCGTCTATCACCCCTTGCGCCGGAAGGAAATTACCCCCGGCGCGTGATTTTCGCGGTTTTCTGTCGGAGGGGCGAAGGCGGGGGGGTCCGGGGGGCGCCAGCGCCCCCGGCCGTCGCGGGACGCAAGCCGCACCCCGCCTGCGGTCCGTCAGGAGGCCATCTTCATCGTGACGATGCCCGCGACGATCATCGCCGCCGCCGCCAGCCGCATCGCGGTGACCGGCTCGGCCAGGAACACGACCCCCACGACAAAGCTGCCGACCGCGCCGATGCCGGTCCAGACCATGTAGGCCGTGCCCAGAGGCAGGGCGCGCATGGCCGTCGACAGCAGCCAGAAGGACGCGATCATCCCGACGATCATCACGATCGTGGGCATGGGCTTGGTGAAGCCCGCGGAATACTTCATCGCCGTCGCCCAGACGATCTCCAGAAGACCGGCGGCGAACAGCAGGATCCAAGGCATGGAAGGCATGGTGGGGTTCTCCCTCGACATCCGGGCCGTCCCGGCGGTTCTGCCCATCAGGGGGAGGTCGTCCTCGATCGCAAACCTAGGACCGGCCCGTCGGCGGGTCAAGACCGCGCCAGGACGGCGGGCGGCCCTGCGGCATCTTCGCCGAAATACCGGGCATTCGACGGGTGGTCTTTTCAACGCCCCCGAAGCGCCCCATATTGACCCTCAGGAGAAGGAGTGTCCCATGCCGCTGACCCATTTCCTCGCCGTGCTGGTCGTCGTGACGCTGGCTTCGGGCATCACGCTCTGGGCGGGCCTTTCGGCCGGCATTCCCCCGGTGGCCTTCCTGCTTCTGGCGCTCAGCGGTGCGCTGCTGCTGCACCTGAACCTGCGCGGCCATCAGGACCACGACGGCTGACCGGTCCCGCTCAGCTGTCCAGTTCGGCATCCCAGTAGAGGAAATCCATCCAGCTCTCGTGCAGGTGGTTCGGCGGAAAGCGCCGCCCGGCCGCATGCATCTCATCGGCGGTGGGCTGGCGCGGCGCGCGACGCAGCTGCAGGCCGGAATGGCGCAGGCTGCGGTTCGCCTTTCGCAGGTTGCAGGGCGAGCAGGCCGCGACCACGTTCGCCCAGCTGGTGATCCCCCCGCGCGAGCGCGGCACGACGTGATCGAAGGTCAGGTCGCCCTTGGCCCCGCAATACTGGCAGCAGAATTCGTCCCGCAGAAAAAGATTGAAGCGCGTGAATGCCACGCGCTTCTGGGGTCGGACGAAATCCTTCAGCACGACGACCGAAGGCATGCGGAAGGCTTGGCGCTGACTTCGCACCTCGTGGTCGTATTCCGCGATGATCGTCACCCGCTCCAGGAACACGGCCTTGATCGCCTCCTGCCACGGCCACAGCGACAGCGGGTAATAGGACAGCGGCCGGTAATCGGCATTCAGCACCAGCGCCGGGTAATGGCGCAGATTGGCCGGTTCGCGCACGAACTGCGTTCGAAAGTCGGAGCGAAGATGGTCGTCCAGCATAGCGCCTTCCCGTCTGCCCCGTGGGGTTGACCGGGGCGCCCGTCAGATCCGTCGTCTCGACTATATCTGGCGGGGACCGTCTGGCAAGTCCCCGCATCCATGGCCGATGCGGGAACCTCTATCCGCCCGAAATGACGGCAGCATGACAGATCAGTCCGGCAGGCGGTCCTTCAGGAAGGCCAGCGCCACCGACAGCCCGTCCGGCGAGATGCCATGCCCGGTCCCCTGCATCACATGACCATAGACGGTGAAGCCCGCCCCCTGAAGGGCCTGACCCGCCACCGCCATGTCGTCGAAGGGCACGACCTCGTCCTGATCGCCATGGATCAGCAGGACCGGCGGCTTGACCCGCGCCTCGGCCGCCAGCGTGTCGGGCGACAGCAGCCGGCCGGAGAAGCCCACGACCCCCGCCACGGCCCGGTCCCGGCGCGGCGCGACCTGCAGCGCCATCATCGTCCCCTGCGAGAACCCGACCAGCACCATCCGCTCCGGGCTCAACCCGTCGGCCGCCAGAACGGTGTCCAGAAACTCGTCCAGGGCCGCAATCGACTGGCCCATGCTGATCCGGGCATCGACCTCGGAGGAGCCGTCCAGCCAGGGGATCGGAAACCACTGATGCCCCATCGGATTGTTGCGGCACGGCTCGGGCGCGTCGGGGGCATAGAAGGCGGTCTTGGGCAGATGCGGGGCCAGCGGCTCGGAGAGACCCAGAAGGTCCGCCCCATCGGCCCCATAGCCGTGCAGGAAGACCACGACCGAAGTGACCTGTTCAGGCCCCCGGCGGGCGGATTGCAGCGGTTCCGTCATGATATTCCCTCGCGTCCTTTGGCCCAGCGGTAATAGGCCCAGAGCCCCCGCGCCGCAACCGCCCGCCATGGCGCCCAAGGCTGGGCCATCACCCGCAGGGCCGCCGGTCCGGGCCGTTCTGCCAGCCCGTACATGCCGCGCGCCGCCTCCTGCAGCGCCAGATCGCCCGCCGCGAAGACGTCCCGGCGGCCCAGAGCGAATTTCAGATAGATCTCGGCGGTCCAGACGCCGATGCCGGGCAGCGCGACCAGCGCCGCGATGGCCCGGTCGTCGGGCAGATCGCGCAGGCCGTCCCAATCCAGCCCCGCCGCGGCGATGCCGCGCAGATAGCGCGCCTTGGGCCGCGACAGGCCCGCGGCACGCAGGCTGTCGTCATCGGCCTCGCGCAGGGTCGCCTCGCGGTCCAGCCCCGCGGCCTGCAGCCGCCCCCAGATCGCCGCCGCCGCCGCGACCGAGACCTGCTGGCCCACGATGGCCTGCGCCATGGCCGCGAACCCGTCCGGCTGGCGGCGCAGCGGCAGCGGGCCCAGGTCGGGCAGCACCCGCGCCCAGACCGGGCAGACGGCCGCCAGATGCGCGGCACCTTCGTCGATGTCGTCCTGGGTCAGGATCAGGCGCGGCTCAGCCACCCGCCTGCGCCTCCAGCTTCAGCCGCGCCTCCCAAGCCATCGAGATGTGCTGGCGCAGCGCGCGGTCCGCCGCCGCCCCGTCCCCCGCCGCGATCGCCTCGACGATGCGGGCATGTTCGGCCAGCGCGGTCTCGCCCCGCCCTTCGGCCGCCAGAGAGGTCCGCGCCATCAGCGCCATGGTCCGATGCACCAGGTCCAGCTGCTGCACCAGATAGCGGTTGTGCGAGGCCAGATGGATCTGCCGGTGGAACCGCTTGTTGGCGCGGGCCAGCGCCTCGGGGTCGCCCTTGGTGCGGCGGTCCTCCTCGACCATCTGGGCCAGCACGCGCACCTCCTCGGGGGTGGCGTGGCGGGCGGCCAGGCGGGCGGCCAGCGCCTCCAGCTCAGCCCGAACGGTATAGAGTTCCGCCAGCTGGTTGTGGTCGAGCGAGGCGACGATCAGGCTGCGCCCGTCGCGCACCAGCATGGCCTGCGTCTCCAGCCGCTGCAGCGCCTCGCGCACGGGGGTGCGGCTGACGCCGAACCGCTCGGCAAGCTCGGATTCGACCAGCCGGTCGCCGGGGCGGTAGGTGCCGCCCTCGATGGCGGTCAGGATCAGGGAATAGGCGTCTTTCATCCGCGAACGATTGGCCCGCGCGCGCCGAATTGCAAGCGGTCCGCGCGCAAGCTATGCCCGGGGCATGGATTTTTCGCATGTCAACGTCTGGATCTTCGATCTGGACAACACCCTCTACCCGCCCGAGGCGCAGCTTTTCGCGCAGATCGAGGTCCGGATGACCGCCTGGATGATGCGCGCGCTGGACGTGCCGCAGGATCACGCGAACCGCCTGCGCGCGGATTACTGGCGGCTGCACGGCACCACGCTGGCCGGGCTGATGGCCAACCACCAGGTCGATCCCGCGGCCTATCTGGCCGACGTCCACGACATCGACTTCTCGGTGCTGACCCCCGACCCGGACCTGGCCGCCGCCATCGCCGCCCTGCCGGGGCGGCGGATCATCCACACCAATGGCGACGCGGGTTACGCCCGCCGCGTCCTGGCCGCCCGCGCCATGCCCGAGGACCTGTTCGACGCCGTATACGGCATCGAGGAGGCAGGCTTTCACCCCAAGCCCGACCCGCGCGCCTATGCGCCGATCCTGGCCGCCTCCGGCATCGACCCCGCGCGGGCCGCGTTCTTCGAGGACGACCCGCGCAACCTGATCGTGCCGCACGACCTGGGCATGCGCACCGTGCTGGTGGGCGACGGTCGCCACGGGCCCGACGCGCTGACCGGGGGGGTCGGCCCGCATGTCCAGCACCGCACCCATGATCTGACCGGATTTCTGCGCGCGCTGGTCTGACTGCGACAGCGCCGCCCCTTTCCCCCGCTTGCGCGGCGGGGCAGTCTGGGCATGAACCGAAAGGGCATCCCATGACCGACACGCGCATCGACGACATCGACATCCTGATCTCGGGCGGCGGGCTGGCCGGGCTGATCGCCGCCTGCGCCTTCGGGGCCGAGGGGTTCTCGGTCCTCTGCGTCGATCCCGCCCCCCCGGTGACCGAGGAGGGTGCGGCGGGCGCCGACCTGCGCTCCACCGCCTTCCTGATGCCCTCCGTCGCGCTTTTCGAACGCATCGGGCTGTGGGAACACCTCGCCCCCCACGCCACCGCGCTGCAGGTCATGCGCATCGTCGATGCCGGGGGCGCCACCGCCACCCCCCGCCTGACCCGCGACTTCGACGCCGCCGAGATCGGCGACCAACCCTTTGGCTGGAACCTGCCCAACTGGCTGATGCGGCGCGAGTTGATGGCGCGCATCAAGGCGCTGCCCTCGGTCCGCGTCATCCACGGCACCGGCACGGCATCGGTCCTGCCCCGCTCCGAAGGCGCGGTGGTGACGCTGACCGACGGCCGCCGCCTGCGCGCGCGCCTGCTGATCGGCGCGGATGGCCGCGATTCGGCGGTCCGGCGCGCCCTGGGCATCGGGGTGCGGACCTGGCGCTATGGGCAGAAGGCGCTGGCCTTCGCGGTCACGCATGACCAGCCCCATCACAACATCTCGACCGAGGTGCATCGCGCGGGCGGCCCCTTCACGCTGGTCCCCCTGCCCGACCGCGACGGGCGGCCCGGCTCGGCCGTGGTCTGGATGGACGATGCCGCGGCCATCGATGCCCTGCTGGCCCTGCCCGCCCCGGAGTTTGAGGCCGCGCTGAACGACCGCTCGGCCGGTGTGCTGGGCCACCTGCGCCCGGCGACGCGGCTGACCGCCTGGCCGATCATCAGCCAGATCGCCGACCGCTTCGCCGGCCCCCGCACCGCGCTGATCGCCGAGGCCGCTCATGTCCTGCCCCCCATCGGCGCGCAGGGCCTGAACATGAGCCTCGCGGACCTCGCCACGCTGCTGGATCTCAGCCGCGCCGATCCCGGCAGCGCCGAGAGCCTGGCGCGCTACGACCGCAGCCGCCGCCCCGAGGCGCTGGCCCGCACCCTGGGCATCGACGCGCTGAACCGCGCCAGCCAGATGCGCCTGCGCCCGCTGCGCGACCTGCGCGCCGCGGCGCTCGGCGGGCTCTACGGGATCGTCCCGGTCAGGCGGATGATGATGCGCGCGGGCCTCGGGGCACGCTGAGGCCCCGGCATCGCGCGACACCGGGGGGTGCGGGGGGCTGGCCCCCCGCCGTCGCGGGACGCAATCAGATCAGGCCCGCATGCTCCAGCGCCGCGTCGATCAGGCGGCGCGTCGGTTCGGTCAGCGGTGTCAGCGGCAGGCGCACCCGCTCATGGCACAGGCCCAGCCGCGACATCGCGTATTTCGCGCCGACCAGCCCCGGCTCCACGAAGATCGCCAGATGCAGCGGCATCAGCCGGTCCTGGATCTCCAGCGCCGCCGCGTAATCGCCGCGCAGCGTGGCCTCCTGGAACTGCGCGCAGAGGCGCGGCGCGACGTTCGCGGTGACGCTGATGCAGCCCACCCCGCCATGCGCGTTGAAGCCCAGGGCCGTCGCATCCTCTCCGGACAGCTGGATGAAATCCGCCCCGCAGGTCATGCGCTGGCAGCTCACGCGCTCCAGCTTGCCGGTCGCGTCCTTGACCCCGATGATCGACGGGATCTGCGCCAGGACGCCCATCGTCTCGGCCATCATGTCGACGACCGACCGCCCCGGGATGTTGTAGATGATGATGGGCAGGTCGCAGGCCTCGGTCAGCGCGGTGTAATGCGCGATCAGCCCCGCCTGCGTCGGCTTGTTGTAATAGGGGGTCACGACCAGACCCGCATCCGCGCCCACGCTGGCCGCGTGCTGCAGTAGGCCGATACCCTCGCGGGTCGAGTTCGACCCGGCGCCCGCGATGACCGGGATGCGACCGTTCACCGCACGCACCACCTCCTCGATGACAGTGCGATGCTCGTCATGGGTCAGGGTGGGGCTTTCGCCGGTCGTGCCCACGGGCACGATGGCGTGGCTGCCCTCTTCGACATGCCATTCGACCAGCTTCTTGAGCGTGTCCAGATCCAGCTCGCCGTCCGGGGTGAACGGCGTGACCAGGGCTGGCATCGACCCTTTGAACATGACACGCTCCATGATGATCCTTGGTGAAAGCAGGCGGTTTCGGGGCCATCCCTATCCAAGGGGCGGCAACTTGCCAAGGTTGTGAATTGCACGCGGGGCCTTTGGCGATGACACAGGGTGGTGATGCGACTTCTGCGTGACATGACGGCGGCGGGCCTTCTGGCCCTGTTCCTCTCCCTGCCCGCGCGGGCCGAGGAGCCTGGCGCGATGGCGCTGGCGCTGGCCGCGACGCAGGCCCGGGACTGGGTCACCGCCCGCGATGCGGCGCGCGCCGCGGGGCCGTTGGGGGAATCGCTGGTCGCGTGGCACGCCCTGCGCGCGGGCTATGGCGAGTTCGCCGATTACGCGGCCTTCCTGCGCGCCCATCCGGACTGGCCGGGCCTTGCGCTGCTGATCCAGCGGGGCGAGGCCAAGCTGCGCCCCGGCGCCGATCCCGACGACATCCGCCTGTGGTTCGACGGCCGCAGCCCCACGACCCGCGCCGGGCTGGAGGCGCTGACCGCCATCCTGCCCGCCGATGACGCGGCCGCCACCCGGCGCGCCTTCTTCCTGGTCCAGCCCCTCTCGGCCACGGACGAGGCCGCGCTGCTGGCCGCCCATCCCGACTTGGCCGCGCTGATCCCGGCGCGCGTCACCGCGATGCTGGATGCCGGGGAATGGGCCGATGCGGAGCGCCTGCTGCCCCGGCTGCCCGATCCCGACCGCGCTTTGCCCCGCGCGCGCATCGCGCTGCAGGCCGGGCGCGACGGGGTGGACGACCTGATCCTGGCCCTGCCCCAGGACCTGCGCGCCGATCCGGGCCTGACGGTGGACCGCTTCGACTGGCGCGTGGGCGCGCGCCAGCATGAGGGGGCGCAGGCGCTGATGCTGGAGGTCTCGACCAGCGCGGAGGCGCTGCGCGACCCCGCGCGATGGGCCTCGATGCGGGTGGATTACGCCCGTCTGGCGATGCGCAACGGCGATTGGGACCGCGCCCTGCGGCTGGCCACGCCGCATTTCCTGACGCCCGACAACCGCTATTACGCCGATCTGGAATGGCTGGCGGGCTTTGCCGCGCTGAAGACCGGCGATGCGGCCCGCGCCCTGACCCATTTCGACCATCTGGAGACGGTCGTCGGTGCCGCGATCAGCAAGTCGCGCGCCTTCTACTGGCAGGGCCGCGCGCATGAGGCCCTGGGCGACGATGCCGCTGCCCGCACCGCCTATGACGCGGCGGCCGACCTGCCCGGCACCTATTACGGTCAGCTGGCGATGGAGAAGGTCGGCCGCACCCTGCCCGCCGATTACGCCCTGGCCGATCCGGCCATCGACACCCTGCCCGACTGGCGCGGCAGCGCGCTGCGCGAGAACCCGGTCTTTCGTGCTGGGCTGTGGCTGGTCGCCAGCGGACGGCGCGACGATGCGCAGCGCTTCCTGCTGCACTTGGCCGAGACCGCGGCCCCCGAGGACATCGCCCGCATGGCGCGCCTGATGTACGAGGCCGGGACCCCCTGGCACGGGCTGCGCCTGGCCAAGCAGTCGGCCAATCAGGGCGTCATCTGGCCCGTCGCGCATTTCCCCCTGACCGGGCTGGAGCGCGAGGATCTGGGTCCGCCGCCGGAACTGGTCATGGCCATCGCGCGCCAGGAATCCGAATTCAACCACACGGCCAGCAGCCCGGTCGGCGCGCAGGGGCTGATGCAGGTGATGCCCGGCACCGCCGAACAGGTCACGCGACAGATCGGCATGCCCTATGACCTGGCGCGCCTGTCCAGCGATGCCCGCTACAACGCGCGGATCGGGTCGCAATACCTGATCGACCTGGCCGACCGGTTCGGCCCGTCCGTGGCGCTGATCGCGGCGGGCTACAATGCCGGGCCGGGGCGGTCGGCACGCTGGCTGAACGATTTCGGCGACCTGCGCCGCGATGCCGATCCGGTGGACTGGGTCGAGCTGATCCCCTTCGACGAGACGCGCAATTACGTCATGCGCGTGGCCGAGGCGCTGCCAATCTATCGTGCGCGCATCCATGGCGCGCCTGCGCCGGTCGTCACCCGGTGGGACCTGTCGGGCGGCGGCGCGGTGCCGCCTCCGCCACAGCGCCTGACGCTGGCCCTGTCGGCCAAGCCGCGGCCCAAGCCCTTCATCGGCCCGCGCCTGCCGGCGGAATGGTTCACCGCGATCGGGCCCGCTGTCGCCACAGAGTGAACAGGCTGGCCGCGACCACGATCACGGCCCCGATGACCACGTTGCTGCGCAGCGTCTCGTCGAACAGGACCACGCCCAGGATGCTGACCCAGACCAGCTGCGTATAGCCGAAGGGCTGCAGCGCCGAGGCCTCGGCCAGCTCATAGCTGCGGATCATCAGGTAATGCGAGGTCATGCCGCAGACGCACAGGCAGGCCATCCAGACCCAGTCCATCGGCGCCAGCCACTGCCAGTCCCAGATGCCCGCCAGCGTCATGGCCACCGCCCCCGACACGCCGGTCCAGAAGAAGCTGACCATCGCCGGATCGTCGCGCGACACATGCCGCGTCAGCAGACCGTAGAGCGCGAACATCAGCGCCGCCGCAAAGGGCAGCAGCGCCGCCCAGCTGACCACGCCCCCGCCGGGATTGAGGATCACCAGGATGCCCGCGAAGCCCACCCCGATGGCGGTCCAGCGCCGCCAGCCGACCGCCTCGCCCAGGACCGGCCCGGACAGGGCCGCGACCAGCAGCGGATAGACGGAAAAGACCGCATGCGTCTCGATCAGGCCAAGGCGGACGAAGGCCTCGACCATGATCAGCACCTCCAGGGCCAGGATCACGCCGCGGGCGATCTGGGTCAGGGGCCGTTTCGTGCGGATGGCGCGGCGCAGCCCGCCGGGCTGCCGAGCGACCAGCGCGACGACGAACAGCGCGAAGACCCAATAGCGGATCATCACGATCAGCACCGGCGGATACTGCCCGCCCAGGATGCGCGAGAACACGTCCTGAAAGGCGAAGATCAGGCTGACCGCGCACATCATCGCGATGGCCAGACCGGTGCGGTCGCGCAGGGGCGCCGGTGTGGCGGGCGGCACCGGCGGCGGGGCCGCGACGGCGGCGGACGCGGCATAGGGCTGGGGGGATCGGTCGTCGGACATGGGGGCGCGCTTTCGGGATCAGCCCCTGTTGCGCCCCCGTCCGGACAAGGTCAAGGGAGGGTCAGGGTTGCACGGAATGCAATCCCGACCTGTTGCGCCTCAGTCGCGGGCGCGGATGATCTTGGCGAAGGGCTCCAGCAGCGTCGGGTTCGCCGCGATGAGGCGCCCCGATTCCAGCGGATCGTCGCCCTCGCGGATGCCGTGGACGAAGCCGCCGGCCTCGCGCACCATCAGGATGCCCGCGGCCACGTCCCAGGGCTTGGTGCCCCGCTCCCAGTAGCCGTCGAAGCGGCCGCCCGCCACATAGGCCAGGTTCAGCGCGGCCGAGCCGAAGCCCCGCACGCCCGCGACCGCGGGCATCAGCTGCGCCAGGTCCTGGATCATCGCGGGCAGCGGGCCGGTCCCGGCATGGGGGATGCCGGTCGAAAAGACCGAATCGGCCAGCCGCGTGCGCCCCGAGACGCGCAGGCGCTGGTCGTTCATGTAGGCGCCGGCGCCCTTCTCGGCCACGAACAGCTCGTCCTTGGCGGCGTCGAAGATGACGGCGGCAACGATCTCGCGCTTGTGCTCCAGCGCGATCGAGACCGCCCAATGCGGCAGGCCGTGCAGGAAGTTCGTGGTCCCGTCCAGCGGATCGACCAGCCAGCGGCGGGTGGGGTCGTCGCCATCCTCGGCGCCGGTCTCCTCGCCCAGCCAGCCATAGCTGGGGCGGGCGGTGCGCAGCTCCTCCTTGATGATGCGCTCGGCCTCGCGGTCGGCGCGGGTGACGAAGTCGCCCGCCCCCTTGACGCTGACCTGAAGGTTCTCGACCTCGCGGAAATCCTTCACCAGGGCGCGCCCGGCCTTGCGGGCGGCCTTGATCATGACGTTCAGATTGGCGCTTGCCATCACATGCTCCGGGAATAGGGGTTGGCCGCGTCATAGGGCAGACGCGCCGGAAAGCCAAGCATCAGGCGGCCCGTCAAGTCTGGGGCCCGCGCAGCATGCGCAGGGGCTCGGTCCGCGACAGGCGCAGCACATGCGCCATGTAGGGCTGGGACAGATCGCCCGTGCGCACCGCGGCGTAAAGCCTGCGCCGGATGCCCTGCGACCCCAAAGGCAGCAGCGCCAGTTCGGGATTGGCCGCCTCGCGCCGCAGGACCCAGTCCGGCATGACCGCCACGCCGCGCCCCGAGGCGACCAGCATCACCGCCACGGCGGTCAGCTCCACCGTGCGCTGGCGGGCGGGCTCGATGCCCGCGGGGGTCAGGAACTGGCTGAACACGTCCAGCCGCGCGCGGTCCATGGGATAGGTGATCAGCGTCTCGCCGGCCAGGTCGGCGGGGTCGGCATGGCCCTTGGCGACCAGCGGATGGTCCGCCGGTACGATCAGCGTCGGCGCATAGTCGAACAGCGGCTGGAAGGTGACGCCCGCCAGATCCTCGGGGTCCGAGGAGATCACCAGGTCCACCTCCTCGCGCACCAGCGCGGGCAGCGCGCCGAAGGCCAGGCGCTGGCGGATGTCCACGTCGACCTCGGGCCATGCGCGGCGGAAGATGTCCAGCACCGGCAGCAGCCAGTCGAAGCAGGCATGGCATTCCATCGCGATGTGCAGCCGACCGATGCGGCCCGCCTCGACGCCCTTGAACTCGGCCTCGGTCGCCGCGACCAGGGGCAGGACCTGCTCGGCCAGGCGCAGCAGGCGCATGCCCGCGGCCGACAGGCGCATCGGCTTGGCCCGACGGACGAACAGTTCGACCCCGGCCTGCTCCTCCAGTGCCTTGACCTGATGGGACAGCGCGCTCTGCGTGATGTTCAGCACCTCGGCCGCGCGCGCGAGGCCGCCCTGTTCGTGGATCGCGTGGACGGTGCGCAGATGCCGCAGCTCTAGATGCATGATGAATGAAACTCACGTTGATCTTGAGGATTATGAATTTGTCTCACGCGTTGCCGCGTGGCACAAGTCCCGCCAACAGAAAGGATTCGCCATGAGCACGCCCAGGATCAGCTTCGAATTCTTCCCGCCCAAGACGCTGGAAGCCTCGTTCAAGCTGTGGGAGACCGCGCGCGCCCTGGCGCCGCTGGACCCGGATTTCGTCTCGGTTACCTATGGCGCGGGCGGCACGACCCGCAAGCTGACTCATGAGGCCGTGACCACGATCAACCGCCAGTTCGGCCTGGAGGTCGCGGCCCATCTGACCTGCGTCGAGGCCACCCGCGCCGAGACGATGGAGATCGTGCAGTCCTATGCCGATGCCGGCATCCGCGAGATCGTGGCGCTGCGCGGCGACGCGCCCCAGGGGGCCGAGCGCTTCACCCCGCATCCCGATGGCTTCGCCCATTCGGTCGAGCTGATCGAGGCGATCGCGGCGCGCGGCGACATGACGATCCGCTGCGGCGCCTATCCCGAACCCCATCCCGACAGCCCGGACAGCGATGCCGACGTGGCCTGGCTGAAGCGCAAGATCGAGGCCGGGGCCAGCAGCGCGATCACGCAGTTCTTCTTCGAGCCCGAAACCTTTTTCCGGTTCCGCGACAAATGCGTGGCGGCGGGCATCGACGCGCCGATCATCCCGGGCCTGCTGCCGGTCCAGAGCTGGGCGGGCACCAAGCGCTTCGCCGCGACCTGCAACACGACCGTCCCGGACTGGGCCGAGGAGGCGTTCCAGCTGGCCGCGCTGGACGGGCCGGAGGCAACGCGCCAGCTGGCCACCGGCCTCTGCGTCGATCTGTGCGAGCAGCTGATCGCAGGCGGGGTCGAGCAGCTGCATTTCTACACGCTGAACCGCCCCGACCTGACCCGCGACGTCTGCGCGGCCCTAGGCGTGCGCCCCAAGGGCGGGCTGGAGGCCGTGGCCTGAGACCAGGCCCCTATACCGGATCGACGGGAGGGCCGCGCCAGCGGGCGGCCACCGCCACGCGGACCGGCCTGCGGGGCGGGCGGTGCGCGGCCAGGTGACCGGTCAGCCGCACGGGTCCGGGCACCGGCGTCGGAACGGTGGGGTGCAACGCCTCGGTCGCATAGCGCCCGGCCAGCCGCGACGTCCGCGCCAGGAACGCCTTGCCCCAGTTGCGCCATGTGCCGATGGACGGCGCGGTCGCGTCGCAGGGGAACAGGCCGCGCCAGTCGGACGGCAAAGGCAGGCCGACCTGCTCGGCCCGCTCCAGCATCCAGACCAGCGGAATGTTGGCCAAAGGCCGCGCGAACTCGAACCCGCCCAGCTGGCCGCCAACGTCGGGATGGGCGCCGCGGAACCACATCTGCTCGATCCGCCCGGCGGCATGGTCGTCGTCCCACAGCATCGGCGCGAAGGCGGCGCGGGTCTCATCCAGCGCCAGGGCCTGGAAGCCATGTTCGATCCCCTCGCCAAGAGAGGCGTCGTGAAAGCGGAAGCGCGGCTCGGTCAGCATCCACAGGACCGGCAGGCGCAGGCCCAAGGCCATCACCGTGTCAAAGCAGCCGACCATCCGGATCGGCGCCTGCGCATGGCAGCGTCTGCGCCGGAACGCGGCCATCGCCTGCGCCGTGCCGCCCTGATGATAATAGCGCCAGGCCAGCCGGATATGGCGTTCGGTCGCGGCCTCCGCGCGCAGGAGGCCGACGCGGCTGATCATCCCCGCCAGGCTGCGCACCGCGAAGGCCCCCCGCGAATAGCCCAGCATCACGATCCGGTCGCCGGGGCGATAACCCGAGGCCAGCCAGCCATAGGCCTCGGTGATGCGCGTCTCCAGGATGCGGCCCATGATCAGGTCCGGCAGGGTCCGCCAGTGCGCCCATTGCTGGCCCATGCCGTAATGGATGCGCGGCCGGCCGGGCGGCATGGCGCCCAGCTGTCCGGTCAGCAGCCGGTGGATGCGGCCGATGGAGCTGCGCCTGCCATCGGCCAGCGAGGCGAAGGTGCTGTCCATCAGCACGACATGGGTGGTGGGGGGTCGGATGGCGCTCATGCCCCGACCCTAGCACGGGGGCATGAGCAAATGGTTACGACAGGCGCATCACCGTCGCGTGGGTCATGGCGCCGAAGCCGTTGAAGCGCGTGTTGGTGACGGTCGAATAGGCCCCCGCGCCGTGGAAGATGACGTAATCGCCCTCGGCGATGTCCTCGGGAAGGGGCAGCTCGCCCGGCAGGCGGTCGACCGAATCGCAGGTCGGGCCGAAGATCACGCGGCCGCCCAGCTCTCCGCCGCGGGGGCGGCCCTGGGGGTCCAGGACCTCGATCCGGTCGATATTGCCGATGATCGGCAGCTCGGCCAGACCGCCATAGACGCCGTCGTTCAGGAAGACATGGCCGCCGTCGCGTACGCCCTTGACGCGGGTGATCAGCGCATAGGCATCGGCCACCAGACCCCGGCCCGGTTCGCAGACCAGCGCGGGGGCATCTTCGCCGAACATCTCGGTCACGGTGTCGGCGATCTCCTGGAAGATCGAGGCCAGGTCCGGCTCGACCCCGACCACGCGATGCGAGGGGAAGCCGCCGCCCACGTTCAGGCGCACCGCGCGCACGCCGGCCATATCGCAGATGTCCTTGGACACGCGGATATAGCTCTCCCACGCGATGGGATCGGTGCATTGCGTGCCCGGATGGAAGGTCAGCGAGGGCACATAGCCGCGCCGCGCGACCTCGGCCAGCAGTTCGGCCGCCAGTTCGGGCGATGCGCCGAATTTCGATCCGAAATCATAGGCCGCGCCCAGCACCGGCAGCTTGAAGCGCGGAGAAATCTCGACCCCCTGCCCGTCCACCTGGGTCGGCACCTGATCGAACAGCTTCTCCAGTTCGGAACGGCTATCCACCGACCAAGCACGGATGCCCTGGGCCACGCCATGCGCGATCTCGGAGCGGGCGCGGACCGGATTGTGGTAATGGCGCGCGGCATGGGGCGCCATTCGGCCGATCAGGTCGATTTCGAAGGGGGATGCCACGTCGAAGCCCTGGATGCCCGCGGCGACCAGGTTCTGGATCACGGCCTCCTCGGGGTTTGACTTGACCGCATAGGTCACCAAGCCCGGAAAGCCCTCGATGAACTGCCGCGCCCTGTCCTGCAGGACCGTCGGCGCAAAGACCATGACCGGATGTTCCGGGGCCAGATGTCGGATGACCTCGGCCGGATTGTCCCAGACGGTCTTCTGCTGTCCCATCGATGTTCCTTTCAGGAGCTGGAGCGGTGGCCGGAATGGCGCAACCAAGATGGCGCTTTTCGGTTCCGATTTCACCGATGAAAAGGGTAGAATCACGCGCCTCATCAGTTATTATGCCCAAGATCATGTCATTTTGACGAAAGCGGCGGGCAGGCACCCCTTGGACGATCTGGATCGGAACATTCTTGCGCAGCTGTCGGGCGATGCGCGCATGTCGGTGGCGGTCCTGGCCCGCCGGTTGCGGGTCGCGCGGTCGACCGTGCAGGCCCGGCTGGAGCGGCTGGAGACGACCGGCGCCATCGCCGGATACACGCTGCGCCTGGGCGAGGCGGCGCGTGCCGCGCGCATCCGCGCCACGGTCCTGCTGGCGATCGAGCCGCGCGCCCAGGCCGCGGTGCTGTCGCGCCTGAAGACCATCCCGCAGGTCGAGCGCATCCACACCACCAGCGGGCGGGTGGACATGCTGCTGCTGCTGGCGGCGGAATCGACCAGCGATCTGGACGACACGCTGGACCGGATCGGCGCGGTCGAGGGGGTGCGGTCCTCCGAGAGCCTGATCCACCTCTCCACGAAGCTGGACCGCGCGGTCTGATCGGGCTTGATCCGAATCCGCGACAGGCGGACAGTTTGTCGCAGAGGAGGAGTGCCATGACCTATTATTCCGGTTTCGTCGCCGCCGTGCCCGCCGACCGGCGCGACGACTACATCACCCATGCCAAGGCCGCCTGGCCGATGTTCAAGCGTCACGGCGCGCTGCGCATGGTCGAGGGCTGGGGCGAGGATGTCCCCCACGGCACGCGCACCGACTTCTATCGCGCCACCGAGGCCAGGGAGGGCGAGGTTCCCGTGTTTTCCTGGATCGAATGGCCCGACCGCGCCACCGCCGACGCGGCCTGGGCCGCGATGATGGCCGAGGAGCACCCCGAGATGGGCGAGATGCCCTTCGACGGGGCGCGCATGTTCTGGGGCGGCTTCACGCCGATCGTGGACGTTTCCTGACGGGCTTGGCCTTTGGCCCTTCATTCGCTAATCCCGACGCAACAGATGGGGTGACGCGATGACGATGGACAAGAGCTTTGACGCACAGGCCGCCGAGGCCCGGATCAGCGCCGAATGGGAACGGACCGGCGCCTTCGCCGCCGGCGCCAATGCGCGGCGGTCCGAGACCTTCACCGTGATGATCCCGCCCCCGAACGTGACGGGCAGCCTGCATATCGGCCACGCGCTGAACAACACGCTGCAGGACATCCTGGTCCGCTGGCACCGGATGCGCGGCTTCGACACTTTGTGGCAGCCGGGACAGGACCATGCGGGCATCGCCACGCAGATGGTCGTGGAACGCAAGCTGGCCGCCGAGGGTAAGCCCCCGCGCCGCGAATGGGACCGCAACGATTTCACCGCCGAAATCTGGAAGTGGAAGCAGGAATCCGGCGACACGATCATCAATCAGCTGAAGCGCCTCGGTGCCAGCGCGGACTGGTCGCGTAATGCCTTCACCATGTCCGGCGCTCCCGGCGCGCCTGCCGGCGAGGAGGGCAATTTCCACGACGCGGTGATCCGGGTCTTCGTGGACCTCTACAACAAAGGCATCATCTATCGCGGCAAGCGGCTGGTGAACTGGGACCCGCATTTCGAAACCGCCATCAGCGATCTGGAGGTCGAGAACCGCGAGGTTCCGGGCCACATGTGGCACTTCAAGTACCCGCTGGCGGGCGGCGAGACCTATGAATATGTCGAGCGCGACGAGGACGGCCGCGTGACCCTGCGCGAGCTGCGCGACTATATCAGCATCGCCACGACCCGCCCCGAGACCATGCTGGGCGACGGCGCGGTGGCCGTGCATCCGTCGGATGCGCGCTATGCCCCCATCGTCGGCAAGCTGGTCGAGATCCCGGTCGGCCCCAAGGAGCACCGCCGCCTGATCCCGATCATCACCGACGAATATCCGGACCCCGATTTCGGCTCGGGCGCGGTCAAGATCACCGGCGCGCATGATTTCAACGACTATGGCGTGGCGATGCGCAACGGCATCCCGCTCTATGCCCTGATGGACGGCAATGCGCAGATGCGTGCCGACGGGCTGTCCTATGCCGACAGCGCGGCCATCGCGACCCGCGCCGCGCGGGGCGAGGATGTGGGCGATGTGTCCGCCGTGAACCTTGTCCCCGAGGATCTGCGCGGCCTTGACCGGCTGGAGGCCCGCAAGCGCGTGATCGACCAGGTCACCGCCGAGGGCCTGGCCGTCACCTATCTGCACAAGGAGATCGAGCCCGAGACCGGGGCCGAGCATCTGGAGCGCCGCCCGGTGGTCGAGGCCAAGCCCATCATGCAGCCCTTCGGCGACCGCTCGGGCGTGGTGATCGAGCCGATGCTGACCGACCAGTGGTTCGTGGACACCGCGCGCATCGTCGAGCCCGCGATGGAGGCCGTGCGGTCGGGCCGGACCGAGATCCTGCCCGAGCAGCACAAGAAGGTCTATTTCAACTGGCTTGAGAACATCGAGCCCTGGACCATCAGCCGCCAGCTGTGGTGGGGCCACCAGATCCCGGTCTGGTACGATGCGGAGGGCAACCAGTACTGCGCCGCCACCGAGGCCGAGGCGCAGGCCATGGCCCCGGGCAAGGCGCTGACCCGCGACCCGGACGTGCTGGACACCTGGTTCAGCTCGGGCCTCTGGCCCATCGGGACGCTTGGCTGGCCGGAGCCGACCGAGGAATTGAAGAAGTATTTCCCGACCGACGTGCTGGTCACGGGGTTCGACATCATCTTCTTCTGGGTCGCCCGGATGATGATGATGCAGCTGGAGGTCGTGGGCGACGTGCCGTTCAGGACCGTCTATGTCCACGGGCTGGTGCGCGACGAGAAGGGCGCCAAGATGTCCAAGTCCAAGGGCAATGTCATCGACCCGCTGACGCTGGTGGATGCCTATGGCGCGGATGCGCTGCGCTTCACGCTGACCAGCATGGCGGCGATGGGGCGCGACCCCAAGCTGGGGCCCAAGGCCGTCGAGGTGAACCGCAACTTTGTCACCAAGATCTGGAACGCCACCCGTTTCGCCGAGATGAACGGCGTGCGCGGCGGCGGCGCGCGGCCCGAGCCCGCGCATGTCGTGAACCGCTGGATCATCGGAGAGACGGCGCGCATCCTGATGGCTGTGGACGAGGCCTTGGCCGCCTATCGCTTCAACGATGCGGCGACGGGGCTTTACGCTTTTGTCTGGGGCAAGGTCTGCGACTGGTATGTCGAGTTCGCCAAGCCGCTGTTCGACGGCGATCATGCCGAGGAGACGCGGGCCACGATGGGCTGGGTGCTGGATCAGTGCTTTGCCATGCTGCACCCGATCATGCCCTTCGTCACCGAGGAGCTGTGGGCGCTGACCGGCGAGCGCGACCGCATGCTGGTCCATGGCGACTGGCCGGAGCTTGGCGCCGATCTGATCGACGCCGAGGCCGACCGGCAGATGAACTGGGTCATCGCGCTGATCGAGGGCGTGCGCTCGGCCCGCGCGCAGATGGGCGTGCCGGCGGGGGCCAAGCTGGACCTGGTCGTGACCGAGGCGGATGAGGCGGCCCGCGCGGCGCTGTCGGCCAACGGCCCGCTGATCGAGCGGCTGGCCCGCGTCAACGCGCCCGCCGATGGCGTGGCGGGCAAGGGGATGATCGCGGTGTCGGTGCAGGGCGCGAGCTTCGCGCTGCCCATCGGCGACGTGATCGACGTGGCGGCCGAGACCGCGCGCCTGCAGAAGGCGGTGCAGAAGTCCGGCAAGGATGCCGAGGGCCTGCAGAAGCGTCTGTCGAACCCGAAATTCGTCGAGAATGCCGAGGCCGAGGTGATCGAGGAGACGCGGGGCAAGCTGTCCGCGCTGGAGGATGACATCGCGCGGCTGAATGCGGCGCTGGCGCAGCTGGCGGCGATGTGAGCCTGCGCCGCCGGAGGCGCCCGGCCTTGCGGGCGGGTGCCTCCGGCGGGGATATTTGGGTGAAGAAGAAGCGGGGGCGGCCATGGGCTGGCTGGAGCGGATCGCCGAGAGGATGATGCTGGAGGCCCGTGCCGAGGGCAAGCTGAGCGGCCTTGAGGGCGAAGGGAAACCCCTGCCCGACCGGCCCGTGGAGCGGGACGGGACCGCCGCCGGGTTCCGGATCATGGCGCAGGCGGGCGTGCTGCCGCCCGAGATCGTCCTGAAAAAGGAGGTTCAGGCCGCGCAGGCCCGCTTGGCCGGGATGCCCGAAGGGGGCGGAGCGGGAGGCGCTCCTGGCCGAGATCGCCCGGCTGCAGATGCGTCAGGCCATCGCCGAGGAATCGCGCCGCCGCTTCATGCGGGATTGATCGCGGCCAGGGCGCGGGGCAGCGCGTCCTCCAGCACGTCGAGTTCGTGGAGCGGCGCGGTGCTGATGCGGATGCAGCGGTCCAGGGGGGACACGCCGGGCATCCGGGCGAAGACGGCCTGATCCGCCAAGGCGGCGATCAGGGCGCGGGCATGGTCCCCGTCGCGATGCGTGTCCAGCGCCACGAAATTGGTGGCCGAGGGCAGTGCCGTCAGGCCGTTCGCGGCGCCGATGGCGGCGATGCGCTCGCGGGCGGCGGCGACCTCGGCCACGACATGGGCGAGCCAGCCCTGATCGGCCAGCGCGGCCAAGGCACCGGCCTGCGCGATGCGGTTCACGCCGAAATGGTTGCGGATGCGGTCGAAGGCCGCGATCAGGTCCGGCGCGCCCAGGGCATAACCGATGCGCGCACCCGCCAGCCCATAGGCCTTGGAGAAGGTGCGCATGCGGATCACGCGGGGATCGTTCGCGGCGATGTCGGGAATGGCCGAGGCCGGCGCGAATTCCGCATAGGCCTGGTCCAGCACCAGCAGGCAGTCGGCCGGCAGGCGGTCCAGCAGGGCGGTGATCGCCGGGGCGTCGTGCCAGCTGCCCATCGGATTGTCGGGATTGGCCAGATAGACCAGCCGCGCGCCGGTCGCATGGGCGGCCTCCAGCAGGGCCTCGGGGTCCTCGGCATCGTCGCGATAGGGGACCTTGTGCAGCACGCCGCCGAAGCCCGCGACGTGATAGTTGAAGGTCGGATAGGCCCCGTCCGAGGTCACCACCGCATCGCCCGGCGCGACGATCAGCCGGACCAGGGTGCCCAGAAGGCCGTCGATCCCCTCGCCCACCATGACGTTCCGGGGCGCGACCCGGTGATGGGCCGCCAGCGCATGGGTCAGGTCATGGTTCGTCGAATCGCCATAGCGCCAGACATGGCCCACCGCCTCGCGCATGGCGCGCGCGGCGAGCGGGCTGGGTCCGAAGGCGCTCTCGTTCGCGCCCAGACGGGCGGCGAAGGGCGCGCCGCGGCGGCGTTCCAAGGTCTCGGGGCCGACGAAGGGGACGGTGGCGGGCAGGCCCGCAGGCAGGGGTGCGAAGCGCATCAGAAGGCGCGGAAGGTCATCGTGGTCAGGGTCCGGCTGATATGGGGGATGTCGAACAGCCGCTCCGACAGGAAGCGGCCGACATCCTGATCCTCAGGGATGTAGACCTTGGCGATCAGGTCGAAATCGCCCGAGGTGGAATAGAGTTCGCTGACCACCTCGCGGTCGTAGATGGCCTCGGCCACCTGATAGGTCTTGCCGGGATCGCAGCGGAACTGGACGAAAACGGGGCGCATCGGGGTCTCCTTCGCGGGCAGGTTAGACCGGTGCCGCGGCGCGGGTCCAGTCCCCCCGCGCATGGCCCGACCAGAAGCGGCGCATCAGCAGGACCGCCGCGACCGTCAGCCCGACGCAGAGCCCCAGCCATAGCCCCGCCGGGCCGAACCCCAGGGGAAAGGCCAGCGCCCAGGCCACCGGCATGCCCACGACCCAGTAGCTGAACCCCGCGATCCACATCGGCACGCGGGTGTCCTGGACCCCGCGCAGGAAGCCCAGAGCGATCACCTGGAAGGCGTCGGTCAGCTGGAACAGCGCGGCATACATCAGCAGCGTCGCGCCAAGCGCCACGATCTGCGGGGCCTGCGGATCGGTCGGGTCCAGATAGAGCCGCACCAGCTGTTCGGAGAAGAGCAGATAGACGGCGATGAACACGACCGAGAAGGCCAGCGACATCCACACGACCGTCAGCGCCGCGTCGCGCATCCAGCCGCGATCGCCGCGTCCCATGGCCTGCCCGACCCGCACCGTCGCGGCGTTGGAAAGGCCCAGATGCGCCATGAAGGTGATCGCGGTGATCTGCAGCGCGATGCCGTGGGCGGCCAGCTGCTGCGTGCCGATCCAGCCCATCATGACGTTGGAAGCCACGAACAGCCCGCCCTCGGCCTCCATGGTCAGCCCGATGGGCCATCCGATCCGCGCGACCTGCGCCATGGCCTGCCAGTCGGGGCGCCAGAAGCGCTGGAACAGCCGATACTGGCGCGCAGCGGGCAGCCAGGCGGCATAGGCGGCCAGCAGGACCAGCTGGACCACCTGGACCGTCACGCTGGCCAGCGCCGCGCCCTGCACGCCCAGTTCCGGCGCGCCAAGATTGCCGAAGATCAGCACCCAGTTCAGGCCCAGGTTCAGCGGCAGCCCCGCCAGCGTCACCCACATGACGATCTGCGTCCGCTCCAGCGCGGCCAGGTAGGAGGACAGGGTCAGCTGGCCCAGCACCACCGCCAGGCCCCAGCCCGCGATGCGCAGGTAATCCTGCGCCAGGGCCGCGACCACGGGCGACTGGCCCAAGGCCAGCAGGATCGGTTCGGACACCCACATCAGCGGCATCATCGCCAGGCCGAAGCCCGCCGACAGCCACAGCGCCATGCGCGCGCCGCGCCGGACCTCGGTCTGGCGCCCTGCGGAGACATGGGCCGCGATCAGGCCCAGGACGCCCGTGCCGAAGCCCATGCCCAGGAAGAACAGGATGTGAAAGAAGCTGGTCGCGATGACCAGGGCCGCCAGCGGCTCGATCCCGTACCAGCCGACCATGACCGTGTCGCCCACCCCGATGGCCATGCGGGCCAGGTGGCTGCCGATCAGCGGCAAGCCCAACGACAGGGTCGCAAGAACATGGGGGCGATACTTTCCGTGCATGGCATCGCCATATCCGGGCGCGGGGGATGCGGCAAGGGGGCTGTTGCACGTCATGCAAGGGGCGGGACGCTTGCCGCCCCTGCCCCCATCTGCGATAGATCGCGCGACCCCCCAGCCATGAGGCCCCGCATGAGCTTTCGCGCCCGCCACCTTCTGGGCATCGACCATCTCAGGCCCGACGAGATCGTCACCCTGCTGGATCTGGCCGAGAACTATGTCAGCCTGAACCGCCGCACGGTGAAGCATTCCGACGCGCTGGCCGGGATGACCCAGATCAACATGTTCTTCGAGAACTCCACCCGCACCCAGGCCAGCTTCGAACTGGCGGGCAAGCGGTTGGGCGCGGACGTGATGAACATGGCGGTGGCCCAGTCCAGCGTGAAGAAGGGTGAGACGCTGATCGACACGGCGCTGACGCTGAACGCGATGCAGCCCGACCTGCTGGTGGTGCGCCACCCGCATTCCGGCGCGGTGAACCTGCTGGCGGAGAAGGTCAACTGCGCGGTCATCAACGCGGGCGACGGGCGGCACGAACACCCGACCCAGGCCCTGCTGGACGCGCTGACCATCCGCCGCGCCAAGGGGCGGCTGCAGCGCCTGACCATCGCCATCTGCGGCGACATCGCCCACAGCCGCGTGGCCCGGTCGAACCTGATCCTGCTGGGCAAGATGGAGAACCGCATCCGCCTGATCGGCCCCGCGACCCTGATGCCCGCCGGCGTGGCCGACATGGGGGTGGAGCTTTACGAGGACATGCGCGAGGGCCTCAAGGGTGCCGATGTCGTCATGATGCTGCGCCTGCAGAAGGAGCGGATGGATGGGGGCTTCATCCCGTCCGAACGCGAATATTTCCACCGCTTCGGGCTGGACGCCGAAAAGCTGGCCCTGGCCGCGCCCGACGCGATCGTCATGCATCCGGGTCCCATGAACCGGGGTGTCGAGATCGACGGCACCATCGCCGATGACATCAACCGCAGCGTCATCCAGGACCAGGTCGAGATGGGCGTCGCCGTTCGCATGGCCGCGCTGGACCTGCTGGCCCGCAACCTGCGCGCCACCCGTGGCCGCGCCGCCGCCGGAGAGCCGTGATGGATCTGATCTTCCGCAACGCCCGCCTGATCGACCCCGAGGCCCAGACCGAGGATCTGGGCAGCCTGCGCGTGACCGACGGCCGCATCGCCGGACGCGGCGGGCCTGAGGAGCCCGCCCCCGAAGGTGCGACCGTCATCGATTGCCGCGCCCGCGCGCTGGCGCCGGGCCTGATCGATTGGGGCGTCAAGATCGGCGAGCCGGGCGAACGCCACAAGGAAAGCTTCCGCAGCGCGGGCCGCGCGGCCGCGGCGGGCGGCGTCACCACGATCATCGCGCGCCCCGACACCACGCCCCCCATCGACACGCCCGAGGCGCTGGAATTCGTCGCCCGCAGGGCCGTCGACGCGCCGGTGAACATCCGCCACATGGCCGCCCTGACCAAGGCCCGCGAGGGCCGCGAGATGGTCGAGATCGGCTTTCTGACCGATCTGGGCGCGGCGGCCTTCACCGACGGCGTGCGCGTGGTGCGCGACGCGAAGCTCTTGGGCCGCTGCATGACCTATGCGCGGGGTCTGGACGCGCTGATCGTGGGCCATCCGCAGGACCCGTCCCTGTCGGCGGGGGCCGCAGCGACCAGCGGCAAGTTCGCCTCCCTCTACGGCATCCCCGCCGTGTCGCCCATGGCCGAGGTGATGGGCCTGGACCGCGACCTGGCCCTGGTCGCGATGACGCGCGGGCGCTATCACGCCGACCAGATCACCGTTGCGGCCAGCCTACCCGCGCTTGCGCGGGCGCGAGACGCGGGGCTGGACGTGACGGCCGGGATCTCGATCCACCACCTGACGCTGAACGAGTTCGACGTAGGCGACTACCGGACGTTCTTCCGCTTCACGCCGCCGCTGCGGTCCGAGGATGACCGCCTGTCCATGGTCGATGCCGTAGCCCAGGGGCTGATCGACACCATCGCCAGCTTCCACACGCCGCAGGACGAGGAATCGAAACGCCTGCCCTTCGAGGCCGCGGCCCCCGGCGCCGTGGGCCTGCAGACCCTGCTGCCCGCGGCCCTGCGCCTCTATCATCAGGGCGGGCTGAGCCTGCCGCAGCTGTTCCGCGCCATGGCGCTGAACCCGGCACGCAGGCTCGGCCTCTCCGCAGGCCGCCTGTCGGAGGGCACGCCCGCCGACCTGGTGCTGTTCGATCCCGACGCACCCTTCGTGCTGGACCGCTTCGCGCTTCTGTCCAAATCCAAGAACACCCCCTTCGACGGCGCGCGCATGCAGGGGCGCGTCCTGGGCACCTGGGTCGCAGGCACCCCCGTCTTCGGAGACCACGCATGATCCTCTGGGCCATCTTCGGCTATCTTCTGGGCTCGGTCCCCTTCGGCCTGGTCATCACGCGCGCCCTGGGCCTGGGCGATCTGCGCCGGATCGGCTCCGGCAATATCGGCGCGACCAATGTCCTGCGGACCGGGAACAAGCCCGCCGCGCTGGCCACGCTGCTGCTGGATTCGGGCAAGGGCGCCATCGCCGTCCTGCTGGCCCGTCAGTTCGGCGGAGAGACCGCCGCGATCCTGGCGGGCGGCGCAGCCTTCCTGGGGCACTGCTTCCCGGTCTGGCTGTGCTTCAAGGGCGGCAAGGGCGTCGCGACCTTCCTCGGCACGCTGATCGCGCTGGCCTGGCCGGTGGGTCTGGCCGCCTGCGGGATCTGGGCGCTGACGGCCGCGGTCACGCGCATCTCCAGCCTCTCGGCGCTGGTCGCGGCGGTGCTCTCGCCCGCCGTGGCGCTGTGGGGTCTGGGCCGGGGCGACATCGCCGCCGTCGCGGCCTTCATGGCGGCGCTGATCCTGATCCGCCACCACGCGAACATCCGCCGCCTGCTGAACGGCACCGAACCCCGGATCGGCCGAAAGTAGCGCGCCTCAGCGCCGCGCGACCAGCATCGGCGCCCCGCTGCGCGTCGCGCGCAGCGGCGGTCCCTGACGGGGACGCTCGGGCATGTCGGGCTCCGCCATCTCCACGGCGGCGGTCTCCGGCGCCGCCTCGACGACGGCCTCCGCCGCGACCGGCACGCCCCGCCGCAGCGACACCGCGATCGAGACCAGCGCCAGCGCGATCGTCGCCAGCAGGATCAGCGCCACCAGACCCAGCAGTCCCAGAGCGATCGGCATCGGCGGCACGCCCTCCGCCTGACGCAGGATCCGCACGACCAGCACCAACAGCGCCAGCACGCCCAGACCGAAGACCCCGGCCACCATCCGCCCAAACCAGACCAGACTGTCCGCCCGCATTTCCTGCCCCTTGCCTCTGAAACCTTTGCGATCCCCGTGCCACCATGGATGGGCCGGATCAAGCCGCCGCCGCGCGCAGCCCGCTCACCTTGTCGTGCGCTGCGCCGCCGGTCCGCGCGACGCCGCAGGGGGGTGCGGGGGGACGCGCAGTCCCCCCGCCACGCCGCGGGACGCAAGCGGCGCCCCGCCCGCGGCCCGGTCCGTCAATAGGAGTATTCGTCGTAGATGCGGCCCAGATCGCCGCCCCAGACCCCGTGATACTTCTCCAGAAGCTCGTCGGCCGGGACCTTGCCGCTGTCGACGCTCTCCTTCAGCGCGTTCAGGAAATGCGTCTCGTCGGGAACCAGCCCGTCATTGCCGGAGCGGCCGCGCGCCTTCAGCCCGCCCTCGGCGATGGCCAGGACCTCGCGGGCCAGATCGTGCATCCGCACGCCCCCCGCCTCGGCCTGCAGCCCGTCGCGGCCCGCGGCCACGCGCAGCGCCTCTCGGGTCTCGACGTCCCAGCCCTTGATCAGGTCGCTCGCCGCATCCAGCGCGCCCTGGTCATAGGTCAGCCCGACCCACAGCGCAGGCAGCGCGCACAGACGCCGCCACGGCCCGCCATCGGCGCCGCGCATCTCGATGTATTTCTTGACGCGCGCCTCGGGGAACACGGTCGTCATGTGATCGGCCCAATCCGACAGGGTCGGCACCTCGCCCGGCAGGGCGGGCAGGCGACCGTCCAGAAAATCGCGAAAGCTCTGGCCCAGGGCGTCGATGTATTTCCCGTCGCGATAGACGAAATACATCGGCACGTTCAGCACGTAATCGACCCAGGCCTCATAGCCGAATCCGTCCTCGAAGACGAAGGGCAGCATGCCGGTCCGCGCCGCATCCAGGTTCTGCCAGATATGCGCGCGCCAGGATTTCATGCCGTTGGGCTTGCCGTCCAGGAAGGGCGAATTGGCAAACAGCGCGGTGGCCACCGGCTGCAGCGCCAGGGCCACGCGCATCTTCTGGACCATGTCGGCCTCGGAGGCGAAGTCCAGGTTCACCTGCACCGTGCAGGTCCGATACATCATCTGCGTGCCAAGCGTGCCGACCCGGCCCATGTAATCGGTCATCAACCGATAGCGCCCCTTGGGCATCATCGGCATGTCGCCCTGCCCCCAGATCGGCGCCGCACCCAGCCCGATGAAGCCCGCGCCGATGTCGGAGGCCACGGCCTCGACCTCGGCCAGGTGGCCGTTCACCTCGTCGCAGGTCTGGTGGATCGTCTCCAAGGGCGCGCCGGACAGCTCCAGCTGGCCACCCGGCTCCAGGCTGATGTTGGCGCCGTCGCGCTCCAGCCCGATCAGCCTGCCGGCCTCCAGGACCGGGCTCCAGTTGAAGCGGTCGCGCAACCCCTCCAGCATGGCCGTGATCGAGGCCTCCCCCTCATAGGGCAGCGGCATCTTGCGCGCATCGTCATAGCCGAATTTCTCGTGCTCGACGCCGATGCGCCAGGCCGATTTCGGCTTCTCGCCGCTGGCGATATAGGCCGCCAGCTGGTCGCGATGTTCGATGGGGCCTCCGCCCTGCTGTGGAATGGACATGGGCAGCGAGGCCTTTCAAGGGTTTCCGGTCGGTCACAGGTGGCAATGCGGGCGGGCCAAGTCAAGTCGCCTCAGCCCGGCCTCCGCCAAACGGTGCGCATCGCGTCCTGCTGGCGGGCGACCTGCGCCAGCGCCGCGGACACCGCGCCCATGTCCAGCCCCGGCAGCGCGGTGAAGGCATCGGCCAGCGCCCCGGCCCCCGCCGCATCCGCGGGGATCAGCAAGGCCTGCCCGTCCTGGCTGCGCAGCCGCCAATGGGCGCGCCCCTCCAGCCGCAGCAGGCGGATCTCCACCAGGTCGCGCAGGGGGATCTCTCCGCCCCGGTCGGTCGCGCCGTAATAGCGCACCGCCCCCTCGACGATCTCGACCAGTCCGGGGGCCGCGACGGCGCGGCGGAAGGGCGTGCGGCGCAGCGCGCCCAAGGCCAGGCTGCCCGCGACCAGCGCCCCGCCCCCGCCCACGACCGCGAAGAACCAGCCGCCGCGCAGCGCCAGCCACAGCGCCGCCAGCGTCAGGGCCGTGAACACGATCAGTTCGGCATGGCGACCCAGCTGGTCGCGCAGCGCGGGGCGGATCATCGCGTCCGCGCGCAGGGGGTCATGGGGGTCACCACCGGCTCAGCGCGTCCTCGTCCTCGGGGCGCGCCTCGACCCATGCGGTGGCGCCGTCCCGCGCGACCTGCCGCTTCCAGAAGGGAGCGCGCGATTTCAGCCAGTCCATCAGGAACTCGGCCCCTGCGAAGGCGGCGCGGCGATGGCGGGCGGCGGTGGCGACCATCATGATCGGGTCGCCGACCGGGATGCGGCCGTGGCGATGCACGATCCGCCAGTCCGACAGCCCGAAGCGCGCGGCGGCGTCCTGTCCGAATTCGCTCAGCGCGCGTTCGGTCATGCCGGGGTAATGCTCGATCTCCAGCGCGGCCAGGGTGCCGCCCTCGTCCCGCACGATGCCGGTGAAGGTGACGACCGCCCCCGCCCCCGCCCCCGCGCCGAAGCCCCGCAGCTCGGCGGCCATGTCGAACGGGTCGGCCTGCACGCGCGCGGTCATCAGCCGCCCGTCATCGGCGGAAAGAAGGCCACCTCGCGCGCGCCGTCCAGGGGCGCGTCCAGATCGGTCAGCCGCTGGTCGACGGCACAGCGCAGCGCGGCCATGTCGGCAAAGGCCGCCGCATGCCCCTCGGACCGGGCGACCAGTTCTGCGATCAGCGCGCGGGGCGTCGGGGCGTCGGTCTGCACGGTCTCGCGCGGCTGGCCCACGCGTTCGCGCAGCCAGGCGAAATACAGGACCTCAAGCGTCATGGCGCGGCTCGCGCAGGAAGGGCAGCGCCTTGACGAAATAGTCCCAGCCCGTCCAGGCCGTCAGCGCCGCCGCGATCCAGATCATCGTCAGGCCCGCATGCGTGGCCATGGCGGCCCAGCTGCCGGACCAGATCAGCCCCGTCTCGCCCACGCGCGGCGCGCCGCCGGATTCGACATAGGCCAGGCCCGTGCCCAGGAACAGGACCGAGATGGCCACCATCTGCAGCGTGGTCTTCCATTTGGCCAGCTTGGTCACCGCCAGCAGGCGCGACTTGTCGCCCAGATACTCGCGCAGGCCCGACACGAAGACCTCGCGGAACAGGATGATCGTCACCGGCAGGATCAGCCACGGGTTCATGCCCGAATAGCCGGTGATGACGACCAGGGCGATCACCACCATGGCCTTGTCCGCGATCGGGTCCATGGCCGCGCCGAAGCGGCTCTCCTGCTTCCAGGCGCGGGCCAGATAGCCGTCGATCCAGTCGGTGATCGCCGCCCCCATGAACAGCGCCAGCGCCGCCCAATCGGCCCAGGGGCGTTGGAAATACAGGAACATCAGCGGGACCCCGGGGGCCGCCAGCAGACGCAGAAGGGTCAGGACATTCGGAAGGTTCCAGCGCATGTCGGCACGCTAGTCCCTGCCGCGGCGGTTGGAAAGGCCCAAGCGTCGCCCCGACGCAGCCGTGATCGGCCGCCCCTCAATCGGCCGCCCCTCAATGGACCGGCCCTCAGCCGCGCGCGTTGAAATGGTCGTGGACCTTCTGCGCGATCGCCGCTGATATGCCCTCGACCGCCTGCAGGTCGGCCAGACCGGCGCGACCCACCGCCTTGGCGCTGCCGAAATGGGCCAGCAGGGCGCGCTTGCGCGCCGCGCCGATGCCCGCGATCTCGTCTAGGGGGTTGGCCATCTGCGACTTGGCCCGGCGCGCGCGGTGAGTGCCGATGGCCCAACGGTGCGCCTCGTCGCGCAGCCGCTGGACGAAGTACAGGACCGGGTCGTTCATGCGCAGCGCGAAGGGGCGCTGGCCCGGGCGGTGGAACTCCTCCTTGCCGTGGTCGCGGTCCTGGCCCTTGGCGACGCCGATCATCGGGATGTCCTCGACGCCCAGCTCGGCCATGATCTCATGGACGGCGCTGACCTGCCCCGCGCCGCCGTCGATCAGCAGAAGGTCCGGCCAGGCCTCGGTCTGGCGGTCCGGGTCGTCCTTCAGAAGGCGGGTGAAGCGGCGGGTCAGCACCTCTTTCATCATGCCGAAATCGTCGCCGGGGGTGATCTCGGTCCCCTTGATGTTGAACTTGCGGTACTGGCTCTTCATCCAGCCGTCGGGCCCCGCCACGATCATGCCGCCGACCGCGTTGGTGCCCATGATGTGGCTGTTGTCATAGACCTCGATCCGGCGCGGGGGCGCGGGCAGTTCGAACGCGTCGGCCAGACCCTCCAGCAGGCGCAGCTGGGTCGCGCTCTCGGACATGCGCCGGGCCAGGCTCTCACGTGCGTTGCGCAGCGCGTTGGTCACCAGGTCCGACTTCTCGCCGCGCAGCGGTACGGCCACCTCGACCTTGCGGCGGGCCCGTTCGGACAGGACATCCGCGGTCAGGTCGGGGTCCTCGGGCGGGTGGGACAGCAGGATCTGCCGGGGCGGCGGGGTGTTGTCGTAGAACTGCAGCAGGAAGGCCTGCATCACCTCCTCCGCCCCCTCGGCCCCGCCCAGCCTGGGATAGAAGTCGCGGTTGCCCCAGCTCTGGTTGCCGCGGATGAAGAAGACCTGCACGCAGGCCTGCCCCCCCTCCATGTGCAGCGCCACGATGTCGGCCTCGGCCACGCCCTTGGGGTTGATGGCCTGCACCGACTGCACGGCCGTCAGCGCCTTGATGCGGTCGCGCAGGGCGGCGGCGCGCTCGTATTCCATGTTCTCGGCGGCCTGGGCCATCTCGCGTGCCAGATCGGCCTGGATGGTGGTCGTCTTGCCCTGCAGGAAGCGTTCCGCGTCATTGACCAGCGCGTTGTAGTCCGGCGCGCTGATCCGCCCGGTGCAGGGCGCGCTGCAGCGCTTGATCTGGAACAGCAGGCAGGGGCGGGTGCGGCTCTCGAACACGCTGTCGGTGCAGTTCCTCAGCAGGAAGACGCGCTGCAGCTGGGTCAGGGTGCGGTTCACCGCGCCCGCGCTGGCGAAGGGGCCGTAATAGTCGCCCTTCTCGGTCTTGGCGCCGCGATGCTTCTTGATCTGCGGATAGGCGTGGGACTTGGCCACCAGGATGTTCGGGAACGACTTGTCGTCGCGCAGAAGCACGTTGTAGCGCGGCTTCAGCTGCTTGATCAGGTTCTGCTCCAGCAGCAGCGCTTCGGTCTCGGTGTTGGTGGTCAGGAACATCATTGAGGCCGTCTCACGGATCATCCGCGCGATGCGCCCCGAATGGCCCGAGGGCCGGGCATAGTTCGACACCCGCGCGCGCAGGTCGCGCGCCTTGCCGACATAGAGCACTGCTTGGCTCGCATCCAGCATGCGATAGACGCCGGGACTGCTGTCCAGCGTGCGGAGGTAATCCTGGATGAGGGCGTGGCCTGTTTTCTGGGTCATGATGCCTAGTACTACAGTTGCGCATTGATGCGCAACTTCCGATGTGCGATGGCAGCGATCGCTTGATGTTCTCGTCGCCATCGTGACCAGTCCCAGACAAAGG